>DDYW01000144.1 GCA_002348185.1 Candidatus Hydrogenedentes bacterium UBA2224 | reverse complement strand
AAGGGGCAATCCAAGCTCCAATCTCACGCGTGGTTTTCATCAGATTCTCATCTCAGGAGATCATGGACGGCGATTCCCGATTCCGATTTCGATCCCGATTTGGATTTCGATATGGAACGGGATCTGAGAACGCGATTGAGGCATGTCCTGTTTCGTGCCTTCTCTGGATTCGGGATGCCCCGTCAGGGCGTATCTATTGAACGATATATAACCCAGGGCGTTGCCCTGGGCTATTCTCGGTCGCCCTCTCAGGGCAGCCCGAAGGACACGGATGACAATGACCCCATGGGTTTCCGAATGACCTCGCGACCGAAGCTCCGGAGGAGAGAACGGAGAACGGGGACATGTTCCAANNGTTCGAATGACCGCCGGGCGCGGCGGTTCCACACGCGGGCGTCTGCATCCGGATCGCTGGTGTCAAATGTGACGAGCGGGACAAATGCCTCACGCAAAGCCGCCAAGGAGGACATTCTGGACAAATCCGGGGCGTCTTGTAGCGCAGGCGTCTCGCCTGCATCCGGATCGTCCCTACAAAGCAAGAATGCAGGCGAGACGCCTGCGCTACGCATCCTGCGGATTGTTTTAACTCCTTGAAAACGCTATTCTTGGCATGGTCACGGGCATTTCGAAAAAGCGGAGGCGGCATGCAACTCTATTCGTGGAACGTCAACGGGGTGCGGGCGGTGGAAAAGAAAGGGTTTGTGCCGTGGCTGGTGGAAACCGGGGCCGACGTCCTCTGTCTGCAGGAGACCAAGGCTCTCGAGAGCGACCTGTCGGAGTCGGTGCGTTCCCCGGACGGATACCGCAGTGTGTGGCACAGTGCCAAACGCCGGGGCTACAGTGGGGTGGCCACGTATTTCCGCAACGGCCTGGAACCGCTCCGGGTCGAAGGACTCGGCGTCCGCAAATTCGACGACGAAGGGCGGTGCCAGGTGCTCGAGTTCGAGTCTTTCGTGCTGGTCAATGCGTACTTCCCGAACAGCCAGCCGCTGCGGGCGCGCCTGCCCTACAAGCTCGAGTTCTGCCGGGCGATGGTCAAGCTGGGCAGGGAACTGCGGGAAGCCGGGAAACCCATGGTTCTGTGCGGCGACTTCAATATTGCCCACCGGGAGATTGACCTGGCGCGCCCGAAAGACAACGAAGACAACCCGGGGTTCTATCCGGAAGAGCGGCGCGCGATGGAGCGGCTGCTCCGATGGGGTTTCGTGGACACGTTTCGGCATTTTACGCCGGAACCCGGGCACTACACATGGTGGTCGTACCGCACCAATGCCCGCGTCCGGAACATCGGCTGGCGACTGGACTACCATGTGGTGGATGAGGCCCTGTTGCCCCGGCTGGGGGAATCGCGAATTCATCCCGAGGTGCCGGGCTCGGACCATTGTCCGGTTTCCATCACCCTGGACTGAGGGTAACGTGATGCGCTCGAAAGTGACGACAAAACGGGGGGATCAGGGCGAGACCACCGCGCTGAACGGGGAAACGTACTCGAAATGCCATCCCCTCATCCGCTGCGTGGGCACGCTGGATGAGGCGCGCGCACAAACGGCGCTTCTGCGACAGGTGCTGGTCTCGCAGAACGACGCGGCGTTCGGCGAAGTCATTGAGTTTCTGCATTGGGTGCTGCACACGTTTTTTATCATCGGCACCGAGTGCAGCGATCCCGGGAGAAAACACCCCGAATACCGGCAGGGAACGATCGGCGAAACGGCATTGCGAAAGCTGGAAGAGGCGCAACTGCGGCTCGAGGCGGAGTTGACCCTGCCCAATGCGTTCATCGTCGGCGCGTCCACGATTCCGGCCGCCCATGCGGACGTGGCGTGTACCGCGGTCCGCCGGCTCGAGCGGGCCTTTGCGGAGCTCCGGGAGGCCGTGCCCGGCTTTGATGCGGGAATCATCCCCGCGTATCTGAACCGGCTGAACGACTACCTGTTCATCCTGGCCCGCTGGCTCGAACATGGGGAGCATATCCCGGTCGATTACGGCATCCTGCGCGATACGGGGCCTTGACGCCGTCCGATCAGCCCCCGGCCCCCAGGTCCGTGGGCGCAAAGTCGTCCGTCAGGACCATGCCCCGGCCTGGGCCGCTCACGGCGGGGGAAATCTGACGAATTCGGTCCTGGAGCCGCGGAAGCGGGAGCCTCCCCGCGTCCGCCAACCGTCGGGTAAGCTCGGTAAGCTGCTCGACGCTCAGGGGATGCTGGACGACGGGGCCGCGGGGCCATTCCTCGTATTTGCCTTCGGGGGCGCCCTCGGCGGCCAACGGGATCTTGATGCCCACCAGCACGGTATTCATGCTGCTTCGGGCTTTAAAGGCATACGTGAACTCAAAGACCTGGGCCATTGTGACGAGCAGATCCTGAACGCGATCGCGCCGGGTGCGGCGGTCCGTCTCGACGGTGTTATAAACCAGACAGCCGCCGTTCTTGATGCGGTCCCGCGCGATCCGGAAGAACTCCACCGTCGTCAGGTGGTACGGAAGATTCAGGCCGTAGGGACTGGTCCCGTAGGCGTCCATCATGATCGCGTCGTACTGTTTGCGCGTCCGGCGGATGAACACGCGGCCGTCGGCCACCGCGATGTGCAGCCGCGGATCTTCCGGCACCTCAAAAAACTCGCGCGCGACCTTGACCACCAGCGGGTCGATCTCCGCGACATCGAGCCGGGTGCCGGGGTAGTAGTGCAGGAACGCTTTGGGCCCCGTGCCGCCGCCGAGTCCCACGAACAGAATGTCTTCCGCGGCGGGATTGAAGATCATCGGGACATGGAAGAAGTCTGTATATTCAAATCCCCCTTCCACGGGATTGCGGCGCGACATCTGGGTTTGGCGGGTGTCGTCGAACCGGAGCATGCGGGTGTCCCCCTCGTCGACGACAAGAATGTGATGGTAGGCGCTGTAGCGGTCGTAAAGTACCTGGGCATCCGCCCCGCCGCAGGCGCCCAGGGCCGCGAGGAAGAAGAGCGCGGCGGCGGCCCCCTTTCTGCACGTCAACAGGGATACAGCCATGACCAGCAGGCCCAGCGCGGCGAGGGCCAGCGAGACCCAGAGCAGGGTCATACGTACGCCGAAGTTCGGCAGAAACACAAACGTGATGAGCATGACCCCCAGGATGCTCCCGACCGTGGACAGGCTCGATATCCAGCCCGCGCCGGACCCCACGCGGTCAAGGCTCCGCACCTGCAGGCGAATGGCCTGTGGGGTCACCGTGCCGAGGGCCAGGATGGGGACAAACGTGCAGGCGCCGGCGGCAAGGATCGGCCACCACCACGCCGGCTCGGTGTTCTCTAAGGAAAACAGCCAGTCCGCGGTGCGGAACGCCAGCGGTTCCATGGGCAACGCGGTAAGGCCGCCAATGGTGAGCACCAGTCCGAGAAGCCACCACGCCCGGAAGCGATCCGCCAGGTAGCCCCCCAGCGCGTAGCCAATGGCCAGTCCCGCGAGGACCACCGCCATCTCCGCGGCCCAGATCTCCAGGAGACTCCCGAAATCCCGCTGCAGAATGCGCACGGCAATAAACTCATAGATCATCACGGTCGCGCCGGCGTGCAGCACGCAGAGCATCAGCGCCAGGGAGACCGCGGCGCGGCGTGCAGGTGAAACAGACGAATCCGGCGATGCATGCGGAGCGGACGATACGGACATCGGGGTCTCCTGAGTTTTGTGCGTGCCTTTATACCATGCCCGTGAACCGGGCTCGAGCGTTACATGCGGTGCTTTCGTGCGAGAAGCTCGAGCTTCAGGCCCGCCAGCGCAGTACGCACCAGCGCGAACGGCTTGCCGCTGAACGCGGCCGCCATCAACTCGTTGAAAAGCTCGAATTTTCTCCGGGAATAGGGATACCAGTTCAACTCGGATTTGGCGCTTTGCTTGTCAATGACCAGCGATTTCACGTTCGAAAAGGTGTGCAGCCCAAACGTGCCGCGGTAGCGTCCGAAACCGCTGTCTTTCACGCCGCCGAAGGGCAGGCCGGAGTTGGCCTGGGTGGCCAGGACGTTGTTGATCGAAACATTGCCCGTGACGATGCTCCGGGCGACCCGTTCGGCGCGTTCGAGATCCGCTGACCATACGCTGGCGCTCAGGCCGAACGGAGAGTTGTTGGCGAGGTCAATGGCCTCCTGTTCGGTCTTGAACCGGCTCACGGTCACCACGGGGCCGAAGGTCTCGTCCCAGGCGATTTTCATGCCGTCGTTGAGGTCCGTCACGACGGTTGGGGGAAACACATGGGAGTTTCCGCTGCGGCCTCCCCCGCAGGCAACGGCAGCGCCTTTGGCCTTGGCGTCGCGGATCTGGTCCTCGACGGTCGCGATCTGAAACTCCGCGGTCATGCAGCCGACGTCGAGGTCGCCGTTGTCCTCGCCCACGCCGTCGGGCGCCAGGGTCTGGAGTCTGGCGGCCTTCTCCGTCAGCGCGGCCACAAACCGGTCATAGATGCTTTCCTGGACGTAGATGCGCTCCACGGACGTGCAGGTCTGCCCGCAATTCGCGAACGCGCCCCAGAGCGCGCCGTTGGCCGTGCGGTCGATGTCGACGTCGTCGAACACGAGCATGGGATCCTTGCCGCCCAGCTCGAGTTCCAGGGGGATCAGGTGGCGGGCCGCGGAGGCCATGACCTGCCGGCCCGCCCCCACGCTGCCGGTAAAGAAGATCTTGGCGGGTTTCTCGTCGATCAGCAGCTCGGCGTGCCTGCGGGTGGCATAGACGACCTGGATCGCGTCTTTCATGAAACCGCTGTTCCCGGTAAGCTCTTCAAACAGCCCCTTGAGCGGGGTGTAGCTCGAGGGCTTGAGGATCGCCGGGTTCCCGGCAATAAACGCGCAGATGATCGGCACAAACGACAGGTGGAACGGGTAATTCCACGGGGAAATCACGAGCACGGGGCCCATGGGCTCAAAGACCACCCGGGACTTCTTGCCGAAGAGGAAAATGGGCGTCTTGACGCAGCGATCGGCCAGGATCCGTTCGGCATTCTTCTCGTAATAGTCAATCGTGTCAATCGCTGGAAAGAGTTCGAGCATCAGGGCGTCCGTGAGACATTTTCCGGTCTCACTGACAATTTTCCGCGCGATCTCCACGCGATGTTCCAGCAGATACCGCTTGAGTTTTGAGGCTTCTTCGAGGCGTTCCCTGACCGTCATCGCCTTGAGCGTCTTAAACGCCTCCCGGGCGCGCGCATAGGTCGCCGCCACCTCCTGTTCCGATGGGGCGGGTATGGTGTAGAGAAGTTCCCCGTTGCGCGGATTCCGAACGCTAATGCCTTCCGGAGCATGCAGGGTCTCGTGAGCTGTTTCGGTCATATCTGAACGCCTTTTGCCGCGGGTACACCCGCAGACCTTCCGCTACAGGGTTTCGAAAGCCCAGTATAGCAAAGGAACAAAAGCGACCCAAACCGACGCGGCCCGGTCCTACGATGCCGGAGGCTCTTCTCTCTGAAGGTCGCGCACGTGGACGACGCGTCCGTCGCGTTCCCGCAAGGGATACGGCAGGAAGAGGAAGAAGCCGATCAGGCATGCGATGCCCGCCAGGAGTACGGAGAGTTTCAGGCCGGGAATGGTCGCCTCGGCATGGGCATCTCCCAGGCCCTTGAGATTGCTCAGCGTGACGATGCCCAGCCCGATCATGAGTTTCTGGAAGATGCCCTGCACGCCGAAAAACATGCCTTCGCGGCGCTGGCCGGTCAGCCGCTCGTCGTAGTCGACCGCGTCGGAGAGTAAGGCGAACGGAAGGACCATGAAGCCCGCCACGGTCACCCCGACCAGCGCGACCACAATCAGGGTCTGAGGAATCACCCCGCCCAGCGGCAGCGAACCCACCGTCGCGAACAGGGCAAAGACCATGGCCGACGCCAGGAGAGTGCCGAGAAAGACCCGGTACTTGCCAAACCGCGCGGCGAGCTTCTGCATCAGAAAGAACGCCCCGACATTGAACAGGACGAAGCATCCCATGAACACGGAGGTGAAGGCCTCGTCTTTTCCGAGGACGGTTTCGACCCAGTAGGGGAGCATGGCGATGACAATCTGCAGGCCGAACCAGTAGAAAGCGGTCGAGAGGGCGATCCGGAGAAATGCCCCGTTTTTCAGGGTAAGCAGCATGCCTCGGAGCAGCGGCACCTGCGGAGGGCCGTCGTGACGGTCCATGGGCTGTCGTTCGCGGATGGTCCAGGCCAGGGGAACAAACGCCGCAATCGCGACGGCCGCTACGATCGCGGTGGTGACGCGGTAGCCGAAGGCGGCGATCACCACCCCGGCAAACGCGAACAGCACGCTGGCCACCACGACAAACAGCGATTGCGTCACGGTCAGCGATACCCGCTCTTCCATGTCCGCGGTGAGTTCCGGCAAGAGGGCCAGATAGGGCATGACGACCACGGAGAACAGGAAGAAATAGGCCTGCAACAGGACGGCAAGATACAGAAAATTGATGATACTGGTCTCCGCGACGGGCGGGTTGTACATGAGCCATATGACCAGCGCTAACGGCAGGATGCCCCGCCGGATAAAGGGGATACGCCGACCGAGAGGCGACCGGAAATTGTCGGTCCAACTGGCGATGATGGGGCAATACACGGCCTCGCCGATGCGGCCGAGCATGTACGCGGCCGCGAAGAGGCGGGGCGTTACCAGGGCCACGGCATCTTCGCTCCCCGGGAGATAACGTTTCATGAGCCACTGCATCAGCAGCAGGTCGGGCAGACTCATGCCCAGTGCGGCCAGTCCGAAAAGCAGTTTCGTGCGAAAGGGAAGTTTGGCCACGCGGTTCACTCCTCTGGCTCGGCATTCCGGGGGCGGGCCAGGGCCTGCCGCGGGCAAAGACGGGCAGGCCCGTCCAGGCAGGGCGCATCCCGCAACAGGATTCCTCCGATGATCCCCCCTCCGAGTTCAAGGCATTCTGCACACTTGGGGAATGTCGCGTCAACCGGAGCCGGAAAAAGGGAAGGGAGCGCCGGCAGGTGGCCCTCCGGCGCTCCCCCTTCCGGAACTCCTGTTCACATGTCGATCAAGGCCTGACAGACAGCCATCAGCACGCAAACAGGAAAATCACCGGGATAGCGAATGAACTCGACGTGGCCGTCCATGAACAGGACATTGGAACCTCCCGGAAGGTGATTCGAGTCCTGGGCATTCAGGCCGAAATAGTCCCACAGGACGGGGACATGGCTTTGCGCCAGGGCGCCCGATGCCGGGTTGTTGATGTCCGTGACAAAGAACCGTTCAATGCCTTCCCGCAAGCGGAAGATGCTTTCCGCTCTTTCGGTGATCAACGAATAATAGAGAAGGTCGTCGTCGTATTGCTCGACCTTGCCGAAAACGCTGTCAAGAATGCTGAAAAGCGGCCCGTCAATATGCGAGTAGAGGGCGATCATGTTCATCGGGTTCTCCTGGAGCCGAGGGTCGTTCAACTCGCCCCCCGGAAGCAGGAACTGTTCCGGCACGAGGGCCCAGCCCAGATAGTCGTAGGAGTCCCCATCGAGACGACAGGGATCGATTTCCCGGGCGATATCCCCTTCAACGTGCCACAATCCCTCTGAGACATGTCCGGCCGATGAATCGGACGGACACGAGCAGACATTGGCGTCCGTCAGATACTCGGGATAGACGGCCACGGCATTGAAACACCACTTCCGATCGTTGGCCTTCTCGCACAGCGGCGGCGGGAAGTGGGTGCCTTCCCCCGCACGCACACCACCCGCAGCGTCACTGTTTTCCGTAATGAACGGCATGAGCGGCGGCCAGTGCTGCCCCTTGGATTCATTGGCATACATCTTGAAGACCAACCCCAGCTGCTTCAGATTGTTGGCACAGGACGCCCTTCGGGCAGCTTCGCGTGCACGCGCAAGCGCCGGAAGGAGAATCGCGGCCAGAACGCCAATGATCGCGATCACCACCAGCAATTCTATCAGCGTAAACCCTCTTCCTTTCATGACACACAACCTCTTTACGTTGAAACCCCCGCAACCTCCACGGAACAATCCACGGCGTGCTGGGTATCCCTCCTTTCTTTGCACGCACGGCTAAGTAGCTAAGCCAAAGTCTATATTACATAAAAGGAATTAGATAGTCAAGAACTTTGGGGCGCGTATGGTTCCTCTTGTGGAACCCTGACGCCTTGACGGAGGTCGAATTTCGCGTGTACGCTGGCCTGGCGCGCTGGGCGCAGGTGATGCCCGGGCCCTGCCTGGGGGAAGGGGGAAGCATGAGAGGTACTGCGATTGGTCTGATTCTTGTCATCCTGGTGTCTGTCATCGTTGGCGTGGTCTATTGGACCAGACAGGCGGAGCATCCCGTTCCGCAAACGCCGCAACCGGTCATGGAAAGCGCTCCGGCTCCCGCCCTTCCGCCCGTTGAGAATGCCGTGCCTCCGGTCGCGGGGCCTGTCCCCGGTCCCGAATCCGGGCAAGAACCGGCCGCTCAGGCGGAAGACCCGGCGCAGACGGTTCAAGAAGTGGCGCCGGACGGCGGCGATCCGTTTGGGGGACAGCCAATCACTGTGGAGAGCCTTACCGGATGCAAGCAGATCCAGCAGTTGGGCGATGCGCAACTCGTCATTGAGTTCGCCCCCAACGGTGAATGGAAGATGAATGGCAACGTGCGGGCCAAGTGGACCATCGAGGGCGATAAGGTTAAGGTCTACAAAGACGGCTCAGACGAAGTCCACTATATCGACATCATGAACAACAAGCTGGTCTACAACGGCAAAGTCGTTGCCCTGACCCGGTAAGTGGCCGGCCGGGCGGTCCTGACCGGATGCCCGGCGGTGAGCGTTGGCGAAATCGAGCCCCGCCCCGCGCGCAAACGAGCGCGGGGCGGGGCAGTTGCTTGCCGGACAGGCGTGCGGGGAATGGAGACTATTCCCAGCAGCCCATCCCGTCATACGGGTCGATATCCGGGGTAACACGGATCGGCGTCGTAACGGTCTGGGCGCCGAGATCGGCCTCGACGAAGTAGGCGGTCCACCCCTGGGCCGGCGGCGGGCAATACCCGATGTACGTGCCGTTGGACTGCGGCGACAGGTCCGTGCTCGTGTAGATGGGCCCGACCGTCTCCAGGCGGAAGTCCCGTGCCGTCGGATTGGTGGCCTGCCACAACTTCACCGAATCCGGGGTCTTGGACGGCGTCACGGTGATGGCGCCATTCCCGTCAACCGTCCAGTTGATGTACGGATTCTCGTACCCGTACACCTGATTGAATCCCCAGCTGAAGATCTGCCAGATATTGTCGTAGTCGTCAAGAAGACCTTCCATGTAGTGGTCTTTGTTGGGGAAGTAGCGCAGGCGCATGTCGGTCAGGTTCGGGAGTTCGCTCAGATAGAACCTCGAGGAATCCGGCAGGAAGAACTGGTCCCCGGAGGCATTTAGAATGAGCGTGGGCATCGTGAACTTGGAGATGAACGAGTACGGGTCCACGATGTTGAGCAGGTCCGGGGCCAGCGGGTCGTTCGCCGCGCGGCAGAACAGGTCGAAATCGACGTAGTCCTGAATGGCCGGCGAATACAGCCCGTAGGCTTCCCAGTGGTGCTCGACCTGTTTCGGCAACTGAAACACGTCGATCACGATGGGAACGACGGCCGCCACGCGCGGATCCACCGCAGCGGTCAGCCAGGCTGTCCAGCCCCGTTTAGACGCGCCGAGCACAATGAACTTGTCCAGCGTGTCCCTGGTCTGCTGGATGGCGTCCATGCCCTTGATGGCGGCTTTGACCATCGCGGAATGGGCCGCCCAGGTCCAGTCTCCCGTGACCAGGCATTTGTCCATACTATAGGCGAGGATTTCGTCTTCGGTTCGGCGGTTGTCCACCTCGTCCGTGAAGTAGAGGGGTTGATTGGGCACCTGGTCGATCTGGGCGTAGCACGACCCGAGCCCGATGGCCACGGTGGCAAACAGGCTGTCGGGAGTCGGATACTTCAACGGATTGGACCCGCCGTTGATCAGGTAGATCACTTCGTCGCCATGGAACCACGGCACCACCATCACCATATCGTGTTCCCACAGCGGCCGGTCCACCTCCGAGGTGGTGCGCCAGGCCTGCGAGGTGACGGTCATTTCGTACCCTTCCCAGCCCACATGGTCGTCCCGGTCAACGACGCTGAACGTCGAGTTGGGGTCGTTAGCGCCGACGTATTCGACCAGCGCATTCTCCGATAAGCCGGGCGTGGCGGGTTTGAAAATGGCGCTTACCCACTTGTCGCTCGTTGAACGGAAGGTGTAGGGATTCGGTCGGCCTTCAAAATCGCCCTCCCAGCGGTCAAACACCCAACCGGGCGCCGGGGTGGCCTTGAGCGTGACTTTGGTGTAGTAGACATAGTAGTGGCTGCCCACGGATGGGCTCACGGTGCCTTCGCCGATCTGCGTGACGATAAGGTAATTGGCGTAGGCGGGGGACATCACACCCATCACCGCAAGCATCGCGATTGCAAACATCACACGTTTCATAGGTGGTTCCTCCGTAGAGTTGTCTGTGCAAAACGTACTCCTGGGCCGGACCATTGCCGGAAACGGTACTGCTTGGGCCCCTGTCCCCCTTTCCAGGCCTGGCACTCGCGACGGTTATGTGGCGTGAATACAGACGGATTGCGAATCAGCGCATGGCAGGAGACAAACCAGACTCCCCCTGCTCTCCCGTACTCCCCATCTCCCCGTCATCCGACCTCCCTGGCCGCAAGGCGAAAACAGCTCGCATCCTCTGCTGAAAGCCCTCGCCCCACCGGGTCCAGGCCTGACTCGGAAGGAACGCCCAATACCACTTTCAGCATACGGACCGGGTGCGGCCCCACACGATGACCGGGTATACCCCCTACGAGTATAACCCGTTACGGGCTAGATTATGCTTGAGGCCAGAACTTGTCAAGCACTTTCATGCTTAACGCGATCAGACGGGGAAAACTCTTTCCACCAGCGGAAGCAGCGCGTCATCCAACCCGGGTTCGTTTTCCGGAATGGCCGCTTTGAAAAGGCCCCAGTGCTCGATGTGGGTCACCGAGCCGCCATGAGCGGCCAGCGGGGTCATCGGGCCCAGGGTTTCCACTTCGAGGATGGCGCCGTCGGTATACAGTTCGGTGTTGCAGCCGTAGTCCGGGTAGGGCCGGGTGTCCAGGAACGGAAAACGCTTTACAAAAACGGCCCCGTTCAGCACATAGGCCGCCCATCCCTGCTTGTTGAGCAAGCCCGCCTTCTGGCACTCCTCCCCTGCCTGCGGGTCCTGGACAAGCTGAATGTATTTCTTTCCCCAGACCCATCTCGGGTCGCTCATGTCGGTGTAGTGCCAGAGCACCAGGGGCCGGGCAGGCAGGAGTTTGTCGGTGTGGGAGATGAATTCCTCGTGCGGGACAATGGCTCGTCCGCCCTGCGCCATCACGGAAAGCGCCCACGGCGAGAGGGTCACGTCCCAGGGGCCGGTGTTGGTGAGGGTGTGCTCGATCCGGATCGTGGCGCCGTCTTCGAGGAAGCGAATGCGCATTTCCTTCCGGATGCCGGTGGACGGTTCCACGTTCTGGGAGAGCGTGAGGCATGTGCCGTCCCATCGGGTCTGGACGGGGCGATTGTCGGGCTCGTAGGTTCTCGGGATGGCTTCCGGGGCATGCCAGAGGCGGTGCCCGCCGTAACTGCGCCACTCCTCTCCCCCGGTCTTGCCCATGTGATCGGGGAACTCCTTGAACAGGTTGTGTTCTCCGGCAAAACCCAGGCGGATGATGCGCGGGCCGACATCGGTGGTTGCGATGAGCTCGATGGGCCCGCTGGCCAGGCGGATGCAGTTGGGCCAGCCTCCGTATGCGATGTTTTCCATGGTGCGTCCTCCCGGAAGGGGTTGATGATTAACGGTCCAGGTCGTTTCGATGATCGCGGCCGATGAGGTAAAAGGCCATGAACAGGAAAAGAACCATGTTGAAGAGATACAGAATCCGGTAATTCAGCGCGACGTGACGGTAAATCAGCGCCATGATGCCCATATAGACGTTCAACCCGTAGATGAAGAGGACCACCTCCTTGTGCGAGAGCCCCAGGCTCAGCAGGCGGTGGTGGATGTGGCTCTTGTCGGCGGAGAAGACTTTGCCGTTGTTGCGGGCGCGGGTGGCCATGATGCGCAGCATATCGAAGATGGGGATGCCGAGGATCACTAGCGGCAGCAGGATGGTGGTCATGGCGGTGGCATGGGAGGCCGCGTCCAGCATTTCGGAAGCGAGGAACAGGCCCAGAAACATGGCGCCGGTGTCGCCCATGAAGACCTTCGCCGGATGGAAATTGAAGAACAGAAATGCCGCGGTGATGCCCATCACGCCTGCGCACATGGCTGCCGACAGGGCGTCCCCTTGTGAGACCTTGTTGATCAGGAGAAAGGCCGCCATGATCAGCGTGCAGCCGGCGGCGAGGCCGTCGAGACCGTCCAGCATGTTGATGGCGTTGATAATCGCCGCGACCGCGAGTACGGTCAGGAAGAAGTCGACAAACCCGAGCTCGATCACGCGGAAATTCCAGGGGTTCATGAAGGCCTGAAAGCGGTAGCCGGCCCAGAATAGAATGGCCCCGGCAGCGAACTGGCAGGCCAGCTTGGTGAGGGCCCGGATGTCGGAGAGGTCGTCCCAGAGTCCGGCCAGGGAGATGGCGAAGAGGCCCACAAGCAGGCCCCAGTAGTGCGGCTGGCAATACTGCGGCCATACAAAACGCATGAGCGCGGCACAGACGGCTAACGCGGGGAGAAAGACCACCCCGCCGATGCGTGGAACGCTGCCGGTATGCACCTTGCGCCAGTTGGGCGGGTCGACCAGGCCGCGCTTGAGGGCGTAGCGAAAGACCAGGGGCTCGAGCAGCAGAACCACGGCGAACCCCGCGCCAAAAATGGCCAGGAAGGGAATGATGTGCTCCTGCCAGGTCATGACGTCGTCGTTACTCCCGCACCGGGCAACTCTCCGGTCAGTAAGGCATACAATACCGGAGCCCGGGTATTCCAGTCATACCGCTGTTCGATGATTCTGCGGCCGGCCATGCCCTGGCGCTCCCGCTCCGCTGCATCCGTGAGAAACCACAGGACCTGTTCCGCGAACTCGTGCGGGGAATCGGCGACCAGCACGCCATCCCCTTCCGGTGCGTCCAGCCCTTCGAATCCAACACGGGTGCTCACGACGGGGGTTTTCAGGGCCAGGGACTCGAGATTCTTGGTCTGTATGCCCGCGCCGATCCGCATGGGACACACCGTGCATGCGGCCCGGCGCAGATAGGGGCGGACATCGTCGACGGCGCCAACAATTTCCACCCCGTTTCTGCCGTGCAGACGGGTCACCCAGTCTGGCGCATTGATCCCGATGACCTGGAACCGCGCATCCGGTTTGCGCTGCCGGATCCGCGGCCAGATCTGGTCGACGAAATAGCGCACGGCGTCGCGGTTGGGAGCGCTGTGCAGGTTGCCGAGAAAGGCGACCGTGTCCGGGTCGCGCGGCTCGTCGTTCTCGAGGGTGAACTTGCCCAGATCGACCCCGAACGGCACGACGACAACGGGTCCCCGCGCGCCGAGGGCAAGCAGTCTGCGCCGATCGACCTCGCTAACCACGATGGAAGCGTGGAACTCCCCGGTACACCGGATCTCGAAGGGGGTGATGCGCTTCCGCTCGATGCGCTCAACGTGGCGCGCCATCCCCGCGGCATAGGGGGCGGACCGTTCATAGCGCAGGGTGAGGCAGTCGGTCATGCACAGCACTTTCACGGGGATCGGGAGGGTCCTGGCGTAGGGCGCCATCCGTACAAGATGGGCGTAGCAGGCATCAAAGGCCGTCTCCCGGGCCAGTTCCGCCGCCCGCCGGACGAACCGGCTCGAACGGTAGTAGTGGACCTGCAGCGGCAGAGAGGAACTTGCGAGCCCCAGCGCCGCGTTGAGCCTGGACCGGTTCCGGGACAGGTGGACGGTCTCGACGGTCAGATTCGGGAACTCGGCTTCGAAATCGCGTGCGTATTCCGTTTCGCCAGGATGCTCGATCAGCGACAGGACATGGATGGAATCCACCCGCGGCGACAACAGACGGATGTGGCTGTACACCGTCACTTTGTCGCCGCCCGCGGGCGGATACGGCAGTCGGGGCGTCAGGAAGAGTATCTTCATAGTCCGCGGGCTCGCGCCGCCGGTCGCCTCGTCATGCGCGATTCCCCCCTCATCTCACGGTTCAAAATAGTGGCGCAGGCACCCGGCGATGGCCTCTCCGGCCTTGCCGTTGCCGTAGGGATTGGCGACTCGGGCCATGGCAGCAAACGCCGCGGGATCATCGAGCAGCCGCGAGGTTTCGTTTACGACCGTTTGCGAATCGGTTCCGATCAACCGGGCCGTGCCGGCCGCGATGCCCTCGGGGCGCTCCGTGGTCTCGCGCAAGACCAGCACCGGTTTTCCGAGGCTCGGCGCTTCCTCCTGCACGCCGCCCGAGTCGGTCAGAATCAGCGTGCAGTCGCGCATCAGTTTCACGAATTCCGGGTACGGCTGCGGTTCCAGGACATGCACGCGCGGCACGTTCTGAAGCTCTTCCGCCACCGCTTCGCGGACGTTCGGATTGGGGTGGGCCGGGTAGACCACATGCAGGTCCGGATACCTGCCGAGCAACTGCTTGACCGCGCTGAAAATGGAGCGGATGGGCTTTCCAAAGTTCTCGCGGCGGTGCGTGGTGAGCAAAATCCACCGGTCCATCGGGCCGGTATCTACAGCTTCGCAGGGTTCGCCGGCAAGCTTGTCGCGCGCGAAAAGCAGGGCATCCACCACGGTGTTTCCGGTGACATGCACACGGGTCTCCGGCACGCCGCTGCCCAGGAGCGCCTGGCGGGCGTTCTCGGTTGGGGCAAAATGGAGGCTGCTGAGACTGTCGGTGATAATCCGGTTGAGTTCTTCGGGAAACGGGTCCCGGATCTGCCCGGTGCGCAAACCCGCCTCCACGTGCCCCACGGGGATGTTGAGGTAAAACGCCGCCAGCGACGCCGCCATAACGGTGGTCGTGTCGCCCTGAACCAGCACCATATGCGGCTGAAGGCGCCGCAACACCTCGCGCATCCCGGACAAGACGTTCGCCGTGATGTCGAAGAGGTCCTGTCCAGGGAGCATCACGTTGAGTTCCTCGTCGAGCCGCAGGTCAAAAAAGCGGACCATCTGATCCAGCATTTCCCGGTGCTGGCCCGAGGAACAGACCTGAATCCCGAATTCCGGGCACTGGCGCAAGGCATGGTAGACCGGCGCCATTTTGATGGTCTCGGGACGGGTGCCGATGATGAGCAGAATGCGCTTCATGCGGAGCGCAACCCCAGATTCCGGTAGATGTCCAAAATCGTCTCCCCTACCGTCTCCCAGTTGAGACGTTCCTCAAACAGGCGCCGGCCGTTTTGACCGAGCGACGCGGCCAGATTGCGAGCATCTCGCCATCGGACAATCACGTCACGCAAACCCCGGTCATCCTCGAACGGCAACAGGGAACCGCAGCCGGCGTCCCGAACGATCTTCGCGGAAGGCGGCTCCTCATTGGCCAGGACCGCCGTGCCGCACATGAACGCATCAAACATTTTCGAGGAATTGGCCGTCCGGTTAATCTCGAGCGCCGGATCATAGTACGAAAACACGGCGTCGGCCTCGTACGTCCGGCGCAGGGCCTCCGGATAGTCTACCAGGCCGATGTACTCAACGTGCGGCGCGGCCTCGAGCAGGGCCCGGTAACGCCCGTCCGTGATCCAGCCTGCCATAACGACTTTGACCCCCTCAAGTCCCTCCGTGACCCGGACCAGTTTCTCGATCCCGCGGAACGTGGTAATCAGTCCACCATAGAAGACCGTGAACGGGGCATCCGGCGGGTTCTTCTTCCATTCCGGCTGGACGTCGTCGTACGGGCAGTTCATGGCCACGACGAGGCGGCCGGGCAGTCTATCGCCGAGCAGGTACGTGCGTGCTTCGTCGACGATGATGACCGCATCGGCCCGGCGCGCGCAGACCTGTTCCGCCTTCCGGAAAAAGTGTTTGAGAAACCGGGGAATGGTCTCGCTTTTTACCGAATAGAAGTCGTAGATGTCGTACACCACGGGTTTTCGCCGCAGCACCCGGGCCGCCAGGGCCGGCACCACGGTGTCGAAATCGCAGGCGTGTATGGCATCGTAGCGGCGGTAGAGAAGTTGAACGAAGGCGTAAATCCACCACAGGGGCATCATGACGAAGAGCCATTTGCTGGCGTACGGCGCGGGGATGCGGCAGCGGCGGATGCGGTACCCTTCCCGCTGTTCCAGCCGCGGGTATTCCCGGCCGCGATCCCAGCACAGCAGGTCCACGCAAAAGCCCGCTTCCACAAACATGCGCAGCTCTTTCTGTAACCGGGAGTCCCGCGTGCCGGCGTCGGTTCGCAGGACGACTATGCGAGGGTTTACGGTACACACGCAGCTTGTTTTCGGCGAGAAAGCCCCTTTACATTGTTGCGCTCGCGATGCCCGCGGAGCGGCTTAAAAACTCCCCTTGGGCCGGCCGGGGCAGCCATGAACCGGGCTTTTTCCGGGAAATCCACATTCACCCGACTCTGCCCGGCGGCCACGAACGGCCCACAGAATAGCACCCTTCAGAGCGGGCAAACAACCGCGCCAACGCGAATTGAACTGCCCGCGCGACTTGTCGCATGCTACGGTTTTGGGCGACCGACCAGGGGAGGCTGGGGTGACGCGACGAATCCTGCTATGCGAGCCGCAATGTGCGGGCTTTGTGCATGTGCCGTTCAATGCCGCCTTGCTGGCCACGGTACTCGCTGCCTGGCCGGAGAAGGAGATCACCTTTTTCGGGGAGGCCGAGCATCTCCTGCGTGCCCGGGAATACCTGGAAATGCACGGTATTGCGGGCGTGGAACGGGTCTCCTGGGAGCCGATCAAGGTCCCGGCGCGCGGAGGCAACGGTTTCCGGATTCTCGGGAGAGAATGGATGTGGTGCCGGCGGCTGCTTCGGGAAGCCCGCGCCTCGGACGTTGATGCGGTGGTTCTGTGTTCCGCCACCAACACGGGGCTGTTGTTTCTGAAGCCTCTGCTGCTGCTGACACGGTTACGAAAACCGGTGGTGGCCGTTCTGCACGGCATCCTGGATTCGCTGGCACGCCCCGCTTCGCGGAAACCGTGGTACTGGGCGCTGCACCTCAGGCGGGTGCTGCTTCTCCCCCATCCTCGCACGCTGCGGTATATCGCGCTTTCTGCGTCCATCCTGGAGCATCTTGCCGCGTGCAGCCCACGGTATGCGCGCCACGTCAGCGCCTTTGACATCCCCTGCCTGTGGACCGCTGAGACCCTGCCGCAGTCCCCGCCGCCCGTGCGCTTTGGTTTCCTGGGTACCACGGGTGGCGCGAAACGCTTTGACCGGTTCTGCCGGCTCGCGTTCGACGTTTCGCGGGAGGCGCCGGACACTGAGTTCGTGCTGGCGGGCTTTGCGACCGAGGACGGGTATGGCGTCGAACATCGCGACGCGGTGCAGGGTGTGGGTACGCGCCCCCTGGACGCCCGGGAGTTCGCGGACCGGGCGTCGTCACTCACCTATTCGGTATGGACGGGCGACCCGGAATACTACCGGCTGGTGGCGAGCGCATCGTTTCTGGATTCGCTGTATTACGGAAAACCAGGGATTTACCTGAGGAATCCCTATCTTCAGCACTGTTTTGGCAGGATGGGCGATATCGGGTATCTGGTGGATTCGTATGAGGAGATGCGCGATCTGCTCATTGGTCTGGCGAGCGACTTCCCGCGCGAGCGTTACCGGCAGCAATGTGCCGCCATCGTTCAGGCGCGGCAGACTCTGTCTCCCGAAGCCCTGAGCGGCGCATTCCGGGCGATCGTGGACGCTGCGCGGAGTTGACTGAGACGCGGCGGAGGCATTTGCGGGGCCGCCGGTGAAACCGGTACCATACCGCGAGTTTATGGATTGACACGAAGGGCAGGACAGTGGCCAATCTTTGCGTCGTCGGGGCGGGATACTGGGGGAAGAACCTCGTTCGGACCTTCCACGATCTGGGGGCCCTGTATGCGGTCTGCGACGTCAATCCGGCGACCCTGAGGGCGTTCGAAGAGCCGTATCCCGATGCGCGGCTGCTTCCGGACATCCGACGCGCGCTCGAGGACGGCCGGATAGACGCCGTGGCGATTGCCTCCCCCGCCGTGTTGCATTTCGAGCTGGCAAAACAGGCGCTCGAAGCGGGGAAGCACGTCTTTTGCGAGAAACCGCTCGCGCTGCGCGCCTCCGAGGGCCGGGAACTCTGCGATCTGGCCGACAGATACGGCCGGGTGCTCCAGGTGGGGCATCTGCTCGAGTACCACCCGGCAGTGGAAGCGATGGCGGCGCTTGTGGCGAGCGGCGAACTGGGGGAACTCTGGTACGCCTGGTCGAACCGCCTGAAATTCGGCAAATTCCGGACCGAAGAAAATGTGTTGTGGAGTTTTGCCCCCCACGACATCGCGATTCTGAACGCGGTGCTGGGCCGGACGCCTGCACGCGTGAACGCGTTCTCCCAAACCTGCCTGACGGCGGGCGTCGTCGACGTTGCGCTGGCCCGCCTGGAGTATGCGGACGGGCTGCGCGCGCACATCCACGTGAACTGGCTCAATCCGTTTCCCGAACGCAAGGTGGCGGTGGTCGGCAGCGCGCGGATGGCCGTTTTCGACGACCTGGCCCAGGGCGCGCAGTTGCAGGTGTTTGAGACCAATCTGCGTCGGGACGGAAACCTGCCGGTGGCGCAGCCGATTCACGGGAAGGCCATCGAAACGCCCGGCGAACCGCCCCTCCAGGCCGAATGCCGCCAGTTTCTGGACTGCGTGGAACGGGGCGTTCGCCCGCGCACCGATGGAGAGAGCGCCTTGAACGTGCTCCGCGTGTTGGAGGCGTGTCAGAAATCCATGGACGCGGACGGAAGCACGGTCGAGGTGCCGATAGTATAGGAAGTGAGACAAGGAGTGCCATGAGCGAGTTTTTTGTACATCCGACATCCATTATCGACGAAGCGTGTGAGATAGGCGAAGGCACGCGGATCTGGCATTTCAGCCACGTGCTCCGCAATTGCCGGGTCGGGAAGGGCTGCAACATCGGGCAGAACGTCATGATCGGTCCCGACGTGAGCATCGGGAACAATTGCAAGATCCAGAACAACGTGAGCGTCTACAAGGGGGTCCGGCTCGAGGATGACGTGTTCTGCGGTCCTTCGATGGTGTTCACCAACGTGGTCAATCCCCGCAGCCACGTCAACCGCCGCGAGGAATTTAAGGAGACGGTGGTCGGGCGCGGCGCCTCGATCGGCGCCAACGCGACCGTCGTATGTGGTGTCCGCATAGGCAAATACGCGTTTGTAGGGGCGGGCTCGGTCGTGACGAAAGACGTGCCCCCCTACGCCTTGGTGTTTGGCAATCCGGCCCGCTTGAAGGGCTGGGTCTGCTGGTGCGGCGAGCGGCTCAACTTCGGTGGCGGCGACGATGCGCAATGCGCCGCCTGTGGGCGGAAATACCGGAGCGAGGGGGCCGAGACCGTGGTGATGGTTTCTGAGCCGGCCTGACGGGGCAGGCCGTATCTCGTTTCCATGCTTTGATTTCCTGACGGATGCCGGGTCATAATCGCGGCTTCCACGGCGCAATCCGGCGCAGCAGCGAGGTGCCCGCAAACGCAGGGCCCCGGGGTACACAGGAGCAATCATGTACAGAGACAAGACCGTGGCGGTCGTGGTGCCGGCCTATAATGAGGAAGTCCTGATTCGAACGGTCATCGAGACGATGCCCGAATTCGTGGACAAGATCATCGTGGTCAACGACAAGAGCACCGACAACACGGCGACTGTGGTGCGGGAGTATGTCAGTCGAGACCCGGACCGCGTCGTGCTGGTCGATCTGGAAGAGAATCAGGGAGTCGGGGGCGCGATCGCGGAAGGCTATAAGTTCGCTCGCGACAACCAGATAGACTGCACGGCCGTGATGGCGGGCGATGCCCAGATGGACCCGGGCGACCTGCCCAAACTGCTCGATCCCGTGATCGAAAATCGTGCGGACTATACGAAGGGCAACCGCCTGTTTTACGGCGACGCGTGGCACATGATTCCCAAGGTGCGTTACCTGGGCAATTCGGGGCTGTCGTTGCTCACCAAGATCGCGTCAGGGTACTGGCATGTGGCCGATTCCCAGACCGGCTACACGGTGGCGTCGCTCAAGGTCCTCCAGACCCTCGATCTGGACAAGATCTACAAGCGCTACGGCATGCCCAACGACATGCTGGTCAAGCTGAACGTCTACGATTTCCGGGTCAAGGACGTCCACATCAAACCGGTCTACAACATCGGGGAAAAATCAGGGATCCGGATTCGAAAGGTCCTGTTCACCATCCCCCTGCTGCTTTTCCGGCTCTTCATGTACCGTATGGTGCAGAAGTATGTGATCCGTAACACGCATCCTCTAGTGTTCTTCTACCTCCTGGGTGGATTCATGCTGCTCGTAGACATTCCCCTGGGATTGCGCCTTGTGTATCGGTGGGCGCTGAACGCTTCCGTGACGGTAGAGAATATCTCTGCCGTTCTGTTCTGTGCATTCATGGGGTTTCAGTCAATCTTGTTCGCAATGCTGTTTGATATGGAGGCCAACAAAGACCTCCAGGGGAAATAAGCGGTGGCCTTCCCCCTTTCCGCCTATATCGACATGCTTGAGGTGCTTCGCTCGCAGGGCTATGCCTTGGGCCCGGTGAAACGCTACTGGACAGGTTACGCCCGCCCCTTTCTCTTTCTCCGGCACGACGTCGACAGGCTCACGCATCGCGCCGTCGCGATGGCCAGAGCCGAAAAGGACGCTGGTTTCCTGTCGACATTCTATTTCCGCTGCAGGCAGGGATGTGTGTTCCCAGATCAGGCCATTAGAGCCATCTCGGACCTCGGTCACGAGGTGGGCTATCACTACGAAGTCATGACACGCTGCCACGGTGACATCCAGAAGGCCCGGAGCCTGTTCAGTAGAGAGCTGGCTAGCCTGCGCGAGCTGGCCGAAGTTGTCACCGTAGCGGCCCACGGCAGCCCTCTTTCGAGTGTGTCCAACCTGTTTTTCTCCGATGGGATGGACAGAGCAGCGCTAGGACTTTTCGGCGAACCACAGGTGGATTTTGATTTTTCTGACGTCTTTTATGTTACGGACACGGGAGGTTTGTTTGGAAGTCCGCACAACCGGAGAGACTGGTCGAACGGGAAGAACCTCCGCAATCCAACACCTCCCGTTGCTTTGCCGGCAATCCTGCACCCCGGGAAGGAGCCTGTGGTGCTGCTAACCACCCATCCCGAGCGTTGGCCGGAGGCCAATGCCGCGGTCTGGGCCCATTCCGTGGTTGACTGGGGTGTGAATGCCCTGAAGACGTGGCGGGCGAAGAAATGAGCCTGATTGGACAGGACATAGACGTCACCAACGCGGCTGAATGGGATGATTTTGCGGCGCGTCAGCCGTATCACAACGCATTCCAAAGCGCCAAAATGCTGCATGCACTCAAGAAGAACCACTCGTATACCTCTCATGGCCGCTTGTTTCGCCATTCCGAGTCCAGCCCGGTCATTGGGGGGTATGTCTTTCAAGTGGCTGAAGAAATTTCAGGGCTTGCGTCTCCCTTGGCAACAAGGGCGATCGTAAACGGCGGGCCACTGATTTCCGAGAACGGCATGCGATACTGCGGCGAAATCATCGAAGATCTGCTGAATCACGCGGACCTTCAGGGTGTCTACGTCGAGATCTGGCATGGTGAACAACGGGCGATCTTGAATCAGGCGCTGGAGACGGCCGGGTTCACGTTCTCCGACCACCTGAATTTTCACCTCGACCTTACGCAGCCGCAGGAAGAGTTGTGGAACGCGATCAGCAAAAGGCGACGCCAATACATTCGCAAGAACGAAGCGCGCCTTGCCGTCCGTGATGTAACAGACGATGCAGATTTTGAACAGTTCTATACACAACTTCAGCGGACTTACTCCCGAGTCAGAGTTCCTCTGCTGCCAAGCAAGGTCTTCAAAGATTGCTGGCTCGGAGGAATTGGCTGGTTCTTGCTGGCCGAGCACGAGGGGCAAATCGTCGCTTCCCGCGTGGCATTGCCATTTGGCACGACACTTTATGACTGGTACGCCGGTTCGGACGAGGCCTTTGCTGCTCTCCATGCAAATGAGTCTCTTGTCTGGCATGTCCTCCAACGCGGCCAACGAGAGGGCTACCATCGTTTCGATTTTGGTGGGGCGGGCAAGCCCGACAAACCCTACGGTCCCCGAGAGTTTAAGGCCAAATTCGGTGCTCCGCTACAGCATTTGGGCAGGCATCGATATGTGCTGTCTCCAATTCGCGCAAGAATTCTGGACGCCGCGCTCTCGCTCCACAAGAAGCTCTTTTCAAGAAAGATCCGGCAAGAAACGAGGCC
>DDYW01000092.1 GCA_002348185.1 Candidatus Hydrogenedentes bacterium UBA2224 | reverse complement strand
TTGCCCCGGGCTATTCTCGGTCGCCCCTACGGGGCTGCAATACGGCGTTCCCGGCGGGCATTCTTGTGTTGCAGCGCAGGCGTCTCGCCTGCATTTCTATCTTCCGGTGGACGTGGTGGACGTAATGGACGAAATGGACGGTATGGACGGGGACACCTGGGCCGGGGGTGGAATATTCGACTTTTTTCAGCGCAATGCCGCTTACTTGAACGGAATGGACCGAGAATCGTTATCCTGAATGGAACACGTTCGCGAACGTTCCTGGCCCGCAACAAACGGAAACGCAGGGGGAAGTGATGACGGAACTGGCGTCAACGGACTGGATACGTCAGGCGCTCGAGCGCTACGAAAAACCGCTCATCCGGTATGCCTGCCGTATCACGGGCGACCTCGAAACCGCGCGCGACGTCGTGCAGGACGCATTCCTGCGGCTCTGCCAGGCGGACCGCGCCAAGGTCGACGGACACCTCGCGGCATGGCTGTACACGGTATGCCGCAACCGCGCGTACGACGTGCGGAGGAAGGAGGGACGGATGGACGCGCTCACTCACGGCCGCGCCGAGGTGCGGTCTAGCGATAACCCCGGGCCCGGCGCCATGGCGGAACGGCGCGAGGCCCTCGCGAAAGTGTTTGATGTGCTCGGCGAATTGCCTGAGGAAACCCAGGAAGCCTTTCGCCTGAAATTCGAGGACGAACTGACCTACCGGGAGATCAGCCACGTCATGGGCGTCTCCCTCGGGAAAGTGAGCAACCTCATCGCCACGGCGCTCGACACCATGCGCCAGCGGCTGCAGGGCGAACTCGATCTCGCCCGGGAGGTCTGACTATGAAACCGATACTGGACATCGAAACCCTGACCGCCTACGCCCTCGGCGAGCTCGAACCCGCCATGTCGCAAGCGGTCGAAAACGCCCTCAAGTCCAATCCGGACGCCCGCAAGACCGTCGAGGAATTGCGCGCAACGGCCCGGTTCGCCCGGACCGCACTTCACGAAGCCCCGCAGGCGGCCCTCACCGAGAGCCAGCGCGCGACGGTCATGGAACGGGCCGAAGCCCCCGCGCCAACCGAGACCGTCGGCGCCCGCCGTACCCTCCGGCAGATATTCCTGGGCAACAGCGTGGCGGGCACGCTCCTGCGGGCCGCCGCGGTCCTGCTCGTCATCGGCGCGCTCTATTGGAACGCAGGCGACACCTCCTGGAACCAGCCCACACAGGAACTGGCCAGACAGGGGGTAGAGACGGCCGGTGACCCGAACGTCCAGGGGCTGGCGCGCATGAGCGGCGAGAAAGAACCGTCTACGGAATCGCCCTCGACCGCTCCCGGGGCGGCCCCGGCCGAAACCGACGCAGAATGGGACCTCGCCGCGGAAAACTGGGAAGGGTTCGAGGTGGTCCCGAGCAGTTCGTCCAGTGCGGCGGTGGCGGTGCTCGAAGAAAAGCCCGCACAGGCGCCCATAGCAGAAACCGAAGCGCCCGCAACCGAGCCGGCCGCAACCGAACCAGCCGCGGCAACCGCTGCGATCGAAGCGGCCCCGGCGCCCGTCGAGGCCCCTCCGGTCAAGCCGGAGCCTATGCCGGCTGCGGCGTCGACTCCGGCCGCCCGTCCGGCGCCCGACCCGTCCGCGTTGCGTGTGCGGCGCCAGACCGCCTCTCCGGAAATCGTCTCCGCCCTGGATACCCTGGTCAATAACGAGGTGTTCGCGGCAGGCCCGAGTATCCAAGTGAAACGCGACAAGGTGACCGCGCTGGATGGCAGCACGCTTTCCATCACGCTGGACGATTCGCAGAACAGCGTGTTGGTCCTTGAGACCACGCCCGAGGCGGTCGAGAACGTGCTGCTTCAGGACCGCTTCGTGCTGGCCATGGCCCAACCCGAGCCCGCGTCCCCGATCACGCAGGCCACGCCGCTGGCGGAAGCCGTCCAGAAGGCGGCGGGCGAGCCGGTCGCGCTGCCCCTCGAACTGCCCGAGAAGTCGTTCATGGGCACTCCGCTGGACTACTGGTCCGAGAATCTCGAATTCACCTACACGGCCCGCGAACCCTTTCTGGTGCCGGCAGGCACGGAGCTGCTCTCACGCGGCAAGCCCGTCACCAGCAGCGACCCCACGCCCAGCCTGGGCAGGCTGCCCCTGGTCACCGACGGCGACAAAGGCTTCCAGGAGAAGAGCCTCGTCGAACTCGACAAGGGTCTCCAGTGGGTCCAGCTCGACCTCGGCCAGCCGTGCAGCATCCAGGCCATCGTGGTGTGGCACTTCCACACGAGCGAGCGGGTCTACCACGACTTCAGCGTACACATTGCCGATGACCCGGACTTCACGCAGAACGTCCGCACCCTCTGCAACAACGACCACGACAACTCGGCGGGGCTCGGCGCGGGACAGGACAAGGAATACGTCGAGTCCAACGAAGGCCGGCTCATCAACGGCCACGGCGAGGTAGCGCGCTACGTCCGGCTCTACAGCCGGGGCAACACCTCGAACGAGCGCAACCACTACGTCGAGGTCGAGGTCTGGGGCCTGCCCGGCGAAGCCGCGCCCGTGGTCGCGGATGCGGAGCCGAGACCGCAGGCGCCCGCACCGGTCCGGGAGGCGTCCCCCGCCCGCCAAACCGGGCAGATGGCCATCCTGCGCATCGAAGTGCCCGAAAAGTCGTTCATGGGCACCCCCCTCGACTACTGGTCCGAGAACCTCGAGTTCAGATACGAGCCCGGCCAGAATCTGCCGGCCAATCAGGTCATCGCCCGCCGGAGTCTCGGCCCCGCTGAAGGCAAGCCCCGTGACGGCAAGGAGTGGGGCGAATTCGAGGTGGCAGCGGCGGTATCGGCCAGTCCGGCGTCTCCGCCGCCCGCCGGGGGCCGAGGACTGCAGAATGTGATTGTGGGCGGCGAGATTGGGATCCACGGGAAATCTTCCCCGGTCGCCGCGAAAGGCGAACCGCTTGCCTTTGGGATGGCGTTTGATGAAGCAGGGCCGCTCGATACCTCGGACCACCCGGATTTCAACAACGACCCGAATCTGGTCTACTGGCCGGGACACAATACCGAGGCCTACGACCACCTGGTCGAGAATCCGTTCCGGAAGGTGGCCGATGAGGCGTTGTCGACTTTCTCGATCGACGTGGATACGGCGTCGTATGCCAACACGCGGCGCTTCCTGAATCAGAATACCCTGCCGCCGCCCGGGGCCGTGCGTATCGAGGAGTTCATCAACTACTTCGACTATGACTACGCCCCGCCCGACGGCGAGGACCCGTTCGCGGTGCACGTGGAAGTGGCGTCGTGCCCGTGGAAACCCGAACACCGGCTCGCCCGGATCGGCCTGAAAGGCAGGGAAATTCCCCCCGACGCCCGCCCGGCCTGCAACCTCGTGTTCCTCATCGATGTGTCCGGGTCGATGCAGCCTGAAAACAAGCTGCCCCTGTTGAAACGCGCCCTGGAACAGCTCATAACCCAGTTGCGCGAGGACGACCGGGTCGCTATCGCCGTGTACGCCGGGGCGTCGGGCCTGGTACTGCCCCCCACCTCCGGGGACGCCCACCGGACCATTCTCGAAGCCCTGAACAACCTCCGGTCGGGCGGTTCGACCAACGGGGGCGAGGGCATCAAGCTCGCCTACAATACCGCCACGGAGAGCTTCCTCAAAGACGGCGTCAACCGGGTCATCCTGGCCACCGACGGCGACTTCAACGTCGGCATGACCGATACCTCACAGTTGATCGACCTGGTGGAGAAAAAGGCGAAGACCGGCGTCTTCCTGTCCGTGCTCGGATTCGGCATGGGGAACCTCAAGGACTCCACGCTCGAACAGCTCGCCGACAAGGGCAACGGCAACTACGCCTACATCGACGATATGGACGAAGCACGTAAAGTGCTTGTAACAGACATGTTAGGCACCTTGATCAGCATCGCCAAGGATGTCAAGATCCAGGTGGAATTCAACCCGGCGCAGGTCCAGGCCTACCGTTTGATCGGTTACGAAAACCGGATACTGGCCAAGGAAGACTTCAACGACGACACCAAAGACGCCGGCGAAATCGGGGCGGGACATACGGTTACCGCGTTGTATGAGCTGGTTCCTCCGGGGGTGCCCCTCGAAGTTCCGGGCGTGGATCCGCTCAAATACCAGCAGCCCCGGCCCGCCCTGACGGATGCTGCAAGCTCCGGCGAGCTGTTTTCGTTGAAACTTCGCTACAAGAAACCGGATCAAGACAGCAGCAGGCTGCTCACGTTCCCGGTCAGAGACGATGGAGCCGCCTGCGAGAACGCGTCCGAGGATTTCCGGTTCGCCGCCGCCGCCGCAGGGTTCGGCATGCTGCTGCGAAACTCGGAACACACGGGCGCGCTCACGTATGAGCTGGTCTTGACACTGGCTGAACAGGGCCTGGGTAGGGACGAAGAACACTACCGCGCCGAGTTCATTGGACTGGTGCGGAAAGCGCACGCTCTGGCAAGCCAGTGAGCAGGAATGGGCCGGGGCAGACCCTCATCCACCTCGGGGTCTCCCCGGCCCACGTTTCGTCTGCCGACGCGCCACCCTGCCGGCAGCCCCCAAACCGGTGCTCTTTGGGGTATAATCAACCGGGGAATGATGCGCCGGGATAAGGATGGCTGTTTTTCAGCCATTCAGGGGAGTTTTGAGCGGTATATACGGGGCGGCGGTCCCGGTAATTCCATTTTTCGCTGTTTTTCAAAAACAAGTATGGTATAATCTCCGGGAGAGCCTGCAGGGGACCGCATCAGTGGAACGGGGAGTTGCTGGGCAGGGGGATGGTGATACCTATGGCGAAATCGACAGCACACACGGGCGAGGGGTGGGATCGGCTCGAACGGCTGGTTCTCGATCTTCAAAACATGTCGGCCGACGGGTTCCGGTCAGGGGCGGAACAGATTGCCAAAGCCCATGATCAGCTCGAAGCCGTCAAGACCAGTTTCGCGACGCGAGGCGAATCCGCGGCACAAGCCGTGAAAGAAATCATGGGCGCGGCCCAGCAGCTTCGAAAGACCACCACCGAAGCCGCGGCCCTCCGCAAGACCATCGCGGGCCTCGAAGAACAGCTTGGACTACGCACCGGCGAGCTCTCCGCGCAGAAAGAGGCCGCCCTGCAGGTCGAGAAGCGGCTCTCCGAACAAGACCAGGCGCTCCAGGCGGCGAAACAGCGCGTCGCGGAATTGGAACGGCTGGCCAAGGAGTCTCAAGAGGCGCTGGAATCGGAGCGCTCGGCCAGAGCCGCCCTGCAACAACAGCTTGACGATACCGAAAACACCGTGAACGCCCGCAATGTGGACCTCGCGCAAGGCAAGAAGCAGTTCGAGGAATTCACACACAGCCTCGCTGAAAAAGACAAGGAGCTGGACCACCTCAAAAAACGTCTCGGCGCCCTGGAAAAGGAAAAGAACGAGGCGGATGCCGCGCGCAACGCCCAGAAAGCAGAACACGACAAGATCAAAACCGAACTGGAAGCCGTGCGGGCCAACAAGAAGGTAGCGGATACCGAGATAGCTTCGCTGAAGAAGGAACTGGAACGCGCACGCGCCGAAACCGCGGGCCTGCGCGATGAGCTCACGCGGGTGTCCCGCGCGGCCGCGCGTGTTGCCGAACTCGAAGCCGCGCTGAAGACGGCCAACGATCGGGCGGACGCCCTTGAAACCCGCCTCAAAGAAGAAATGGCGGATGTTGCCCGCGCCTCCTCGGTCGCGGCACAGCTCGCCAATGCCGTCAAGGAGCACGAAGCCTCCCAACAGGAAACCCAGTCGCTGCGGGCCAGCATGCAGGGTTTCGCGGCTCAGGGGACGATGCCCCACGCGTCCGTGCCGGCCCCCGCCGACTCCGAACCCGGGGAGGCGGACCCGCAAAAGCCCGGCGTCGCGGCGCCGCCCTCGCTGCCTGAAGCCGATGGACGCCGCTGGAAACTCGGCGAAATCCTGTGGGAAATGGGCGTGATCACGCTGGAACAGCTCGAGGACGCGCTCGAAGAACAGCGTCTGAACCCGCAGGCCAAACTCGGGACCATCCTGGAGGAAAAAGGCTACGCCTCCCCGGAAGCCGTCGCCCAGGCGGTCGCGTTGCGCGCCGAAACCGAATACGTCGAAGTGGACGCCCGGTCGATCGCGCCCCAGGTGGCCAGCCTGATCCCGGCGCGCCTGGCTTCCCTGCACAAATGCATCCCGATTCGCGCGGACGAAGACACCCTGACCCTCGCCATGGCCAACGCGCTGGACATCGTCGCGATCGAAGACGTCGAACGCGTCAGCCAGCGCCGGGTCGAGCCTGTCGTGGCGACCTTACCGCGAATCCTGGAACTGATCGAACAGATGTACGAGCGCAGCCCGTCGGTCCGCGGTTGACCCAGCGACGCTGGAAACGGCGCTCCCCGGACGACCGGCGGGGGCGCCGGTCCCACCGGGCTTATTCGCCTAAGCGGTAGAGCCGCAGATCGTCAAAGTACAGCATCTCCCCGGCTTCCTGCCCGTCCACAACCAAAATCGGCAGGATGTCCGTCACGCGCTCCATGTCCTGCCCGGTAATGCGATAGACGACCGCGAGGGGCTGCCACGCGCCGGGCGTCAGGGACTGTTTCGTGGACGGCGTCAGCACATTGTTGCGGTTGGCATCGCGCAGGGTGAACGACAACTCCACCGTGCCCGACGCCTGCTGGCCCTCCGGAACACGTACGTGGCATATGAGGCCGTAGCGGCCGGGCTGGGCGGGGACCGCCTGCACGGGACCGCCCCGTTTCACGCCCTCGCAGACGACGGCGTAGTGTCCCGAATGGGCGGCCACATCGGACCGGGCCATGCGCCCGGCCCCGTCTTGCAGCCACCAGGACCAGCCTTCGGCGGCGGCGCCGGAACCCTCCTCAAACGACGGGTTGCGCGTGAGCAGTTCGCCTTTCTCCGCCACCAGATCGAGCAGCATTGACGCCTGCTCTTTCACGTGCGTATCGGGCGCTTCCGCGGCTACCCGTGCCAGTTCGGTCCGGAGAGGGCTATCGGGCACATCAAGGAACCCGATGAGGGCGCCCAGGCCCGCGATGCCCATGGCGTCGTTTCCCAGGGCCGCGTATTGGGTCATCGTGAGGGGATGCCGCAGGACGGGATGGCCGGGGAAAATGTCCAGGGCAAGCTCCCGGCGCCGGGCGGCATGCCCGAACCGCTGTTCCACCGAGGTCAGCAGCGCCAGGGCCTCCTCGTGCGTGGCGGGAGGCCCCTCGAGCGGAGCATCGAAATCAAACGCGTACGCCGACGCCTCGTAATACTCGAACGCCTGCAACAGGAGCCGGGCACGGTATTGCTGGGGTTCGGTGACGGCCTTCGCGGCGGCGGCCTCGAGCCACTGACGG
Source organism: Candidatus Hydrogenedentes bacterium UBA2224 (assembly GCA_002348185.1). Classification (GTDB taxonomy): domain Bacteria; phylum Hydrogenedentota; class Hydrogenedentia; order Hydrogenedentales; family SLHB01; genus UBA2224. Next base: position 26,107 of record DDYW01000092.1, on the reverse strand, counting down.
CTCTTCTCGATGTCTTCGCGCGAGATGTCGCGAAGATAGCCCGCGCTGTAGAAGGCCAGGTACTGCCCGTCTTTCGTGAACCAGCCGGAATCCAGCACGCGGCGCGTCCAGAAGTCTTCCCAATGCGCGTAGTACTGCTTGAGATAGGGGGCGCCTTCCTCCCCAACGCAGCGCACATACCATTCATCGAGCAGCGCATCGACGTCCGCGCTGGGGTCCCACTGGAGTTTGAGGGACACGTACAGTTTGGGGCCCTCGCCCCAGTTGGGATAGGCTTCGGCATACATGGCGCGCACCCCGTTGGCGTACCCGAACCGGTAATAGTCAGCCATGCGATGAAACCACACGCGTGGAAGGCAGTACGGCGAACCGTAGATGTAATCATACCACCCCAGCAGCGGGCTTCGGGCGTGCCAGTCCCGCGTAAGGGCCTCGCCGGTCTCGCGGAGTTCAGGATCCGTCCATTTCATTCGGTCGTAGGTCATGTACGGAATCAGCCGGGGGTGAACCGAGACACCGCGGGGCGGCGCGGCGACTTCGCTGTAGGCCAGGCATCCGAACCACTTGTCCGGGAACCGCGCGAGCACGCCCTCGATCACGCGATTGGCCCAGTCGTAGTAGAGGTCGGAGTAATCGACGCGGCTGAGGAAGTTTTTCTCGCCGGAGAGCCGCGCCAGGCACGATTCGCATTCGCAGTAGCCGCTGCTGTCGTTCGCGCCGAGGGAATACGACGTGGCGTCGGGATGGGCTTCAAAATAGGCGATGATGTTCTTGACCGCCTCCTCCACGATGCCCGGCGCGGTAAAACAGGGCTGCCAGTGATGGGCTTCGTTATCCGGAGGCAGGAAGCGTTCGCCGTCCTGGATCGGGAAGAACTCGGGATGGCTCGCGGTATAAGTCTCGGGCGGAAACAGGTGAAGTAGATAATGGTGAAAACTGACCCGGCCGCGCATGCGGTTACGCCGGGCCCACGTGTCCTGCGCCTCCCCCTGCAACCCGCTGAACAGGCGCGAGAAGATCGCCGGCGCCTGGCGCACCGGCTCCGCCGGAACCGACAGGCTGCGCACCGCGGGCACGTCATCGCCATGGTCGCCCGGAAGCAGCCACCGCACCCCAACGTACCGCTCGAGAAACTCGCAGACCCCGAATTCCGTGCCCCAATCGGTGGGACCGGCAATCACGATCGTCCGCTCGTCGGGAAACGCGATGTCGAACCCGTCCTCGTCGAGACCGGTCTGGTCGGGGGTCTGCCAGGCCGTCCCCCGGCCCACGCAGAGGACCGCGCCTTCCGGCCGCAGCGCGTTGACCACGGGCAAGCGCGCCCCGGTGGCCCGCTCCACGTACTCCACGAGAAGCTGCGCCGCCGCCTTCACCTGCGCCGAAGCGGCCTCCTCCACGACGACCGTCGCGGCCGGCTGCCCCTCGCGCACGAGGTCAATGGCCAGGGCGTGTTGACTGACCATCGCAAAAAGACACAGAGCAGACACCCGGACTGCGACACACCGTGGCGGCATTGGCATGGTGCTTCCCCTATTTCGAGAACGCTGCGACAAACTCGTCCGCGAGCGCGGCATAGCCCGCCTGTTTGAGTTGGGCTACCTGGTGCTGATCGGCCTGTTCGCGGCGGATGCGGCCGCTGATGCTCCGGCTGGACACCGGTTCCGGGACCAGCATGGTCCATTGCCCCGAGCGCACGTCGACAAGGACCAGCTTGAGGCGAATCCGCATCTCCTGCGTCTCATCCGGCACGGCGCGGCCGACGATGGGGACCCACGAGACCGTCTTGGTCGCCAGGTCGTACTGCTCCGCCTCGAGAACGCCCCAGTAGCAAGCGAGGTAGTCCATGCCGCCCCGGGCGGCCGCGAGCCGGAACGCGCGAGCCATATTTGTCTGGCTCTGCTCCTTGGATACGAGCCCTGAAAACGGCGCGATCCGGTAGTGCGCCGCCATGGCCGTCTGCATCGGCTCGTCCGGGAAAAGCGCGCCCGACTGCACCAGCATGACGGCGCTGCCCTCGGCTACAGTGAAGCCCGCCCGTTCCTGGAATTGCCGGGTAATCTCCTCATCGGTGATCGGTTGTGCCGGGTCAACTCCGATGAGACTGAACTCGGAGATCTCACCCTGGTACAGGTCGTTGCCGTCCCATCGGCTGTACCCGGAATCGGAGATCGACCGCGTAGACATGCACCCGCCGCTCACCATCAGCGCCGCTATCGCCACCCAGCACCGCACCACAATCGCCCGTGATTGATGTGTACCCATGGCCAGGTTCTCCTCACATGAACAGGACCGGACTCCGAACTCCGTACCATCAATACCCAACACCACCCTGGACGTTCCAGGTTTCATGCGGCCGGCTGCGCCCGCGCCAGTTGCCTTCCTCCCGCGCCTCTCCTCAGTCAGTGATTCCCGAATCCGTCACCGTAGCGTCTCGACGCCCATCTCTTCAAACTGGGCCGCGGCATTGAGAAAGTGCGCGGTGATCCAGAAGACCGTCCAGTCCTCGACGTAGCCGCCGCGGAGGCCGAAGGGGCTGTCGATGTTGCCCCGTTGCGCGTAGTTGGTGTGCTGGGGCTGTTCGCCCTGGCTGCCGTACGGGTCGAGCAACTGTCCGCAACTCCGGTACATTACGAGCGCGAGCTGTTTCAGGTCGTCGTTGCCGGTCATAAGGCCAAGCTTGTACACGTATGGCGCGATCAGGACGCCGTACACGTCAATGTGCATGTTCTGGACGGATACGGCGGTCCAGCCGCGCGTCTTGAATGCGTGGTCGCGCAGGCGTCCCGGAGGGAGGTCGATGTCCCACACGACAACGTAGGTCAGCGTCACGTCGCAGGCGTGCCGGGCCCATTCGAGGTAGCGGGGCTCCTTCGTGACCTCGTGCAGGGCCAAAAACCCCTGAAATGCGGCGAACGCGCCCTCCTTGTCTTCGCAGCTCGCGTCGAGCGTCCCGCCCCAATACGGTTCGCGCATGGATAGCGACCGGGCGGCATAGGTCTCCGCCGCCTTCTCCGCGGCGCGGAGGTATTCGCCGTTGCCGAGAAGCTGGTGAGCGGCGCACAGAGGGGCAATGAAAAAGGCCTCGTCCGTCGACGTGGGATTCCAGTCGTCGGCGAGGATGCGCCGCGCGTGGAAATCGCAGGCTTTGGCAAGAAACACGCGCCATCGAGAATCGTCCAGCCCGGAGCTCGGGGCGGCCTGAATGGCGTTCGCGAAACTGAGCATCGCCTGACCCTGCGACAGGGGCTCGTGGTGGTCCCACGTGCCCGTATCGCAGTGGTACCACGTGCGAAATCCGCCGTCGTAGAAGGCGGCATTCGTCAGAAAATCGAGCGACTTCTGCGCGCGCTTGAGGGCCGCCGGCTCGCCCAGGCGAGGTCCCAGCACCTGGTTGGCATACCCGAGCGCGGCCGCCTGGCCGCACCAGCCCATGACGTAGATGGGTTTATCGGGGTATTTCGTGTAGCCGGCCGCGTTCCCGGCTTCATACCACCGGGTGTTGGAAAAGCGGTATTTGGCCCGGACGATCTCCTCGAATGCCGGCAGCCCGTCCACCCGATAGGGGTTGAAGAGGGCCAGGCTGGTCCAGACCGGCCGTTGAAACCCCGCGCCCTCCCCCGGCACGGGATACGCCTCGAGCCAGAAGGTCTTTTCGATGATCGCCCCGGGAGGCACGTTCAGGTACGCGTCGTTGTACGGCAGAAACCCCGGTTGCATGGCCTTGACCACGCTCCGCTGCCCGTTGGACGCGCACGGCCCCGACAACAGGGCCAGTTCCGTGCCGGTGTCGAGAGCGCGCAGCCCCATCGACCACCATTGATCGGGCAGGTTCCCGAACGGCACGGGCGACGGCAGCGCGTGCAGGGCCGCGCCATGGAAAGCGCCCTCCCCCTGCCATTCGAGGCTCACGAACGGCATGGGAAACCGGTGTTCTTCGTAGAACGCCTCCTCGCCCGGCGCCCCGGTGTAGACCGGGGTCCGGCCGCTCCGCGCACCCGAGGGATTGCCGTGATACAGAATCCCCGGCAGGACCGCCCCGGTCCCCGCGCCAGGCGTCTGGAACCGCACAGACAAGGTGACGCGCCCGGCCGGTTCGGCGCCTTCCCAGACGTACCGGCGAACGCATTTGACCGCCCGGCCGGCCGGCCGGTAGGCGTCGGATACCCGCCAGTGGCCCCGGGGCGTCTCCACCGTGCCGCGCAACACGGTCCATTCGCCGCACGTCTCGAGCTCGCCGGGGCGGGCATGCCGCCACTCGGCGGGCCATGTGTCGCGCCAGTCCATCGCCACCGACCACAGGCCTTCCGGCGGCGAGCTCAGCAGCACGCGGTCCCCGGACAAGAGCTCGACGACCCGGCCTTCGCCGGTTTCGCGCACGCGGAGTTGCGTCGATTCCTGAGCGGCCGCGGTTTTTACGCCCGCGGCGGCGAGCACGGACAGGGCCACAGCGGCGGCGCACCGAATTCCCATACTGTCCTTCCTCCCAATGCAAAGGCGGCCTCCGGAGAGGCCGCCTCGTTACAGCGGATTCGCTGCGGTATTCCTCGCGACCCGAACGGTCACGGAAGTTCCTTGACGCGGATGTTGCGGAAATGGAGCACGTCGCCGTGCCCGCAGAAACCGAGACGGCCCGAATCGCGCAGCAGGCCGGGGTGTTCCTTGCCGTCCATGGTGCCGTTCTTGCTCGCCTCTTCGATATTGGCATCGACGATGACTTCGCCGTTGAGCTTCACGACGATGTGGCGTCCGTCCGCGATGACTTCCTGCTCGTTCCATTCGCCGACGGGCCTGAGAAAGCCTTTCCGGGCGGGAACGACGCCGTAAATGGACCCGTGATACTGGTAGGGCTGCAACTCGTTGTATTTCTCGGCGGTGTCGTCGAGAATCTGGAGTTCCATGCCTTCATAGGCGGCGTGCGCGGGCATGGGCACGCGCACGGCCAGTCCGTTGTTCGCGCCGGGCGTCAGTTTGAACTCGAGGCGCAGCACGAAATTGGCGTAGTCCTTGACCGTGTACAGATTGCCGCCGGGCTTGCACACCAGCAAGCCTTCCTCGACGGCATACCCGGCCGTATCGCCTTCCCATCCGGTCAGATCAACGCCATTGAACAGGGCCACAAACCCCTCTTCCGGGGCGGAGACGGCGGTTTCCGCCGGCGGCGCCGGGGGAGCAATGGCGGCCAGGTGCGCGTCGATCTGTTTCCGCACGTCTTCGCTGTCGGTGCATTCCCTGGCCTTCTGAAGAATGGGCGCCACCTCCGGCGCCGCGAGGCCGGGGTCCTTCTCGTCCTGCGGGCACGCGATCTGCACCGCGGCCAGGGCGGCATCCACCTTCATTTCGTCCACATCAAGAGACTGGGCCACGAGCTGCAGCGACTCCAGCGTTCGAATAGCCGCGAGTCCGGACAGCGCCGCGAGCCGCTCTTCTTTCCGCCGGGCCGCATCCAGCGCTTCCTTGTACTGCGCGACTTTCTCGGGGGGCGTAATCGGCGCCGACGGAACCAGCCGGAGAAATCCGCCCAGCGCCAGCACCTGATGCGTTTCATTGTCGGTGGTCCTGGCAATCTCCAGCAGGCGGGGCATGGCCAGCGGAAGGGGCCATTCCGACAGCGCCCGGACCGCCGCGTCCTTCACCGTGGGATTGTCGCTCTCGGCGGAAGCCACGGCCACGGAGTAGGCGTCGTCGCTGCCAAGCGCGGGAAGCGCCGCCAGCAGGTCGGCACGGGCCTGCCCGTCCTGTTTCGCAATCGCGTCAAACAGCGGGGCCGGTTTCTGCGAGGCCAACGCCACCAGCACCGCCCGGGCCGCGTCTTTCTCCGCGTCTGTGGGCGCCCCGGTCACGAGGGCCACCACCTGAGCGACATCGCCCGGCCGGGCCACGGTCAGCAGCGCATCCAGCGCGGCCAGACGGACCGATTCGTCGCCGTCTTTGGCCTGCGCGAAGACTTCCCGGCGCACGATCTCGGCGTGCCGCTGTTTCAGCACATCCAGCAGGGCGATGCGCGCCGGGGCCGGGGTCTTGCCCAGGGCCTGTCCGCAGGCCTTGACGACCTGCCGCCCGGGAATCCGCAACAGCGCCGATTTGATGGCCTGGATCTCGTCGTCCTCGGCCCCCTTGCCCAGGCGGTCGAGCATCGGCGCGACGGCACGGCTTCCGGCAATCGAGGTGGCGGCGTTAATCGCCGCCAGGCGGACCACCTTGTCTTCGGCGAGAATCTGCCGCGTCAGCGTGTCTGATACGATCTTGTCGCCCCGGCTGCCGAGCATGGCGATGATCTCGGCCCGTACTTCCGGCGAGACTTCCTGCATTCGGGCCAGCCACTGCCGCGTCGCCTCCGTGGACGGGAACCTGTCGGCGAGTTTCAGCGCCGCGGCCCGGCAGACGGTACACGGCGCGTCCATCGCAGCCAGCAAGAGGCTCTGCGCGGAAGGATGGCCAATGTCGACGAGGGTCGCGAGAGCCGCCGACCGGACATTGACCAGATCGCTGGACATGAGGTATTCGCAAATGGTGTAGGCCGTCTGCATGTCGCCCGACTCGGCCAGCCGCCGCGCATAGGCCAGACCATACGATGCCACTTTCGCCTTCTCGTACGGCTGCGCCGTCTCGTAGGCCTGGCGCATCGGCTCGAGGGCCTGCGGCACGCCCATTTCCGCCAGCGCCTGGTACGCCACCAGACGGGTCTCCCGGTTCTCCGACGCGGTGAACGGGACAATCTTGTCCGCCACGTCCGACTGGCGCAGCTCGCCGAGCGCTTTCATGAGCGTCACGGCGCGCGGGCCCTGGGCCCCTTCAAACGCGGCCTTCAAGACCGGCGCGACATTCTCGGTGCGAATGGCGAGCAGGGCCTGCGTGGCGGGCTCGACCAGCGTATCGTCGCCCAGATATCCGGCGAGCGCGTCCACCGCTTCGGCGCCGCCGCACACCTGAAGCTGGCTCATCAGAAACGTTTTGACCTCCGGGTCCGCGGCGGCTCCAAGCGCCTGCAGAAACGCGCCGGATACCATCGCACGCGCCTCTTCGGCATCGCCGCGCGACACGTGATTCGCCACGCCGCTCAGCAGAAACCGCGCATTGACGTCATCGCCGCCGCCGGTCGGCACAAGCGTCGCGCAGACCCCTTGAATGGCCTCCGGCCCGAGCGCGATCAGGCTCTGGCTCACGGCCGCCAGGTCCTGGGTCGATTGCGCGGGCATTTTGCCCAGCAGTTCCTCAATCGTGGGTTGTCCGAAAGCCGCTGCGGCGCAAAGAAGGGCCAGGGCGGCCGCAAACGCTGTCTTGCCCGCCGGCGAGAGTCCTCGACGTATCATGTCCATATCCTTTCCTCGTAGTATCATCGCGGGCGCGTCCGCGCCCGGTGGCGTTCATTCAACACGATGCGGTCACGACAGTTGCCAGGGCGCGCGCATGGGCTGGTACACGAGCCGGTTCGCGCCTTCGTCATCGATAAACTCCTGTTTTACCGGATCGAAGCGGAGATTCCGGCCCAGTTGCACGGCGGTCTTGGCGATGTTGACGATCGTGCAGGAGCGATGCCCATTGGATTCGTTGAGGGCGAATTTCGTGCGCGTGCGGACCGCCTCGGCGAAGTCCGTCATCTGCGGTTCGGGGTCGGGGAATTGGGCCAGCTTTTTCTCGAGGTTCGGGATGTCCGACTGAAACCCCTTGAACAGTTTTCCGTGGGGCCCTTCGATGTACGGTTTGGACGTATCGGTGCCCTCGCCGTCCAGAATGATCTCGCATCCATCCGCATAGCGCAGGACGATCCGCCGCCAGGGACTGACCGCATCGGGGTGTTGCTGGGGCGCGTCGACTTCCACTTCGACCGGGCTGGTGTCGTCCTTGCCCAGGAAATACTGCACCGGATCGAGATAATGCTGCCCCATGTCTCCCAGACCGCCGCCATCGTAATCCCAGTACCCGCGGAAGGTGGCGTGCACACGGTGCGTATGGTACGGCTTGTACGGCGCGGGACCGAGCCAGAAATCATAATCGAGGGTCTCGGGAACGGGTTCGGGCGTGAGGTTCGTCAGGCCGCTCCAGTTGAATTTCCAGTTGAAGCCCGTGGTGCCGCCCACAAATACCTTCAGCGGCCAGCCCAGCATGCCGCTGTCCACCAGCTTCTTGATCGGCGCCACCGTTGTGCCAAATCCGTAAAACCCGTCCTGGAACCGGAACCAAGTGTTGAGGCGGAAGATGCGGCCGTTGCGCTGGATGGCCTCGACCACCTTCTTGCCCTCGCCGATGGTCCGGGTCATGGGTTTCTCGCACCACACATCCTTGCCCGCCTCAGCGGCGGCAATCGTGATGAGCGCATGCCAATGCGGCGGCGTGGGCACATGCACAATATCAACGTCCGGCCGCTCGAGCACCTCGCGGAAATCGCGGTAGCCCTGCGTGCCTTCGGGCGACATCTTGAGCGCCTGCTCGAGATGGGCGGAGTCGACGTCGCACACGGCGACCAGCCGCGCGCCGGGCATGCCGATGTGGCCGCGGCCCATGCCGCCCACGCCGACGATGGCCTTCGTGAGTTCTTCGTTGGGCGAAGGCTCGCCGGGCGCCCCGAGGACACGCCGCGGCAGCACCGTGATGCCCGCGAACGCCAGGGCGCCGTTCCGCAGGAAATTCCGCCGTGTGATTGACCGCTTAACTTTCATGTCTGTCTCCTATGCATTGGCTGCGACTTGCCGCGCCGGGAACAGCGGGCTGCTCTCGCGCACACGAATGCGGATGGCATCCACTCGCGAAACAGCGTCCTCCCCCCGGCCGCACCGGCAAGAAGTCAACGGAGTATGGGCCGAATAGGCCATAAGTATCGCCCGATCGCGCCGCCACTTCAAGTAGCAGCGCGGATTCGGCCCCGGCTACGGCGCCCCGGTCCCCTCCCGGGCCTCGGCGGCGGCGGGCACAATCGAGGGCGGGGTTTCGTGCGCCTGAGCCATGCGCCTCAGCAGCCGTTCCTTCATTTCCTCGCGCACACCGGCCAGCGCGGGCTCGCGCACCAGGTTGGTCCGCTCGTGCGGATCGGCATCGAGATCGTACAAGAAATCCTCTTCGTAGAGGTCGGCGTCGGCGCCTGTCTTGTGATCGTACTTGCCTGGCGCCCGTACCGAGTATTTCCAGCGTTGCGTGCGCACGGCCCGCCCCGTCTGGCTCTCGCTGATCTGGACAAAGACGTCGTCCTGCCAGTCGCTGGCGGTTCCGGCCACGAGCGGCTGAAGCGCGTGCCCCTGCATCGGCGCGGGAACTCCGACGCCCCCGGCGGTTACGATAGTCGGCGGCACGTCGATAAGACTGACGAGATCGGCGACCCGTTTCCCGCCAGTAAATCCCGGACCGCACACGAGCATCGGCACGTGGATGGAGCCTTCGTGGCACGAACGCTTGTATTCGCTGTTGCGGGTACAGAAATGGCACGCGTGGTCGCTCGTGTACACCACCAGCGTGTTGCCGGCGATTCCGAGGGTTTCGAGTTCGCCCCGCAACCGGCCCACTGCGCTGTCGAGGCTCGCGCAGCAGCCGAGATAGTCGGGAAGCTCCTCGTTCCAGTCGCCCTTGAGCCCCTGCAGATCGCCGGGAACAGGATAGTCTTTGTACTTCTCCTTCGAGCCCGCCGGACCTTCAAAATGCTTGTGATCGTTCTGATGGTGCGGCTCGATATACGAGAGGAACAGGAAGAACGGTCTGTCGCCCGTGCGACTGCGCAGGTAGTCAAGCGCGAAATCGGTTACCGCGTCGACCCGGTACCGGCCCGCGGGAAACTCGACCGGGTTGCCCGCCGCGTCAAACATATGGCCGTCGTAGCTGTGCGACGTGAACTCGAGTACGTCCGACGCGAGCCAGAAATCCTCGTACCCCCCGCGATACTCCGGCGGGACGGGTTTGTCGTGGTGAACGATCTCCGGCACCGTGGACGCCAGATGCCACTTGCCGATATAGCCCACCTCGTAACCGGCGGGACGCAGCAACCGGGGCAACGTTACGGCGTCGAGTGGCAGCGCAATGCCGTTGCGCCAGCAGCCCGTCTCCGTGGCAAACAGCCCGGTCTGCAGGCAGGCGCGCGTGGGGCCGCATACCGGCTGGCAGGAAAACGCGTTTTCGAACAGGACTCCGTCCGCCGCCATGGCGTCCAGGTTGGGCGAGAGGTTCAGGGCACGGCCCATGGTATCGCCGTAGCACGCCACGGTATCCCATCGCTGCTGGTCACTGAAGACAAACAGGATGTTGGGTCGCGCCGGACGGTCCGGAGCGTTCTCGGATGCCCCCACGGACCGCGCCGTGTCGTGCGGGCCGGTGGCACATCCCGCCGCGGCCGCCGCCAGCCCCATGCTCTGGAGAAATGTGCGCCGGGAGGCCGCCTGGCGTGGATTCTTCTCGCTCATTGCTCTCCTCCATCCGGTTTCGAGGCTTTCCGGGTCCGGATTCGCTGCACCCTGCGTGCACCGGACCCGCATATGGTCACCGGGGCTCATAATGGGTATAATCACCCCGCGAAACAAGATATCCGGGGGTGCGCAATGGCGGAAACCGACGACCTGGGACTGTACGCGCAATGGCGCGAGGGCAAGGACCGCGAAGCGTTCGACGAACTGGTGAACCGTCACGCGCCGATGGTCTACAGCGTCTGCCGCCGGATCCTGAATGCGCAGGCGGAGGCCGAAGAAGCTGCCATTGAGGCCTTCCAGATGCTCGCCTATGCCCCGTCGGGCCCCAAATCCCATCTGGCGACCTGGCTCCACGCCGCTGCCACCGCACGCGCCCGGCAACACGCCCGCACCCAAGCGCAGCGTCCCCAGGACGAACCCAAAGGCCCCGCAGACGGTCCGCTTGCGTGGGAGGCCCTCCAGCGCGAGGTCGACGCCGCATTGACGACGGTGCCGTGGCAGGCGCGAATCCCCCTGATCGGGCAATACGTGGAAGACAAGACCCAGGCCGAAATCGCGGAGGAAATCGGGCTGGATCGCCAGCGCGTGATCACCGACGGCGTGACCGGCATTGAGGCCCTGCGCAAGGACCTGGCCGCGCGCGGCATGGAAATCAGCAGTTCGCGTCTTAAGGAGATGCTCTCCACCCAGATGGTCGAACCCGTCCCGTCCGGGCTGGCGCCCCGGCTGTCGGAACGCGCGATCGCGGACCCCCTCGCGGGGAGGCGCCTCGCCGCCGGATTCGAGGTGGACGAAACGCTCCGCAAGCGTTCCGCGCTTTCCTGGGTACTGCCGCTGGCGGCGGTGGCCGTCCTGGCGGGCCTTGTGTTCTGGCTCGCCGGCGGTCGGCAGCCTGAGCCCCCCGAATCGGCGTCCGAACCCGCCCCCGTGGAAACCGCTCAGACCACAACGCCCGCGGAAAGTCCGGGACCGCGCACCCCCCGGACCGGCATCACGCCGCGAAGCCCCCAGCGGCCGGAGACTCCCGCCCCGGCCCGAACCGCCCCCGGCGGCTCTGCGGCAGCTCAGCCGGTAACGTATCAGGGCATTGTGCGAGACACCACCGGCAACGCCGTTCCCAACGCCCGGATCTTCCTGGGCGCGCTTCCCGCCGAGCCCACCGGCGCCGAAGCCGCCGCCGAAACCGGACCCCTGGGCGCCTTCGACCTGAATGACGCGCCAGCGGACACGCGCCAGATCAGCGTGTGGCACGAGGCATACAAACCCGCGACCCTCGCCCTGACCGGGGACGCGGGCTCGCCGCTTGAGATAACCCTGTCGCCTGCCGCGCGGGTGGGCGGCATCGTCACCTACATTGGCGCCCCTGTTGCCGGGCAATCCGTGGAACTGGTGGACGCCTCCGGCAACACCCTGCGCACCCAGACTGGAGATAACGGCAGCTACCTGTTCACCGGCGCGGAACCCGGCATGGTGCAGTTGCGCGCAAACCTCGACGCCATGGAGCCGGCAAACCGCCGCCGCACCATGTACAGCACGGCCGTGCTCGCGATGGGCCTGACCACCGACGCGGATTTCACCTTCGGCGCCCTGGATGCGGCCATCGAGGGCGCGGCGACGTTCAACGACGAACCGGCGCGCGGCGCCAGGATTGTGGCGCGCGTTCAAACCCCCAGCGGGGGCGAGGAACACATCGAAACGGCCGTCCAGGGCGATGGAACGTATCTGGTCGACGCGGTACCCGCCGGGCCGACCATTGTGCAGCTTCAGGGTCTGCGCACAGGCCGCACCGAACATCTGCGAAGCGCCAGCGTGCAGACCCGAAGCGGCCAGACGGCCCCCTGCGATTTTGTGCTTTACGGCAACTCGACCGTCATCGCGCAGGTATCGGGCGTAGTCCCGGGCGCTGCGGGCATCGTTGCCGCCATAGACCCCGGAACCAGCCTCCTCGACCTCAACTGGCCGGATCACAGCCTAACGCCGGTGAACCTGCTGGCCCGCGTCCCGCTGGGCCAGGACGGCGAATACGCGCTCGAGGGGCTGGAATCGGGGGGCTGCACCATCTGCGCGTACGCCACCGTCCCCGCCGGCCCGGCCTCGGAACCGCCGGAGGCCGGCGCCGCCCCGCCGCCGCCCTTGTATGACGCGGCCGGGCTGACGCTGCAGCCCGACGGCGAAACGGTGGTCGTGCTCCAGTTGCGATAAGGTCTATTTCGCCGTGTAGCCCGCATCGACCGGGATCGTCGTGCCGGTGATGTAGGCCGACGCGTCGCTCGCCAGAAACACGATGACGCCTTTCAGGTCCGTGTCGGTCGCCAGGCGGCCCAGGAACGTCTTGTCGCTGTATTGCCTCACAAACGCTTCGGGATGGTCCGGCGTCTGGTATCCGCCGGGGGCAATGCAATTGCACCGCACGTTCTTCAGACCATAGTAGCTCCCGATGAACCGCGTGAAATTGACCATGCCGCCTTTGTGGAAGAAATAGTCGGGCGCCCAGCCGCTCATGGTCGTCCCCCGATAGATCGTCGGGTCGGGCGCGATCAGCCCCTGAATGGAACCCACGTTGATAATCGAGCCGCGACCGTTTTCAGCCATGACATCGCCAAAGGCGCGCGTAATCACGAACAAGCCAGTCGCGTTCACCGCCATGCTCTGCGCGAAGGTCGACGCATCGCTCTGGTAGCCGCTCTTCATCGGCCGGGCCACGGAATTGTTCACCAGGATGTCGATGGCGCCGGCCTGTTCGAGGATCTGGTCGCGCAGGGCAAGCACCGACGCCTCATCGCCCTGGTCGTATTGCAGGGCGGTTACGTCAAACCCCCGGTCGCGATGCGCCGCCGCCACCTTCTCGAGGGCGTCGCGGTTGCGCGCCGCCGTGAACGTTTTCGCGCCCGCTTCCGCGAGCGCTTCCACAATCTGGCGGCCGTACAAGCCGGCGCCGCCGGTGGTCAGAGCCACTTTACCTTTCAGCGAAAACATATCCAGCACGTTCATGACGCATCTCCCTCCGCGCGTTTCCGCAGGTATCGGGCCTCGTGTTCGCGGAATCCGGCCGCGAGCCCCTGGTAATACTGGCTCAAGGCAAGCACGTCGGCGCCAAGGTTCACGAACCGGAATCCCAGGTCGATGAGCTCCTGCAGGTTGCCCAGTCCGCCCACGGTGCCCGCGACCTTGCCGTGCCGGTTGGCGCATTCGGCCACGCGGCGGCGGGCCGCCAGCAGATCCGGATGATCGAATTGCCCCGGCGCCCCGATGCCATGGCTGAAATCGCCCGGCCCGAACAAGATGATGTCGATCCCGTCCAGCGCGCAGATTGCGTCGAGCTCGTCGAGCGGCTCGGGATCCTCGATCTGCACAATGATGAACCGTTCCTCGTTGGCCTGCTGGAGGTAGTCGACGAAGGGCACGTTGCAGTATTTCCCGTCGGCGTTTCCGCCATCGACCGGACGCCGTCCCACGGGATGAAACCGCGTCATGCGCACGACGTTCCTGGCGTCTTCGAGGCTCATTACATGAGGCACCATGATCCCCGTGGCGTCCAGTTCAAGGGGCCGGATGTGATCGCTGTAGCTGCCGCGCGCGACCCGGACCACCACGTCCACGTCATACGCTTTGGCGGCATAGATCTGCTTCTCGATGTCCGACAGGTCGTTCGGTCCGTGCTCCATCCCCAGCCAGAGGCAATCGAAATCGAACATGGCGGCGATCTCGGCGGCGCGCGCATCGTACAGGTTCAGTTTCGTACTGCAGACGATGCCGCCACTGCGGAGCTTCTTCAAAACACGGCTTGGTCGCATGCGCATGCGGAATCCCTTTCAAAGGTAGGCCGGTATTCCGGCTCAGTGTATCTCTGCCAGCGGTACCTCACGGCCGCCTTCGTCGCGGCTGCGGATGCCCGCGATGACGATCTTCATCAGCTCCTCCGTCTCGGCGAAGGGGAAAGGATAGACGCCCGAGCGGAGGAAATCCACGAACGCCACAAGCTGCGCCTTGAAACTGTAAAACGAATCCATGATCTTGACGTACGCGGAGCCGCGCGTCCCGCACAGCAGGAGATCCCCGAAACCGCCGTACATGTCCCCGGTCGCAATCACGACGACATCCACGCCCCGCTCGTGCTTCAAATGTACGACATTGCGGTCGAGGGCGCCTGTATTGCGCACGGACACAAACCCCGGCCCGAGGACCGGGTACATGCCCTCGAGCGCATGAATGCCGTAGCGCTCCCACGTTTTCGGCGTGGTGATCGTCACATAACGCAAAGCGCCCAGATTGTGGGTCGAAGCCCGGTAGGGCAGGTACTCCTTGCAGTACCGCATCGAACTGGACGACAGGATGGGGCGATTCTCCTCGATGATCCACCGCCGGAACTGGCCCAGGTCGGGCTCGTTGTCCACGAGCGGCTTGTCCACGAACACCGGGAGCCCCGCCTCGACAAACGGGCGGCACCGTTCGACGTGCTCGTGCCCCTTGTCCGTCGCCACAATGACGGCATCCACCTGGCCAAGGACGTCTTCGGCCCGCTTCACCACGGTCGGAATGCGGGAGGCTGCCGCGACCCGGGGCGCGTCCGCCGGGTCGTCGGTCCATACGTGGGTCACCTTCGCTCCCGGAATGCTCAGGTTCGCCTCGGGCTCTTTCGAGAGATAGTCTGGAATGGTCGGGAACGGACAGTGCGCCATGTCCCCGGGATTGAACCCGTTGAATATCGCGCTCCACGAATAGGGGTGCCCGTTGCCGTCCACCATGCCCAGCATGGCCAGCCGGAGTTCTTTGTTCCCGAATCCGCTGAAGGCTTTCATGCGTTCTCCTGCAGGACGCCGTCAGACGCCCGGTTTCGTGTACGCGTCGCGAAAATAGCGCCGCAGGTTCTCCTGGACCCGCCCCGGCAGCGGCAATTCGCACTCCGCCGTCAGGGCGGCGGCTTTTTCGTGCGCCCGCTCGAGCATGGACGGGGTGTCTTCGTACCCGCCGCCGCAATCAAACAACTCGTGATGGAAAAACTCCCCGCCGCCCATCAGCGACAGGGTCAGCTCGTCCGTGAGGAAGTTTGCGCCCGGGCCCGCCGCGAGCAGCGCGTCGAGAGCCAGCCGGGTGTCATCCAGGGGAATCCCGCGCAGCAGATGCTCCGAAGCGCGCAGCCAGGCTTCGTGGATCAGCATCATCTCGGCCGACATCCCGTTGGCGTTGTGGCACGAACCGATGCCGGAAAGCAGGTCGGCGCCCGCGGCCCGTGCCGCCGCCATGAACAGCATGCCTTCCGCGCCGCTCTGCGGATCGTAGCGGTACGTGAGCGAGCCGCCGCATTCCGCGGAGCACGGCAATCCGCAGGCCCTGGCCAACTGTACCTGGGCCGTCTTCCACAGCACCTTATCCAGCGTGTAATACAGGTCGTGACCCGAACGCAGGTCGGTCACCGACGGACCGAACGCATAGAGAAACGGCTGGCCCGGTTTCACGAGCTGCGCCAGGGCCGCCATGAACAGGTTCTCGGCATGGCCCTGAAACAGCGTGCCGGCCAGGGAATACGGCGAGGTCGAGCCCGCCATCGGGCATATCGTGGGCACCACGGGGAAATCGTAGTCGCATGCCTGAAGCAGCAGGTCGCCGTTCAGGCCGGCCAGCGTCAGCGGCGACAGCACCGCCACCCCGACCGTGATCAGGCGGCTGCCGTGCAGGTCGCGGCCGTCCGCCAGGATGGCGCCGAGCTCCAGCCACTGTTGAAAACTCGCCCACGTTGCGGGCAGGACGCAGTAATGCTTGCCAAAATACAGCAGGTGCTCCTCCAGCGCGCGCAGGCTCGAATGCGGGCCCTCGACATCGGCCACCGGGAAATCCATGCGGCTGGCCGCCGATACACACGCCAGCTTCTGCGCGATGACCGTATGCTTTCGCAGATCCGCCAGCACGGGCCGGCGGGGCCGCTGCAGGTCATAATCGACAATCCAGGGGTCCGTCACGATGGCCAGGCAATGGGGGCGCCCGTCGCCGTACGTGACCCGCGTGCCGTCCTGCCAGGCCACGTCAAACGACGACGGCGCCTGGGCCAGCAGTTCGCGTAACAGCGTCCGGGGGAGCCGCACCCGCTCCGCGGCATCGTCGACCCGCGCGCCCCCGGCCCGGGCCCGCGCCCGCAAACCGGCGTGGGTCACGCGGAAGCCGGTTTCCTCGAGCAGGCGCTCGGCGGCTTCCTGAATCCGCGCAAGGTCGCCTTCGCCGAGCACGGAAAAGGCCAGTGGAAAACGCTGCATAGACACCCCTGAATCCCGCCAGGACGGCAGGCTATGCCCATACCATAGCCGATTGGCGGGTGGAAGTAAAAAGAATAGGAAGAATGGGAAGCATAAGAGGCATGGGAGATCGGGATGGACGGGATAGACCCTGTGGCCGGCTTCCTTCCTCAGAGCTATCCGGGCCCGCAAGGCGCCTTTCCGCGCTCGGCACAGTGTGCGCCCGCGCCCGTGTCCACCCCATCCACCCCATCCATACTGTCCACTTTGGAGCATTGATGGCCGCAAATGTGCTACTCTTTTCGAGCACGGAGCTCAACACAGCGCCGGTCCAGTCTACCCGGCGAGGAGTACGGCCTCCATGGAAACCCTGACCCTGGCTCTCGGAGACCGGGGATATCCCATCCACATCGGCGAGCACACCCTGAGCCAGTTGCCCGCGGAATTAACGCGGCTTCAGGCGAAAGGGGCCGTGGCCGTCTGCACCGACGCCAACGTCGCGGCACTCCACGGCGAGAAGGTCCTCGAGCTCGTCCGTTCGGCCGGGATGACGCCCGTGCTGTGCGTCATGCCCGCCGGGGAAGAGGCCAAACAGCTCGCCCGCATCGAAGAGTTCTGCGGCATGTTTCTGGAGGCCGGACTGGACCGCTCCAGCGTTGTGGTGGCTCTGGGCGGCGGCGTGCCCGGCGACGTGGCCGGGTTCGCGGCGGCGAGTTTCATGCGCGGAATCCGGTTCATTCAGATTCCCACGACCATCGTGGCCCAGGTCGATTCCAGCGTGGGCGGCAAGACGGGCGTCAACCATGCCCTCGGAAAGAACACCATCGGGGCGTTTCACCAGCCGTCCGCGGTCATCATCGATCTGACCCTGCTGAAAACCCTCCCGGACCGGGAACTGCGCGCGGGCCTGGCCGAGGTCATCAAGCACGGCATGATCGCCGACGCCGCCCTGTTCGAATACCTCGAGCGCCGCGTGGAGCCCCTCCTGGCCAGAGACCTCGATGCGCTCCTGCTTCCCGTCCGCCGGTCGTGCGAGATCAAGGCGGCCGTCGTCGCCGAGGATGAAAAGGAACACGGCCTCCGCGCGATCCTCAATTACGGGCACACGTTCGGGCACGGCATCGAGACCATCACCAGATACAACGTTTTTCTCCACGGCGAAGCCGTCGCGCTGGGCATGCACGCCGCGGCGCTCCTGGCGCACAACCTTGGCCTCCTCGGCGAGGATGCCGTTGCCCGCCAGCGCGCCTGCCTTGAAGCCTACGGCCTGCCGGTGCGGTGGCCCGATCTCCCCGTCGACGAGACGCTGGCGGCCATGAAACACGACAAGAAAGCGCGCGCCGGCACCCTCAAATTCATCGTGGCTGATCGGATTGGCCACGTTGTGCAGCGAACGGATATCTCGGAAGAACAGGCCCGTGCGGCGATCCTGGCATTGCGATAGCATTCGGACCGGACGGGCGCGGACAGAAGGAAGACCCACCATGGCCTTTGGCGGCGACAACGCGGAAAGTTATTACGACGACGGCGTGACGGCCAGCATGAAAGGCGACTTAAAACGGGCGGCCAGGTGCTTCGAACAGGCCATCAAGAAGGACGCCTCCTTCATCGTCGCCTACCATCAACTGGGCAAGTGTTACCTGCGCATGGGCGCCACCCCACAGGCGGTGACACTCCTCCAGCGCGTGGTGAACCACATGCCCAACAAGGCGCCGTTCCGTCTCGATCTCGGCCAGGCCTATCTGGCCTCCGGAGACCTGCCGCGCGCCAGGGAACAGTTCGAATGGCTGCTCGCGATGGAATCCTCGCCCTCACGCGGCCATCTCGGCCTCGCCCAGGTCAACTTCGCCGAAGGGCGGTTTGACGAGGCCGTCCACAACGCCCGCATGGCCATTGACTCCGGCGGCACCAACTTCGCCGCCCTCTTCATCCTCGGCAAGGCCGGCATGGTCTCCGCGGACCCCACCCTGGCCCTCGAAGCGCTCGACCGGGCAGACAAACTGATCGAAAAATCCCTGGAGTTGAACCCCGATCAGGTGGAAGGCTACTATTTGCGCGGGGAAGTCGCGTACGCCCGAAAACAGTATTCTTCCGCCCTGGAGCAATACCGGGCCGCCTATGACCGGGCCCGGAAAGATGCGTATTATTCCGCGTTCGGCGAGAACTTCCGGTATGTCGACATCCTCGCCAAACTCGGGCTGTGCTACCGGCAACTGGACCGGCTGGACCGGGCCAGGGAACTCGGGGCGGAAATCCTGGCGATCGATCCGGAACACAAGATTGGCAAGGCGCTGACCGCCCCCTGAGACGGCGCGCCGGCGCCCCACCTCGGGCACTGGGACGGAAACTGTCATGGCCGATGTGAACCTGCAGCTGGTACGGGAGTTCTTCGAACTCAACATGTTCGCCGTGCTGACCAACTGGCAGCGCGAGAACCTGCGGCAACGGGCCTCCGACAGCAGTCTCCAGGTCTTCGTCGAAAACGTGAATCCCGCTCTGCCCCACGACCTTGACTTCGTCCTGAATCCTGTCGAGATCGGCGCCGTCGAACGCGCCCTGGTCGAGGTGCGCGCGTGGCATGCCGACAAGTTCTACCCCTCGGTCATCGAATCCAGCCCGGTGCTCTGGCAGTTCGTGTCTCCGGAGTCACTGGGGTTTGCGCGCGAGATCTTCGGCAGCCGCCCGTTCAAGAGCATTCTGGTCATCTCGGAACTGCCCGCGTCGCCGGAGCCCCGGGCGCGCGCCATCCAGTTGCTCCAGACCGCGGGCATCGATCACGTCCTCGAATTCTCGAGCGTCTTGCGCGACCTGCTGGACAAGGTCAGCATGCACGAGAACTACACGTCGTCCCCTACGCTCCAGATCCTGCGCCTCATGAAACGCTACAAGCTCGTGCGCAACCAGCAACTGGAATTCGCCTTCCCGAACGAGCCCTCCGCCGCGGGACCTCCCCCCCAGATCGACGCCGTCGTCGAATGCGACGCGGAGCCCGGGGAAGACCCCGGCCTGTGAATGGCCGCCCGGCCGGATCACAACGTTGACGTAGTGACGCCGTAGATGTGCACGTCGCGATAGGTCCCGTGAAGATAGAGCGCCTCGCGCAGCGTGCCCTCGCGCGTGAACCCGCACTGTTCCAGAAAGCGCTGCAGGGGTTCCTCATACTCGGCCGCGGCAACCGTGATGCGCCGCAGTCCCTGCTGCTGGCCCGCCTGTTTCAGCAGGAACGCCAGCCCTTTGCGCACGTCGGCCGCGGCATAATCGGCTTCGTTGCGGAAGTAGAGCCACGCCGATGCCGTCTCCAGACCCTTTTCGGGGCGAACCTTGAGCAGCCCGAACGGCGTCCCGTCCTTGCGCATCAGCACCAGTTCCTGGTCGAGGGTCTGCGGGTGAAGCGCGTCCATCTCGCGTTCATACCGGGTCGCGACAAACGCCCCCTTCTCATTGAACAGAAAATAGGACGCCGGGTTCCAGTTTTCCCAGCGCGCCAGCAGTTTCGCGTCGGATTCCTCCACGGGGCGCATCCGGATCGACAGGCTCATGGCCGCCCGCAGCATCGCGAACATCGACAACCCGGGGCGCTTGCCCGAGGCCGGCGTGAGCGTCTGGTAGATCCGCGTGAAATTGACCCCCTCCGCCGAAAGCATGTTGAACGCCGAGACCGCCGCGGCCATCCACGACCGCTGCGCGTCGCACCAGGATTCGTGCGGCTGGTGAAAGTTCCCGCTCAGAGCGTCATGCACGGCCGCCCGCCCGCCGCCGCACAGGTGCCGGGCCCAGCAGCGCAGGCAGGGCCCCGTCGTCGGCACACCCATGTCTTCGTAGCGTTTAATGGCCGCTTCGTCGATCGTGGCGTTCGGCAGGGACCCGTGGCGGAACCGGTCATTCCCGAATACCCGCCAGGAGGCGTACACGTCGCCGGAGCTGTCGATGCCCAGCTCGTTGGTGCCGATGGGGTCTGACCGCTGGATCGGCTGCCCCTCGTAGATCCGGTAAAACAGGGAGGCGATCGGATCCAGACGGAAATAATGTCCTTCGAGCAGGCGCCGCGCATAGTAGACCGCGCTGGCGCTCAGCGCGGGCAGCACGCCGGCGGGGGGCAGATCCGGATGCGCGACAAACGTCGCGTCGAGATCGAGTTCAATCACCTTGAAACCGGCTTCGTCGAGCGCCTGGACCACGCCCCCGAAATCGGGCGTGTCTGGGCGCACGATGACGCGGCCCCGGGCTTCGCCGCCGCCCGGCTGAAGGGCCTTGGCGAGCTGCGCCAGCGTAAACGCCTTCCCGGCGGCCAGCGGAGCGAGCGTGTCCCGCGCGGTGGCGGGCTCGGTCAGTTCCAGACGCGCGCTAATGGTATGCCCCGTCAGTGCGTCCGGCAACGGCTCCACGTTCACATCCTGGATTCGAACGGCCGCCGTAAGCTCCTTGCCCGCCAGACGGGCCGCGCGCAAAGCATCGGCGCACAACGCCGCCACGCGCTCAACGTCCCGGATGCGTCCGCGTTCCAGGAATTCGAGTTCCAGCGTCTTCTGACTGCCGGAACGGTTGAGTAGAAGCTGCGTCGCGTCACGGCCGACGGAGGGACCCTCCGCCGGAGGGGTGCTGCGGCGTTTGCGGAACCATCCCGGAGTCTGCGCGGCGGACGCTGCGGCCGGCTCCCCGGGAAGTTCGACCGTCAGACGCTTCAATCCCTGCTCAATTTCGTAGCGTTTGTGCAATTCTTCGGGAGTCGGCCGGGGCAGGATCGATTTAACGTTGCGCAACCACTCCAGCTCGCCCACGACCTCGTACACTTCGCGCTCGGAGTGCTTCTGCTTCAATTCATGAACAATGCGACTGATGGTCGTGTGCGGATACAGCGCGAGCACATCCCAGCAGATCTCGTCGCATTCGAAACAGAAACACGTCTCCGGATCGATGGCGTACCGTTTGCCGTTGAGTTCGAATCGGTGCAACGCCGCGCCTTGCATCAGTAAGCCCCCAGGGTGCCCCGATCCCGGCTCCAGTTCTCGAGATACCGGAAACACGCGATGCCGATCAGGGTCCAGACGGCCGCGTTCAGGATCAGGTAATAAAACGACGGTTGAACCAGGATGCTGCTGAACTGGCCATCGATGTGCTGGCCCTTGATCAACACATATTTCAGCGAGATCGCCGCGTCGGTGATCGGCACACAGTGCGCGATGGCGCGAAACCACGCGGGCAGTTTGGCCACTTCCTCGGACCCGATCGCGATGATCAGCAGCACCAGCCGGATGATCATGGCGATCTGGCCGGTCTGTTTAAACACAAGCACCAGACCCCCGACCATGAATCCAAACCCGATCAGGTTGGTGTACGTCAATGCAAGCACCAGCGCCGTCGCCAGGGGATCGAGATGGATCTTCCCCTTGAGACTCGCCGCCAGCAGACTGAGCAGAATCGTATACGTGAGAATGCTCATCACCGCGGCGACCAGCGAGCGCGCCAGGAAATTCGTGACCAGCCCGTGCGGGCTCATGCAGACCTGCTCCAATTCGCCGGTCCGCGCCATGCCCTGAAGGCCCTGGCTGAACATCCCGACCAGCCCCATCGCCAGCATGCCCACCAGGAAACCCACCACCTTGTCGAAAATGCTCTCCGACCATTGCGCCAGGGCCGCCTGATTCGACACGAAGGCCAGAATGACCAGCATCAGAAATCCGTAGCTGATCAACAGGCCCGTGATCGTGGCAAACCAGTACCGGCGCATGATGATCAATCCGCGCACTATCTCGGCCTTGAGTACCAGCAAAAAACCCATGGTCCCGTCCTTCTACAACGTCGGATCGCCCGTGACCCGAAGAAATACATTCTCCAGACTCTGCTGCCGCAAACTGACCGAGCGAAGTTGCACCCCGCTGTCGCGAAGCCGTGTCACCAGGGCGTACAGCGCCTTCGACCGGAGCGCGTAATCGTGCTCGATGGCCGCCACGCACAGCACCTCGCCCCCCTGTTCCTCGAACGACATATCGAGCACGCCTTCGATACGGTCCAGGGTCCCGGCGGGCGGCATCCGGTCGAGCCGGAGTTCGTACACCTGTTCGCTGAACAGATCAAGCAGCTCATCCGTCGGTTTGCATGCGGCCAGTGCGCCGTTCTTGATGATGCCGATGCGGTCGCACAGTTCCTGGGCCACGCCCATGTCGTGCGTCGTCACCAGCGCCGTCTTGTTGCGCTCGCGCGTCATCTCGATGATGCGGTCCTTGATGGAGCGGGCGCTCTGCACGTCCAGGCCCGTGGTCGGTTCATCGAGCAGGATCACGTCGGGGTCGGCGATCAAGGCGATGCATATGGCCAGCTTCTGCTTCTGCCCGCGCGACAGCCGCCGCACCTGCACGTCTTTCTTGTCGCTTAACCCGATAAAATCGAGCAGTTCATGCGAACGCTTCTTGAGCACTTTCCCCGAGACGTCTTTGAGGTTGCCGAAATACGCCAGGTTTTCGAGCGGCGTCAGCGGCCAGATCGACGTCCGCGTGCCTTCCAGCACCACGCCGATCTTCCGCAACACCTTCAAGCGCTGCCGGTCCACGTCGAGCCCGTCGACGTACACGTGCCCGGATGTCGGCCGCACCAGCCCGGACAGCATCTTCACCAGCGTGGTCTTGCCGGCGCCGTTCTCGCCGACCAGCGCCACGACCTCGCCGGCCTTGAGGGTAAAGGAGAGATGGCGCACCGCCCAGCGCTCGGCGCCGGGGTAGATGAATCCGACATCCTCGAACACGAAGCCGTCGCGGATCGGCTTGGGAAAGGGCAGGGGATTGGCCGGCGAATGGATCTCCGGCCGGACCTCGAAGAAGGAGAAGAGGTCGTCGAGATAGAGCGCCTGGCCGGCCACCGAGGAGAAGCCGCTCAGAAGCGATTCGAGCAGCGTGCGCAGGCGGCGGAAAGAGCCTGCGAGGAAGGTGAGGTCGCCAACGGAGAATTCGCCGGTCAGGGTCCGCCACGCGATGTAGGCGTAGGCGAAGTAGTAGCCGATGGTGCCGATGGTGGTGAACAGCCCGCCCCAGCCGGCACGGCGCAGCGCAAGACGGCGGTTGGCCTCGTAGAACGAGGTCGCGAGGCGGCGATAGCGATCGATCAGGAACCCGTTCAGCCCGAAGATCTTCACTTCCTTGGCGGTCTCGGCGCTGGCGGCGGTCTGCCGGACATAGTCGAGTTCCCGCCGCTCGGGCGTGCGGCCGAAATCGAGCGAGTAGCTCTTGGCGTTGAAATGCGCTTCGCCGAGAAAGGCGGGCACCAGCGCCACCAGCAGCAGCACGATCAGCCAGGGCGCGAAGACGATGAGACCGGCCGCGAGGCTCGCCACCGTCACCAGGTCCTGGGCCTGCGAGAAGAGCTGGCTCATCAAGGTCATGCGGCCGCTGGTCTGGCGGCGCGCCCGCTCCAACTGGTCCTGGAACTCGGCGTCCTCGAAATCCTCGAGGTCGAGCGTTGCGGCATGTTCCATCAGCCGCACGCTCGAACTGGTGCTGACCTGCTCAGCGAGCAACCCATCGAGCAGGGAGACGATGCGCCCCAGCACGTCGGCCGCCACCGCCACCGCGAACTCGGCCCCCAGCAGCAGAGCGAGGCGGTTGAGATGGCCGCTATCCAGCCATTGCTGCAAGGTTGCCGGCTTGTCGGGCAACTGCACCAGCATCACGACGTCGTCGATGATGAGCTTGCCGATGTAGAGCGTCGCCACCGGCAGCAGGGCGCGCACCAGGCGCAGCGCGATGGTCGCGGCGGTCAGCGTCGGGCTGGTGGCCCAGACCATCGCGAGAAAGGGCCGCAGATTCCTGAGCGCGCCGACGCGCTCACGAAACGAGCTGGTGCTGATCGTCGACGGTGTGGGCATCCGGGCTCAACCCCCGCGAGGGAGGGCGGGTTCCGGCTCAGCCATCCGGCACGGGCTGGGCGTCGAGCCACTGCCGCGCGAGGTGCAGTTCGCGGAAGATGGCGAGGGGTCGCCGGGCCGTCGCGGCCGCGGCGAAGGTCCTGGCCTGTCCGAAGCTTCTGTCGGACGCGGCGACGATCGCCAGCGGCCCGACCTGGCCGTGCTGGGCNNTCATCGCTCAGCGCCTCGGGCGTGTGGGTGATTTCGAAGATCTTGCGATAGCCCATCGCGCCGTCCGCCGTGACGCCGGCGAAATAGCGCTCGATGTCGCTCACCGTGACCTTGTCCCGGGCAACGGCGACGACCAGCCGGTCGGTATGCGAGATCGTCCACTGGACGGGCATGGGGTGAAATCTAGCACGGAATGGATGACGTGCGGGACCCGGAGACGGCATAGTGCGGCCTCCGGGGGAGTATCATGAGCATTCGCGTCTTTACCGTCGTCCTCGTTGGCTCACTTCTGGCCGCCTTGATGCCGGCCAGCGCCGAAATCCTGCCGACGCCGCCGGGCTGGCAGATCGAACGGGCAGTCCTGGTGAATCGGCACGGTGTGCGCTCGCCGACAGCGGCCAACGAGCAGCTCGACAAATACAGTGCAACAGCCTGGCCCACCTGGCCGGTCGAGCCCGGCTNNTACGGCGGGCGCGGGCTGGTCCAGGCGGACGATTGCCCGACCGCCGGCACGGTGGCAGCCTGGACCGATCTCTCTCAGCGGACACGCACGTCGGGCGCCGCGCTCCTGGCCGGCATGTATCCGCGCTGCGCCAAGCTGCCCTTGCGCAACCAGGCGAACTTCACGGTCCCCGATCCGCTCTTCAATCCGCAACCGACCGCGTCCTGCCCCATGGATCTCGCGGCCAACCGGACGGCCGTCCTTGCCCGCCTGGGCGGGAGCTTCGCAAAGGTGCAGCGCGACTACGCCGCCTCGCTCGCCATGATGCAGTCCGTCCTCTGTCCGTCCGACGCGACCAGGGGGACCGGCGGTGGCAGCTGTGGCGAAGCCGGCATGCCGAACAGCATCGTGGGCGGCACCGAGGACGGCGTGCGGCTGCGCGGGCCCCTGGGCTATGCTTCCACGGCGGCAGAGAACTTCCTCATGCAAGCGGCCGAGGGCATGCCCAAGGATCAGATCGCCTGGGGGCGGCTCGCGCACGATGCCACCCTGCGCGAGCTGTTGACGCTCCACCAGCTCGATCAGGATCTCACCCAGAAGACCAAGCCGATCGCCCAGCAGCGTGGCTCTAATCTCCTGTCGCTGATCGGCGCCATCCTGGTGAACGGCCATAGTTTCCCCGGCCATGCCGCGACCGGCCAGCCGGTCCGGTTGGGATTTCTGGTGGGCCACGAGAGCAACATCCATAACCTCGCCGCCTTGCTCGACCTGACCTGGCAGATCCCGGGGTTCCTCCCCGGCGAGGCCTCGCCGGGTGGGGCGCTGGCGTTCGAGCAGTTTCGTGAGGTGAGGAGTGAAAAGCGCTACGTGCGAATTGCCTACTACACGCAGACGCTGGACGAGATGCGCCGTCGCGCGCCCCTCAACTACCGCGATCCGCCCGGCATGGTGCAAGTGGCGCTACCGGCCTGCTCGGGCGAGCTGGTGA
>DDYW01000018.1 GCA_002348185.1 Candidatus Hydrogenedentes bacterium UBA2224 | reverse complement strand
GGGAAAACGGTTGACCTTTTCGCCTCTCCTTGGCATCATGGCGTTGCGTGGGCGACTGTAGTGTGTGTATTGGTGTCATCCCAATGGGCTGCACACAATGCGGAGGCTTTCAATCTGGGGGGGCTAATCCATGGGCATGCGATTCTTGTCTTTACCGGCGGCCGTCTTGGCAGGTGTCCTGCTCGCCACAGTGCTGACGGGCTGTCCTGAACCCCCGGACACGCTGCTGGCACTTCTCGTCACACCCAAGTCGCTCGATTTTGGCGCTACTGAGACGACCCTGCCCCTGAGCGTGAGCAAGAACTACACGAGCAGACCCCTCGGCCAATTTCGCGCAACAAGCAGCGTCTCCTGGCTGACGGTCTCGCCGTCCACGGGTACCAGCTCGGGGCCCGACGACCCCGCCGTCGTCGAGGTTACCGTAAACCGCGCACTCATGAGCGCGGGGGAGAGTCTGGGCAGCGTGATCATCACGGCCGAGGGGGCCGCGCAGGTTTCCATCCCGGTGAAGGCCTTCCGGCGGGTGGGGGCCGCCTTCTCCGTCAGCAGCAACGATGTGTACGTGGGTGATGAACTGCGTTTCACGGACCTGTCGCAGGCCGTGGGCGGCGCTCCCGCAATTAATAGCTGGACGTGGGACTTCGGCGACGGCGCCTCGGCTACCGGCCAGACCCCCACCCACATCTATTCCGCGGTGGGCTCCTATACCGTCAGCCTGACGGTATCGAACGGGGAGGAGACCGCGGTACTGACCCGGCAGAACTATGTGACCGTCCGCGCCCGAGTGGCGCCAACCGCCGATTTCCTGGCGGATGTGGTGGAAGCCTACCCGGGTGACAGCATCCAGTTTACGAGCATCTCCGACGAGGGCACGAGTTCCATCACCAGCTACGCGTGGGACTTCGGCGACGGCGGGCTCGGCACGGGAGAGAGCCCTGTCCACACCTATGCGGGCGTGGGCGCCTACACCGTCGCGCTGACGGTGACGACCGCCCATGGACAAGACACCCGGACCCGGCAGAACTACATCACCGTGTTGCCCTATGGACCTGAGGCGGCGTTCAGCTCGGATGTTCAACAGGCCGTGCTGGGCGCTTCGGGCGCGCTGGTGTCGTTTGCGGACGAATCCGAACCCGGTTCGTTCTCCATCACCAATTGGTTCTGGGAGTTCGGAGACGGCGAAACCAGCATCGAGCCTGATCCGGTGCACGCCTACCAGCAGACCGGTTTCTACACGGTTTCCCTGACCGTTACGGCGGAGAATGGGCAGATGGACACCGCCACGGCCGCCAATTACATTGAAGTCGTCGAGAACACCATCACCGCGGATTTCTCCGTGGAAAACCGCAACGCGGAGATCGATCAGGGCGTACAGTTCACGGACCTGTCGGCGCCGGGGCCTTCCCCGATCCTCCAATGGTCGTGGGACTTCGGCGACGGCGAGACCAGTCCCGAGCAGCATCCGCTCCACGTGTACCGCGACGCAGGCTCGTATACGGTGTCACTCACCGTCACCAACGCCTATGGCTCCGACGAGGAGGTCAAGGCCGATTACATCACCGTTCGGCCGCTTTCAACACTTAAACGGTACATCCGCGACTCCGGCCCGCCGGCCTACACCGTGCTCAGCACCCAGCCCCTGCCGTACGACGGCAAGCTTTATAGCGTGCACATCCTCGACCTCAATTCCCAGACGTTCCGGGCGGGAGAAGTCGAACCGGCCGAGTGGCATCACTGGATGGTGGTGATCGCGCCGTCGGTGCTCGCGACCGACACCGCGCTTCTGGTCATTTCCGGCGGTTCCAACTCCGTGGGGCCAAACTTCGATCCCTTTGACTTGTCGGGAGAAGAGGCGATCACACTGGAATTTGTCGCGCGGACCGGCGCCGCAGCCGTTCTGCTGCCCACCGTGCCGAACCAGCCGCTCGAGTTTCTCGGCGACGGCGTCGGACGCAAAGAGGACGAGGCCATCGCCTACACGTACGATCAGTACCTGGACGGCGGCGACGAATACTGGCCCCTGCTCCTGCCCATGGCCAAGAGCGCGGTCTCCGCGATGGATGCCGTGCAGCAATATGGCGCGACCCTGGGTTTCGACATCCAGGACTTCGTTATCACCGGCGCCTCCAAACGCGGCTGGACCACCTGGCTGACCGCGGCCGCGGACCAACGCGTGCGGGGCATCGCGCCGCTCGTGATCGATGTGCTGGATATGCAGACCCAGATGGACTACCACCGCCAGGCCTACGATGGCTATTCCACCGCGGTGCAAGACTACGTCGATTTCGATGTCTTCGACCGGTTCGGCACGGAGCGGGGACAGGAACTGCTCACGATCGTCGACCCCTATTCCTATCTCTGGGCCCTCGACATGCCGAAACTGATCGTCAACTCGACCGGAGACCAGTTCTTCCTGCCGGATTCCGCACAGTTCTATGTGCACGACCTGCCAGGCGAGAACCGGCTGCGCTACATGCCGAATACCGACCACGGTATCGAACAGGGCTCCTCGCTCGCGGAACTGGGCGCAAGCCTCATCAGCTTCTTCACCTATGTCGCGAACGACTATCCGTTGCCGTCGTTCACCTGGGAGGTCACCAGCGACAACGAGATCCAGGTGCGTACCGAGAGCACGTCCGTGCCGGTCAGTGTGCGGCTCTGGAGCGCCACCGTCAGCGGGCCGATACGCGACTTCCGGTACGCCAGCGTCGGCGCCGTGTGGTCTTCCCAGCTCCTCGACGACCCCGACGGGGACGGCATCTACCTCGCCAGCGTGCCGACCCCCACCGCGGCGGACACGTGGACCGGCTTCTTCGTGGACCTCACGTTCCTGGACCGCGGCCTCGCCCAGACCTACAGCACCGAACTGCGCGTTACGCCCGACACGATGCCGTTCGGGCCGCCCGTCTTGCGAGTCGACAAGGACGCGGCCGGCGCCAACGACGGCAGCTCGTGGAGCAACGCCTTTACCAGCATCCAGGCGGCCATCGCGGCCGCGGCCGGCGCGGGCATTCACGAGATCTGGGTGGCCGAAGGCGTCTATGAGGAGGCCATCACGCTGGAGAGCGATCTCGCGTTGTATGGCGGATTCAAGGGGACCGAGCACGCGCTGTTCGACCGGGATTTCAATGCCCATCCGGTAATCATCGACGGCAGCGCCGCGGCGGGCGGCCAGCCTGCGAAACATGTCGTCACGATCGAGCAGAAGTCCAACGTCCGCCTGGACGGGTTTTCCATCACGGGCGGCGACGCATCCGGCGTGGTCCCGAACGACTGGCCAGCGACCGCGGGCGGCGGCATCTACTGTTCGCGGCTCGACGAAACCGCCGTGATTGCCAACTGCCGCGTGTACGGCAACAGCGCCGACGACAGCGGCGGCGGCATTGCCTGCGTGGGATATCGCGGAGGGGGCTCCCTGTACCAATGCAATCCCGTCATCGAAAACTGCATCGTCACCGGCAACTACGGCGGGCTCGGGGCCGGCGGCATCCTGTGCATCGTCGGCGCCAACCCCGCTATCGTCAACACCATCGTGGCTGAAAACGATTGCATGGGCGTTGCGGACGAGGCGGGCGGCGGCGGNNATTGGATGCGCGGACGCCTCCTCGCCCACCATCGCCAATTGCGTTGTCGCACGCAACACGACCGCGACGCAGGCGGGCGGCCTGGGCGCCGGTTCGCCGGTCTGGGGCGGGGACTGCGACCCCGTATGCGTCAACACCATCTTCTTCGAGAACGGCGACGTGGCCGTCTATGAAGGCACGGCCGATTCCGACGTCACGCTGAAGAATTGTCTGTTCTTCGGCAACGCCGTCGGCGATGTTTGGGATGAAGACAGCACGCTCCACACCGGCGCGGTGCAGGTCAACGCCCAGGTTGCCGGAGCGAGCCATTGCGTCTCCGGCGACCCCAAATTCATCGATGCGGACAACGGCGACTATCGCGTCAAGGCCGATTCGCCGGTCGTCGATACCGGGACGCCCGACGGCGCGCCTGACACAGACATTGTCGGCACCCCGCGGCCGCAGGGCAGCGCCGACGACATCGGACCGTACGAGCAATAGAGTCCGGTCCGTGCACGGATGTTTTGGCGCGCCGGGCGAGACCGCCGGTATGCGAGAGGAACTATTAATGAACCGCATGAGACGCCGCGATTTCCTTACAACTACCGCTGGCCTTCTGGCGGCGGCCACCGTATTGCCCGGGGCCGTGCCGGCCGCTGAGACGCCATTGACCGCCACCACCGTGCGCACGCTGGGCAAGACCGGACTCCAGTGCACGCTTCTCGGCATCGGCACGGGGACCCGGGGAAAGGGTCCCGGCATTACCGACCAGACGCAGTTCCCGGAAGGCGAGCTCGTCAAACTCCTCGAGTATGCCTACGAGCGCGGCATCACCTTTTTTGATCTCGCCGACCGCTACGGTTCCCATCCCTTCATGAACCAGGCGCTCAAGAACTCGATCCCCCGCGAGAAGGTCATACTCCTCACCAAGGTCTGGGAACGCGAGCCGGAAACCGTCCGCGCTGACATTGAACGGTTCCGGAAAGAGATCGGGACCGATGTTCTCGACGTGGTGCTCATGCACTGCCTGCGCGGCGGGGAAGACAACTGGCCCGACCAGTACAAGGCCACCCGGGATGTCCTCTCCGAAGCCAAGGCCCGGGGGCATATCCGCGCCCTCGGCGTCTCGTGCCACACGTTTGCCTCCCTGAAGCAGGTCCCCGTTACGGATTGGGCCGATGTAGTGCTGGTCCGCATCAACCCGTTCAACAGCCACATGGACGGGCCTGTCGAGGAGGTGGTGCCCGTCATTCAGGCCATCCATGACGCGGGCAAAGGCGTGCTTGGCATGAAGATCCTCGGCGAGGGCGACCCCAGCGTCGTCACGAAGATGTCCGATTCCCTCGAATTCGTCCTGGGCCTCGGCACGGTTGACGCAATGACGATCGGATTCATGAACCGCGGCGAACTCGACGGCATGATCGACTGCATCAACGCCGCCGGCGCCCGGGCGCTTGCCGCCGTGCCCGCCTGACGCCGTCCCGGGCGGCTGTCGGCGGTATCCGTCGGGCGAGAATACACCGCCGTTTTGACGCCCTTCTGACAGGCTGTTACACTTCCCCCGCATCGGGCCATCCGCGCTGCGTGGGGTTTTCCTGCGGATGGCCGGGAAGGAGCCATTCGTTGCGGGCGGTCATTCAACGCGTATCCGAGGCCTCCGTCACGGTGGACGAACGTGTGGTCGGGCGGATCGGCAAGGGACTGCTCCTGCTCCTGGGCGTGGGCCAGGAGGACACCGGGGACGACGCGCGCATGCTGGCGGACAAGGTCGTGGGATTGCGCTGCTTCGCGGATGCCGAAAGCAAGTTCAATCTCTCGGTCGTCGACGTGGGCGGGGCGGTGCTCGCCATTTCGCAGTTTACGCTCTTTGGCGATTGCCGGAAGGGACGCCGCCCCTCGTTCTCGGACGCGGCGCGCCCCGAACCCGCGACCGAACTCTACGAAGCGGTCGTTCAACAGCTCCGGGGCGCGGGGCTTTCCGTCGAGACTGGCGAATTCGGCGCCCATATGAGTGTGCACCTGGTGAACGACGGTCCGGTGACGCTGTTGCTCGATACGAAAAAGACATTCTGACGCCGCCCGCGCTGGAGGAGATCACGTGCGCATCGCCCTGGCAGGAACGGGACCGCTCGGAGTCACGCTGCTGAGCGCCATGCTTGATTCGCCGCACGAGGTGGTGGCGCTGTTGCGCAACGGGCGTGTGGCGACGGCGTTTGGCAAGCGGCTGTTGCCGCCTCTGGCCGCGGTGTTCGCGCCGCAGACCAGCGTGCTGGGCGTCGCGCGCCGTGCGAAGATTCCCGTTTTCTATATCGATCGGATGGACGAATCGGAACTCGCGCCTCTGCGGGCGCTCGAGCCCGATCTCCTGTTGGTGGGGGGATTTGGCATTGTGTTGAAGCGCCCCCTGCTCGAACTGCCGTCCCGGGGCTGCGTGAACTGCCATTCGTCGCTCCTGCCGAAACATCGCGGTCCCAATCCGTTTACGGCCGCCATTCTTGCCGGGGAGGCCGAATCCGGCGTGACGTTTCACACCATGACCGAAGGCATTGATGCGGGCGCCGTCCTCCTGCAGTACGCGTTTCCCATCGACGAGACCGATACCGGCGGCTCGGTCTACCGGAAGTCCTGCGTGACGGCCGGGGCGCTGGTGCTGGACGTGCTCGACGCGCTGGAGCGCGGCGAGCTGCACGGAACGCCGCAGGACGAGGCGGCCGCCACCTACGACAAGCGATTGCGGGAAGACGAACTCCACCTCGACTGGTCGCGGCCAGCGCGGGAACTGGACCGGCTGGTGCGCGCCTGCGTGCCATTCTCGCTGGCGCGCTTCACCCACCGCGGGAGGACGGTCTACGTCTCGCGCACGAGCTGGGACGGCGAAGCGTCCCAGGCCCCGCCCGGCACCATTACACGTGCCGCGTACCCTGTGCGTGTCGCCACCGGACACGGCCACCTCGTTGTTGAGGCGGCGCACACGGCAACCGTGTTCGCGGGGTTGTGGCCGGGCCTCTATAAGCGGCCGCGCGTCGGGGAAAGGCTCGGCTGACGTGGCAGCGCGGCCGATCTCGATCATTGTTCCCGCGTTCAACCAGCTCGCCTGCTGCCGGCAGTGTGTCGAGTCCGTTCGCAGGCACAGCGCCGGGCGGCCGTACCGTCTTCTTCTCGTTGACAACGGTTCCACGGACGGCGTGGGCGAGTACTTCGAGAGCGTTCCGGGGGCGGTCGTGGTGCATTCCGAAACCAATCTCGGGTTTGCGGCCGGTGTAAACCTGGGGCTCCAACGCGCCGAAGGCCATGCGCTGCTGCTCAACAGCGACACCATCGTCCCGCGAGGCTGGCTCGATGTGCTCGAACGCGCGCTGCTTTGCGAAGACGACATCGGCCTGGCGGGTCCGATGAGCAACTGCGTATCGGGGCCGCAGCACATTCCGGGACTCGAATTTAACTCGCTCGACGACATCAACGCCTTCGCGGCCCGGCGCGCAACCGATCACGCGGGGCAGTATGAGGATGTGGACCGTCTCGTCGGCTTCTGCCTGCTTATCCGCGAAGAGACGCTCCGGCAGGTGGGGCTGTTTGACGAAGCCTTCGGTCTCGGTAATTTTGAAGACGACGATTACTGTCTTCGGGTGCGCCGCGCGGGCTACCGTCTGCGCATGGCCCGCGACGCGTTCGTGTTTCATTACGGCAGCCGGACGTTTCTGGGCATGGGCGTTGTGGGCGACCAGTGGTCCGCCCTGATGACCGAAAACCAGCGGCATTTCGCCCGCAAATGGGATTTGGAACCGTCCGGCCGCAGGGACGCCGTGCAGGAATCGCAGCAGTTGAACGCGCACGCGCGGGAAGCCCTCGAATCCGGCCATCTTCAGGAAGCGCTGGAGTTCTTGGGTAAGGCGATTGCCGTCTGTCCCTCGTGGGATGTGAACTTCAACGACCTGGGCGTTATCCTGTGGCAGTTGGGGCGGCACGACGAGGCCTACACCCAGTTTGTGCGGGCGGTCCGGCTCAATGCCGCATTCAACGACGCGCGCGAGAACCTGAGGCAGGCCGCGGAGGTGCTGGGCAGGGTGAGCGGCGCGCGCGAGACGCTCGGGGAAGTGGACGGATAACCCGGGCTCGCTGGGGGAGGCGTCAGACGACATGGACATCGAGATCCGCGAGTATCGACCGGAAGACGAAACACAATGGATGCGCACGCACGCCATCATCATGAGCATTTCGCATGCGTGGAACTACAGCATTCAGCAACGGCCGGTGTACAAGCGCCCTTCGACGTGCCTGGTGGCCGTCG
>DDYW01000127.1 GCA_002348185.1 Candidatus Hydrogenedentes bacterium UBA2224 | reverse complement strand
CAGTTGGGCCCTCGGCATCTATCCGATGGGGCGCGATTACGCCGCACAGGACCTGCCGGCGGGACTTGCTCCGGTCTGGCAGGCGCTGCAACACGCGTTTGGAAGCGCATTCTGGCCCTATCATGCGGTCAACATCGTCCTCCTGTACGGGTGCATGATCGCGATCTTTTACCTCATGAAGCTGGGACATCGCGGACCGTGGTGGCTGGGCACGCTGGCTGCGGTCCTCTTCATGGCTAACCCCGTGCATACCGAATCGGTCGCCAACCTGTGCGGCATGGTCGATCTGCTGCCGTGTTTTCTGGCGCTGGTCGCGCTGGATGCGTATGTGCTGACGGTCCGCTCGGGCTCGCTTGCGTGGCTGCTGCTCGCGGCGCCGTTGTTTGCCCTGGCCGCGATCGCGGCGCCGGAGAATATCGGACTGGTTATTGTATGCGCTCTGTTCGAGGCGCTGCTTGCATCGGATGGCGTCTCCAGACGGGCGGCCCGCCTGGGGCCCGTCCTGCTTGTGGGCCTCGGCGCGGCGGTTCTGCATCGCGCGACCCTGTTCACGCACGGCGGCGACGTGGCCGCCATGTTCGGGCCGTTGTATTTCATCGTGTATCCCATCGGCTTCCTGCCCGGCACCGTCCAGACCCTTCACGAACACCCCTGGCTGGGATGGCTCGCGGCTGCAGCCGTGCTCGCCGTGCTGTTTCTCATCTACCGGAAAGCCCGGCGTCCGATGCTCCTGTTCGCCCTGCTGGCCATCCCCGCCGTCAGGGTGTTTGGAGGCGGACGCGCCATTGATCCGGTCCATCTGATTGGCGGCGGGCAGCTGCTGCTCGCGAATGCGCTGTTCACCGTGGGCCTGACCGCCCTGTTTCACCGCATCATGGACCATCCCAAGTGGCGGCGTCTTACGGTGGCCGGCACGTCCCTGCTCTGCCTGGTCTTCATGCTCATGCAGGTGCACGCCATCATGCAGTGGCGCGTTGCGGGAACCATGCTGCGCGATTTTCACGCTCAGATCCGCCTCGCAAACGGCACGGACACCGCCCCGGCATCCGGTGAAGCGCTGCTGGTGTGCCCCGACATCCAGTATCTGGAGGGAGCGCCGTTGTGCCTGTCGTCGTCCCTTGTTTTCGATGAACGGACCGTGCCCTACCGCCCCGAATTGCCGGCATTTTCGGGAGGCATTCTCGCCGCGCCCCCAATCAACGTGTTCGCGCGGAAAGGCGTCCGCATGCAGAGCATCTTGCAGGACAACACCGTGGCCATTCTCGTCGAGGGCGCCAAACCCGTTGAGGTGATGCCGCTCGAGCCCGCGCCGGAGATTTCGGTAGAGGTGGAGAGTGACACGCGTTTCCGGATCGATGCGCCGTTCCCGGCCAGCGCACCGCACCTGCTCGTGCTTCCCGGCCAGTTCCCCTGGCTCTCCCCGGCCCCTGACCCCGCTCGTTGATCCCGGGCCGCCCGTGTCCTAGAATGCAGCGGCGAACTCCGTACCCGAAGAGGATCTCCCGTGGAACCGAACCCCAGAAACCCGGCCAGCGCCCCGAACGCGTCCGCGGCATGTCCCGTGTGCCGGCGCGACGTGGGGGAGGGAGACCACTACTGCCGCCATTGCGGGCGAAGGTTGGGCCGCGGCCCGAAATGGTACTACGAACCGCTCTGGGTGTGGATTCTCGGCCTCTTTATCCTGGGCGCGTTCGCGCTTCCCCTGGCGTGGTGGTCGCCCAGGATGTCGGCCCTGCACAAGCTCGCCTTCACCCTGGTAGTGACAGCCCTGACCGCGCTGCTTTTCTTCCTGTGTTACCTGGTATTCGCGCACATCTGGGAGAGCTACGAAGCCCTTCGGCAAGCCGGCCCCGTGCTGTGGCCGTAAGCGCCCCGAACACGCGCCCGGCGCTCAGCGGGGTATGAAGAGCCGGCACACAGTGCTTTCCGGGTCATGAATGCCCAGCGCCTGGAAGAGCAGATTCGCCTTGAACCGGTGCCCGTATTCGTTTGGATGCAGCGGGTCGTTCATCAGGTAGTGGAGGTTGCTCTTCTGAGCGTACTCGGTGAACGCCGCGTAGTGATCCACGAGAATCGCGCGGGTCTGCGCGGCGACCTCCCGGACGGCTGCGACATACGATTCCAGATGCGGTCCCCGCCGGGTCTCGGCGTTGGGCAGCACCGGATTGGGCGTATGAATCAGGATCGCCGCCCCACAGCCTCCCCGCACACGCTGGATGATGTCCGGGTACAGTTCGCGGAAGCGGGGGAGCGCCTCGGGCCCGCCCGTGCAGTCGTTCATCCCGAAGTGGAACGAGGCGACCTGCGGAGCGAACTGCAGCACGCGCCAATCGAGGTCCTCCTTCAGCCGGTCAATCGTCCACCCGCTGGTGGCGGTGCGAATCACAAGGTTGCGCTCCTGGCCCATTTCATAGCGCACGCGTTCCTCGAACAACTGCGGATAGTCCCGCCATCCATAGGTATGCAGGGCGCCGTGGGTGATGCTGTCCCCCGCAAACACCCATTTGACCGCCTGGTTCCCCTCGAGGAGCGCGCGGATTCGGGCCAGGTCGTCTGCCGGGACCGGCGCAGCGTCGCTCGCCGCCTGGGCCCCGGCGCCCTTTCCAACGGCAACCGCCGCCGTCAGGGCCGCGGCGCTTTTGAGGACCATCCTTCGCGTAATGTGCTCTGCCATGCTACCTCCCTTGTTCCCCGCCCACCGGGGCCTCGGACGCCGAAACGCTTTCCGGAGCGGCCGCGCTCAATCCCCGCCACAGGTAACTCGAGTGAACGTATTCGGCCAGCCGTTTCTGAAACTCGTCCACGAGCTGCGTGTGCTCCGCGGTAAGGGCTACTTTACGCGTCGACGTGCCGACGCGGTACAGGGTCGACTCGCCGGACCCGGGCATGGGCACCTCTCCAAACGGGGGAGGACCGGGCTCCCATACGTAGCGCCAGTTCCCGGAACGCACCGTCAGGCAGAACGGTTCGGCCATCATCGAAACCGGGTCTTTCCCCACGGGACCAAAAAGAAAGCTCCTCCCGTCCACGCCATCGTCCAGCGACACGTTCGCCAGGCGCGACAGGGCGGGCACGATATCTTCCAGGCTCACCGGGTAGGCCCGGTCTTCGCGGGGCGTTCCGGGCGCGAAGCAAATGACCGGGACCCGCATGGCCTCCTCGGACACGTCCACGGCTGCCAGTTTGCCGTCGGTTCCGAAGCTTACCGCGTGGGGCGCAAATACCACCACGCAGGTGGTATCGCGGTATTCCGAATCCCGGATGTGCTGAATCAGACCCCCGACGAGAGCATCCACTGATTCCAGCGCCGCGTCGTACACCTCGGCGTCTTTTGTAACGCCGGGCCGGTCCGCAAGGCGGGCGCCCAGGCGTTCGCGCACCTTCATGTCGGCCAGCTCGCCGATCCGCACGAACAGCATGAATGCCACGTCGCCATGCTCATCCATCCAGGTGCGCGCCTTGTCGACCGTGCTCTGGCTGCCGGCGTCGTCCGCGGCATACCCCGCATCAAAAAGCTCAAACCCGTTCTCAAATCCGCTCCCGAAATCCAGGTCGCCGCGATAGTCCCCCTCCGTGAACGCCCCCGTAGCGTAGTGGCTATTGCGCAGCAGCGCCGCCAGGGTCCTGACCTTTTCGGGCAGCGGTCCCCGCTCTCCGGCGAAGTAGCCGTGGCACAACGGATTGACGCCCGTGAGAAACGTCATATACGCCGCGCGCGCATCCGGCGCGGGGCTGTATCCGTACTGAAACGCGACGCTGTTGTGGACCAGACGGTCCAGTTGGGGCGTGGTGCGCCGGCCGTAGCCCCACGCCGACATGTGGCCGGGACTCAAACCGTCAATGCCGATCAGAACAAAGTTGGGCGGCGTCTGCCCGGCGTGGGTGCGGTGCAGCAGCGGGCCCGAAAGCAGCAGTTGCCGGTTCGAGCGCACCACGGGCATGAACCCCAGCAGGCGCATCCAGGTGGGCGCGGGGGTATGCGTCCAGGAAACCGTGCACCGGGTCGTGCCCGAGGGGATATCCCCGGCGGGTACCCGCAGGGTCGCCCAGGCGCCTTCCGCCAGGCTCACCGCGGCCTCATAGCGCTCCTTGTCCCCGCCCTGCATCACCACGGTCACGTACGCGCGCTCCACGGCCTCGTCAGGTGCGGCGTCCGGCGGGTTGGCCCAGCGGAGCGTGATCCCCCGGTTGTCGTAGATGGGCAGATCATAGCGGGCCATTGCCCCCTCCGGGATGGGCCGGGCCTCGGCATACGCATCGCCCGCCCGGTACATACCCGGCATCGTGGTCGTTTCCGGCCGGGCAGCCTCGATCCCCGAGTGCCACTGCTGCAGGGCGATCGCCGTAGCGCCGCCCGCCACACACGCCGCCCCCAGCCACGCCAGAACAGGCAGCCGCCCTGACGGTTCGCTGTACAACGCCGTGTAGAACGAAAACAGCTTTAGCGCCCCGTGCAGCGCCACATACCCTCCCAGAAAGAGCAGGGGGGCCGCCTTGGCCAGCGCAGGATCAGGCCAGGGGATCTGGATGTGCATGAGGAACGGAATCAGCACGACCGCCGCAAGGTGTGAAAGGCTCTCCGCCAGCAGGAACTTCCGCGCCCGCGTCGGTTTGAGCGCCTCGAGCAGCGTGACCCAGAGCAACTGAACCGTAACGTAGGCCGCGGCCGCCCCAAGCGCCACGCGGATGCTCAACTCAAACGTCGGCGCGAACCCCAGACGCGATAACAGGCCGTGCACGAACGCGCCCACCACCGCCGAAGAAAGGCCCAACGTCAGTAAGTATACCGCGATCACGTCTCCGGCCCGTGCTCCTATGTTGTGACGCCCCCAAGCCTCTGGTATGATCCGCTCTGTGTGCAGAAAACCATGGTTACGGGCCGGCATAGTACCATTCGTGACCGTGTGGAGGCCAGTTTGACATGTTGAACTCACTGTTGCGTTCGCTCTTCGGGACAAGCAGCGAACGCCAGCTCAAAAAAGTCGCCCCCTT
Organism: Candidatus Hydrogenedentes bacterium UBA2224; assembly: GCA_002348185.1. GTDB lineage: Bacteria > Hydrogenedentota > Hydrogenedentia > Hydrogenedentales > SLHB01 > UBA2224. Next base: position 1,387 of record DDYW01000127.1, on the reverse strand, counting down.
GCTCGACGAAGTCCGTATGCATGAGGCCCGGATGCTGGCCCTGACCAACGGCCGGCTGCGGGCAAAGACCGGCGAATTCAAGGAACGTCTGGCCCAGGGAGCAAGCCTCGACGACATCCTCCCGGAGGCGTTTGCGGCGGTCTGCGAAGCCGCGAAACGCGTCGTCGGCATGCGCCCCTTCGACGTTCAGGTCCTCGGCGGCATTGTCCTCCACAACGGATGCATCGCGGAAATGGTCACTGGCGAGGGCAAGACCCTCGTGGCCACCATGCCCGTATATCTCAATGCCCTGTCCGGCAACGGCGTGCATGTCGTCACGGTCAACGACTTCCTAGCGCGGCGCGACTCGGAATGGATGGGGCCCATCTACCAGTTCATGGGTCTCACCACCGGCCTCATCCAGCACGACATGGGCACCGCCGAACGCCAGGTCGGCTACCGGGCGGACCTGACCTATGGAACGAACAATGAATTCGGGTTCGACTACCTCCGCGACAACATGGCGATCCGCCCCGAAATGCGGGTGCAGCGCAAGCTCAATTACGCGATTGTCGATGAAATCGACTCCATTCTCATTGACGAGGCCCGCACGCCCCTCATTATCTCCGGAAGACCCGAGAAAAGCACGGATGTCTACTACAAGGTGGACGACGTGGTCCGCCGCCTCCGCAAGGACACGCACTACGAAATCGAGGAAAAAGGCCACCACGTGCTGATTACCGAAGACGGCATGAACGCCCTCGAGGCGCTCCTTGGCGTCGAAGACCTCTTCACCGAACATCTCGGCCTCGTCCATATGGTCGAGCAGGCGCTGCGTGCGCACAATTTCTACAAGCGGGACGATGAATACGTCGTGTACAACGGGGAAGTCCTGATCGTCGACGAATTCACTGGCCGCATGATGGAGGGCCGGCGCTATTCCGACGGGCTCCACCAGGCCCTCGAAGCCAAGGAGCGCGTCGCGGTCCAGTTCGAATCCCAGACGGTCGCCACCATCACCTACCAGAACTACTTCAAACTGTACAACAAACTCGCCGGCATGACCGGCACCGCCGCCACCGAGGCCGGCGAGTTCGAGGAAATCTACAACCTCGAAGTGACCATCATCCCGACCAACGTCCCGGCTATCCGTGTGGACAAGCAAGACCTGGTTTTCATGTCCGAGCGGGCCAAGTGGAAAGCCGTCGTGGATGACATCAAAGGACGGCAGGAGCGCGGGCAGCCGGTGCTGGTCGGTACGGCGGCCATTGAGACCAGCGAGCGCCTCAGCAAGCTCCTGGAGCGGGCGAAGGTCGCCCACGAAGTGCTCAACGCCAAGCAGCACGAGCGCGAAGCGGTGATCATCGCCCAGGCCGGGCGCCCCGGCGCGGTGACGATCGCCACCAAC
>DDYW01000217.1:28457-65256 GCA_002348185.1 Candidatus Hydrogenedentes bacterium UBA2224 | reverse complement strand
GCGACAACGTGTCCCCGTTCGATTGGCCGGCGGCGGCGCCGTTTTGCAGCCCCAAAGGAGCCGAGTCCCGCAGAGACGACAGGGCATGAGATCTCAGCAAGCATGCCAGGTTGGCGCTCAGTGTCCCCGTTCGGAATCAATAAGGCGCCGGTCCAAGCGGAGGCCTGATACCGGCGCATTTGCCTTGAAGCGCGCGATTATTGCTGGCTGGCGGCGGGCGCCGGTTCGGGTGCGGCGGTCTGTTCGGCCGGAGCGGCCGCCGGATCAGCCGGAATGGTCAATTTGGGCGCCGACGTGACGTCTGGAAGTTCCTCCGCTGCCGGAGCCGCTTCGGGAGCTGGCGCTGCTGGAGTCTCGGGCGGCGTTTGGGGAGTCTCTTCCGGGAACAAATCGGGATGGGAGTCGCGCAGCCGGGCCAGGGCGGCTTCGGATTCCTGCGCGACGCTGGAGCCCGGGAACTGCAAGGTCTGGTCCTGATAGGCCTGCACCGCGGCCGCGAGATCGCCCTGGGCTTCCCGCACGCGCGCGATATTCAGCGGCTGCCGGCGCGCGGCGAAACTCTGCGGCCATTTCTCGATAATTTCATTGTAGGCTTTCAGGGCGCCTTCGTAGTCTTCGTTTTCCTGGGCGATGAACCCGATGGCTTCCACGGCATCGGGCACATGCCTGGCGTCAGGGAATTCCTGGCGGAGGCGTTCGAAGGCGGCCTTGGCCTTGTCGTACTCGCCGACTTTCAGGGCGGTTTCTCCCAGCATGTAGATGATTTCGGGCGAGGCCGCGCCTGTGGCCGCCGCGGCTTCGAGCTGTTTGGCCTGTTCCGCCGGCTCGTCGGCTTCCAGCGCCTTCACGTACGTGGTGTAGAGTTCCCGTTTCGCCTTCGCCGTGTGCTGTTGGTACCCGACGGTGAACAGGATCGCGGCCACGATCACGGCGGCCCCGATGCCGTAGTGCCAGGGCTTCTCCTGGACGCTCTGCCAGAACGACTTGATTTCGCCCTCGGCGTCGCGCGACGTGCTCAGAATTTCTTTTACCCGGCTGCCCTTTTGTTTCTTTGCCATGAATGAGGAACTTTCCGACAGGTTGTGAGTCCAGAGTTACGAACTATTGAATCGAGCCCCACTCGACAATAAACCAGCGTCCGTCGACCTTTTCAAAGTAGACGGTCACCTGGCCGTGCAGGTCAATGGGGGGATACTCCGAGCGGGGGTCGGGTTTGGCGATGGTGCCAAACGTCTCCACCGCGCGGGCCTGATTGCCTTGCACGAGGATCCGCGGTTTCACGCGGGCAATCTTGATGTTCCGATATTCTTCAAAGACCTTGTTAAGGTACGCGGCGAGGGCGTCGTAGTCGCGCCCGTCGCGGTCTTTGTAGCTCCTGGAGACGTTGGACATGATCTGGTAGATGCGCTGGGACTCCATGCCGCGCCAAACCTCGTCGAGGACGCGCAGGATCTGTTCCTCGTCGGTGAGTTTGGGGTTGATGATGGGGATCTCGGGCATCTCGGGTATTTGCTGGGGGCATCCCGAGATGACCGCCGCGACGGCGAGAAGGCTCAGCGCTGCCAGTCGGTTTCTCATGAGGGCGTTTTTTCAGGAACGATCAACAAGACCAGTTCCGTGCCCCTTCCGATGCCGAGATCGGTAATGGTGACGCGGAGTTTCTTGTCCGGTTTCGTGAAGTTGATGGTGATCACGTCCGCCTGGACGATGCTGTCGAGCTTCCATCCGGCGGTGGGGCATTCCCGCACATAAAACTGGGCCAGGTCGGCGGGTTTGGCGCGTATGGTATACACGGTGCGGCCGATCTGGAGGCCGGGGGCCTCATAGACGAAGGTGCGCTCGGCGTCTTCCTTTAATTTTTCGGGCAACGGCACATCGGAGAAGCGCTGCTGAGTGGCCATCGGCAACCCGTCCGACGGAACGGTGGGCGAGGACGACACGCGGCCGTCGGCGCTCTCGAACTGCAGGTCCGCCGGGGGCGCCGGCGCCTGTTTCTGGAAGGGATTGGTCTGGCAGCCCGCCGAGGCCAACAGAATTCCCGCCAATACCGCGATTAGCGCACGTTTCATGGTTGCTGCACCCCTTTTTTCTGAATCCCGCAAAATGCGGCTGACTAACGCCTTACCGTCCCGGGGGCATCCGCCGAATCCTGGAAGGATACACATCCCCCTCGCCAATAGAATAGCTTCTCTGGGCCTGAAGTTCCAGCCTGAACCGATACGATACCTTCCATTCCCCGCCAAATCAAGATCCGCGCCCGAAAGGCGCCCGAATGATCCGCCGCGCGGTTTGGTCCGGCGTCAGGCGCGCGTGGCCATGTCGATCCGGCCGATCATGTCCTCGATCTGGGTCCGCTCCGTGAATCCGACGGTGATGGCGTCCACGACCCCGGAATTGACAATGAACTTGACGGACTCGCTGATCCTGTCCGGCTCGCCGGTGAGTTGGCCTTCCCCGACGACTTTCATGCCGAGGATGCCCTTGCCGGCTTCGCGGGCCTGTTTGAGGACCGCCGTGACGTTTTCGACCGAGTCATCCATCTTGATGCTGAAGGGATTGTAGCGAGCGAGGATCACATCGATATGGGGAGACGCGGCGGCTTTGCGCAGGGCGTCGAAGTTGTGGCAGGAACAGCCGACGGCGCGAATCTTGCCCTGGGCTTTAGCATCGTGCATGACCTCGAGCGAGGCCTGGTACTCCGGTTTCTCCGTCCAGTCCGGCTCGGTGATGCAGTGCATGAGGACCACGTCGAGGTAATCCGTGCCGATCTCATGCCGGAACCTTTCGATGTCGGCCTTCATCAGCGCGGGGGACCGCGAGATGGCCTTGGACAGGATCATGACGTCTTCGCGTTTGATGCTGCGTTTCATGGCCTCGCGCAGATAGGTATGCGAACCGTACATGTCCGCGAGATCGAAGAAGGTGATTCCGTTCGCGTGACCATGTTCGAGCAACTGGACGAATTCATTGCGACCCAGGCGGGTCATGTCGGAGTTGCCGTTCCAGCCGCGCATGCCCGTCCCCTGCCCCAGCAGCGAGCACTGGATGCCCGTCTTGCCCAGAGTGCGGAGGGTCTGCGCCGTGAGCCGCTCGGCGGGGTTCTGGGCCAGCGACGGCATGCCGAGGCCCGCCGCGGCCGTCGCGGCCGACCATTTCAGAAAATCGCGCCGGTTGAGGTGTCGCATAGCGTCGGTGCTCCTTGTTCCGCTCCTATTGTACACAATTGCACCGCGCAACGGGATTCCCGTCCGGGGCGCCCGGGAGGACGTGGTGGACCCAGTGGACAGAGGACATGGTGGCCTCGACCATTTTGTTGACGTCACCAAAATGGTCCTGGATACGGTGGCCGCTGAGGATAAACGTCAGAAGAGGGTGGTGGGCGGACATGACCGGCGGGGGCGCCTGTCTCCCACCCGGAGGGGGAAACGGTTCTTTCGAACGGGGACGCGATCCCATTCGTACGTGGTTCAGGGCCAGGCGATGTTGCTGCCGATGCCGTCGAAGAGGTGGTTGTAGGCGCCGGAGGAGACGCAGTGGGCGGCGGTGGCGGGGAAGCGGGTGCCCTGGACGCCCAGATAGCGGAGGAATTCGACGTGTCCGTCGAGGTAGAGGACGTTGATGCCGCTGCCGCCGTGGCCGGCGTAGCCGCGTTCGGGGGTGACGTGGTCCCACATGACGGGGACGCGGGATGCGGCGGTATTGGCAGCGCCGGGGTTGTTGATGTCGGTGATGGTGAAGCGTTCGATGCCCTGCCGCAGGCGGTAGAGGACGTCGCCGCCGCCGGCCTGGGTACCGGGGAAGGTGCTGGCGAAGTTGTAGTCGTCGTCGCTGGCGGCGCCGTGCGAGTAGAAGCTGGCCAGTCCGAGTTCGCCGAAGGGGCCGAGCGCCATCATGCCCTCGGTGAATCGGCCGTAGACGTCCGGCGAGCCGATTGCGTAGCCGGTATTGGGGTCGACGAGGGCGAGCAGATCATGGCCGAGTACATTGAGGTCGTCGAGAATGAGCCAGCCGCAGTAGTTGTAGGGTTCCTTGACGAGTTCTCCGGGTTCGATGATGCCGTTGCCGTTGCTGCCCCGGTCGGTCTTGCCGTCATAGCGTTCGACGGGGCCGGGCTGTGCCTTCCAGGAGGGGCACCAGGCCAGGTTCCAGTCGGTCAGGTATTCGGGGTAGAGGGCCCAGTCGTTGAAGATGAACTCGCGGCTGGGGCGGCCGTCGTTGCGGACGATCTGGCGGCAGGGGAGGCGTTGGCCCGGGCTTTCGTTGGCGTACATGGCAAAGAGGAGCCCGAACTGTTTGAGGTTGTTGGCGCAGGCGGCGCGGCGGGCCGCTTCGCGGGCCCGGGCGAGGGCCGGCAGCAGGATCGCCGCGAGAATGCCGATAATGGCGATGACCACCAGGAGTTCGATGAGCGTGAAGCCTTCCCTGACTCCCGCGCAAGGGTTTTTCACATTCATCTCGCTGAAGTCCTCCGCAAAGAAAGAGAAAAGCCATCAGGACCCCGGTTTGTCGCGTCACGCGGGCCGGATGCCTGGGTCAGTCCCGGATTTTCCTCTTGTATGTCAGATATGGAGCACACCCGCAAATGCGCAGATTCGACCTGCTCACGTATGGCCATTGCCGCGCGTGTTGATCACTGCGCCGGGCCGGAGGGACGCCAGGGCGTTGCCGCGGTGCGTGTGGCTCAGGAATTCTCGCTGGTTTCATCGAACGCCGCCTGCCGGCGGGACAGGTATTCGGCCAGCATGGCTTCGGTGACTTCGGGGTCGATGCCTAGATAGGCGAGCGTCTCCTGGTGGTCGTCAAAGACGTGGAGGTTCTCGGCGTAGTTGTCGGTTGCGGCATAGACCATGGCGTCGGCAAGGGAGATGATGGCGACGTGTTCCCGGGCTTCGGTGGCGCGCATGGGGTCGTGATGGAACCGGATCGGGGCGGCGATTTCAGGCGGAAGCCCCCATTGCTGGGCGAGTTCGTAGCCGGCTTCGGTGTGCGAGAGGCCGATCAGGCGTTCCTCGGCGTCGAGGAGTTCGTGGCCCGTGAGACCGCTGTCGAGCTTGGCGCAGGCGTCGGGCGCGGTCTCGAGGAGGGCGGCACGACCCAGGTCGTGGAGCAGGCCTGCGGCGAAAATGCCGGGCAGCCCGCGACGGCCACTGGCCCGGGCGACGATGCGGGCAGCGGCGGCGCAGCACATCGATTCAAGCCAGAACGTGCGGTATTCGAGGTTTTTCCATTTGCTCACCAGATCGATGACGGTGGTCGAGAGCACGATGCCGTAGGTTTCGCGCAGGCCCATGAGCGAGATGGCGTGAACGAGGTCGTGGATGGGCTGGGCAAATCCGTAAAAGGCCGAATTGGCCACGCTGAGGATCTTGGCCGCGATGGGCGGGTCGAGCGCGATGATATCGGCCACGGACCGCACGGAGCTGTCGGGCGATTCAACGGCGGCGCGGACCTGGTTGAGGGTTTCGGGAAGCGCGGGCAGGGAGGTCAGGCGGCGCACCAGGCGCGCGACGCGCGACAGGCGCAACGGGGCGCCCAGTCCTTCCAGGGTGCGGGTGGAGGCGGCGGCGAACTCGCCGGCCGGGACCTCTTCGGGGTAGTAACGGGCAATGGCGGCCTCGACGTCTTCCGGAGCGCAGCGGAGGAGTTGCACGCGCGCGCCGACCGCTTCCTCGAGTCTTTCGCGCTCGGCGTCGTCGGGCACAGTGGCGCACCCGAGCACGACGGTCCGACCGTAGCGATCGATGGGGATGACCTGGCAGGCGCGGGCGGTTTCCGCGGAGATCAGCCCGATCAGTTCGGGGCCGATGTCGAGGTGGCAGAAATCCGCGGGGCCGAGGCCGGGCAGCGTGAGGAGGAAATCGAGAAGTTCGTTGGGCTGGAGGCATCCCAGGGAGAAGAGGACGTCAATGATCTCGCCGCCGCGTTCTTTCTGAATGGCGAGGGCCTTGTCGAGGTCGTCCTGGGAGATGCGGCCCGCGGCGCGCAGCAACTGGCCGATCCGGCGTCTTGCGGCGTCGCGGAGCAATGCCGAACGGTGCGATTCCGGGATGGGCCTGTCATGGTCATTTCCGGACGGCGTGTGTCTCGAGGAAAACATGGTCCCCTCATCCCCGCCCCGGTGCGGCGGGTGTTGGCCCTTGCCTCCAGGCGGTCTGCTGGTTTGGAGACCGTACTGAAGGAAAAGACGGCTTCACTATCCCCTACGGACAGGATTTTAGCAACGGTTCCGCGCGCAGACAAGACTTGCGTTTGAACGGGGACCCATGGTCGCGCGCGGATTCGGCATTCCTGCTTCTTGTAGCGCGCTGCTCCGGGGCGGACGCGCAATGCCTGCCCTGACCGACACCGAAGGTGTCGAATNNCCGCGGGCGAAGCCCGTGGATCGGGCGCGGCCCTACCCCAACCCCTGAATAGGGGTTGAACAGCTCGGTGTTTTTTGTTCAACCCCTTACGGGGTTGGATAGTTATGGTGCGCCTGATCCCTGGGCTGCGCCCAGGGCTACTCACATTGGACCCCTTCGGGCTCCCCGGAGTCGGACCCGGTTCGAACAGAAGGGCGTAGTCGCGTCTGCGGGGAAACCCATCCGATCCCCATTGCAGGGGCAATCCCCCGTGGCTGCCCATCCGGCTCGCACGGGGACCCGTGGTCGCGCGCGGATTCGGCATTCTTGCTTTTTGTAGCGCAGGCGTCTCGCTGCATTCTTGTTTTGCAGGGGCGATCCGGATGCAGGCGAGACGCCTGCGCTACAAGAGCCCCGTTCTTTACCGGTGTGTCATGCGGGGCGAATACGGATTCCGTGCGAGGGGTATATTATGAGCCTGCGGCATGGCAAACGGATCGCGGGGAACCAAACCAGGGGGAGAGGAATCATGGGGAGACGTACGCGGCGGTTTGCGGTGGCAATGGGCCTGCTCGCGCTCGCGCTGTCACCGGGATGCGGGGGCGGTAAGGCGGACTTGGCGTTTCGGCTTCCGGAAGGGGCGTCCAGGACGCTGAAGAAATCGCAGGACCTCACGTCGATCACCCAGGTGATGGGTCAGAATACCGAGGAGAAGCAGCGGACCCTGACCACGATGACGTTTCAGGTGCAGCAGGTTGACCGGGAGGGGGTCACGACGGCCGTGGTCACCACGGACATTGGAAAGAACCTGCTCGACAGCATGGTGGAGATGGTGCCGAAGGAGAGCATCCAGGGGATTTCCGAGGCGACCGTGACGGCGGTGATAGGTCCGAAAGGAGATGTGCGGTCGGTGACGGGCATGGAACCGGTCGTGGAGCAGCTTCTGGTGGAGGTGCGGAAGGTCCTGGATGAACAGTTCAAGCAGGTGCCGCCGCAGGCGGTCGCGATGATGGGGGCCCAGATGGATAAGGCCCGGGAAGGGGTGAACACGGCGATCCGCACCATGGCGGGGGATGAGGCGGTCCGGCAGAACCTCGACGCGCTCCTGGGGTTCTATCCGGCGGAGCCGGTGGCCGTGGGTGATCGGTGGCGCCGGACGTACGAGGTGATGATGCCGGTACCGATGCAGGCGGAGACGGAATACACCCTCATGGAGCGGGGCGGCGGGCTGGCGAACATGGAGTTCAAGACGACGTACACGCCGTTGGCGGGACACGGTCTAGACCTGGGCATGATGAAGATGGAGTTTCAGTTGAGCGGCAGCGAGACGGGCACCCTGCAGGTGAGCGAGGATACCGGCTGGATCTCGGCGGTGAGCAGCACCCTCGACCTGACGGGGGTGGTCGATATGGGCGTGATGAAAGCGAGTATCGCGATCAACGGGACGTCGTACGTCGACGGCGAATAGGGGTGCAGCTCAGACGGAGCGGGCGTGTCTGAGAAACTCGACCTGCCGTACGGGTGTCGGGCCGCGTTCAGTTGGTTGCGTTTACGGGACTGATCAAGAGGTAATCGAGTCCGAACATGTAGCGTTTCGGATTGGATTTCTCGTTGGCGCCGGTGATTTCGACGGTGAGGGTGTTTTGCCCCTGCTTGAGGCTGAAGACGCCGAGGGAAATTTCCTCGGTGACGATGACGCCGTTGTTGAAGAAATCCATAGGTTCGCCGGTGTTCACGCCGTTGACCGCGAGCTGCATGATGCCGTAGTCGATGGCCTTGGTGAATACGGCGCGGACCTCGTAGCGGCGGTTTTCGGGGGCCTCGAATGCGAGGGTGAGGACATTGCCAGGGGCGCCGTCCATCCACCAGAGCTGCTGTTCGCCGCTCCAGGGCCAGGTCGCGCTCTGCTGGGTCGTGGCGTTGCCGCCGGTGACGGAGAGGACCTCGAGTTTTTCGCCTTCGAGGGCGCCCTCGACGCGTTTAGGCTCGGGCAGGGGCGGGGGCGTGACAATGCGGAGGTCGGCGGGGTTGATGGCCTTGAAAGCGTCTTCCGCGCCGGGCCGGGCGTACCAGTACGACGTGGCGGCCATGTTGACCTTGACGTCGGCCCAATGCCAGACCTCCATGTCGAATTTGAAGTCTTTGGTGAAGGGGATGTTGTCGAGGATGTGAAAGCGGCTGACGCAGGTATGGCCGTAGTTGCCGGGGCCGTCGCAGCGGGGCTGGTTATGGTAGGCATGCACGAACGGCTCGTTGTTGCACCAGGCGTATCCGTAGTAGTCTTCGGTGCCCGTGCCGAAATGGCTCGGAAACGCTTCGCCGTCGACGTAGATCTTCTCGTCGCCCTCGCCCCACCAGTCCTTGACGGGATTGGTGACATGGAGCATGTCGCCGACGAAGCGGCCCTTGCCATCGACGGCGACGTAGGTCCAATCCTGGCGGGGGTGGGTCGGGATGTCGAACTGGGCGCGCCATTTGGCGTGGAAATAGAGGCTGCGGGGGGTCCAGGGGCGCGGCCCGGAGACCACGGCGCCGTCCACGGTGACCGGGGCGGTTCCGTGGTTGGCGATGCGCAGGGTGGCCGATTTTCTGTAAGGCATCACCCACTGGCTGTACATGGCGCCATCGTCGCGGACGCCGCAGGGGAGTGATTTGTACGGGTTGATGCCGGGGGCGGTGCCGAAGAAATCGCCGAGGGGCGCCTCGACGGAAGGGGTCTTCTGGTCGTCGAAGACCATCGAGACCACGCACTGGCGGAGCGCGCGTTCGAGGTCCTGGGCGTCGGCCCGGCAGGTGATGTTCTGGATCGCGCCCTCGCCTTCGAGTCGCATTTCGATGCTGGCGCCGGGGGCGATGGTCTCGCGGTAGTGGGTGGTTGCCCGGGGGCCGGTCTGGGGGAGGGTGTCGGGGTTGGCCAGAATCTGGCGGGTCTGTTCGAGGAGATCCTGGGCGGCCTGCGCCATTTCGGGCCGAAACGACTCGACTTCGGTGCCCTTTTCGTAGGTGCGGTAGTTGATCTGGTAATAGAAGTCCGGTTGGCTTGCGGTGATTTTGCAGTGGCTGGCATAGGGAATGGGGAGGTGGGTATTCCATCCGCGCGAACGCACCCCGGAAAGCGGGGCGAGGAAGGGGGCGTGCTCCCCGTCGAGCATATCCTGGAGCGGCAGTTCGATGACGGGGTCGGGGGCGTTGTCGAGGTAGACGCGGACGATGCCGGCGTCAGTGGCGTTGGCCGACCAGATGCGGACGATAGCGCCGGGGCCCTCGGCGTCGAGCATGACCCATTCGTCGGCGCCGTTGCGGGTTTCCTTGCGGATGTGCTGACCGCGGTCGCCGTTGGCGAACCAGTTTTCGTCGGTGAGGACGGCCGGGTCGGTGGATCGGCGGTCGTAGCTGGAGAACTGGGCGCAGTCGAAGGCCGGGTCGGGGAACGAAGCGAGCGCGTCGAGGTCAGTCATCTCACGAACGAGGGATTGGAAGGTCACTTCGGCCGCGCGCGGAGACGCCGCCAGGGCGGCACAGAGCACGACGGCTAGAAACGTTGCCGTTACGAGATGGCTTCGCATGGACAGGGCCTCCTCCGGGTCGAGTCTTGGGATTGCTGGTCAGGAGGATACCGGCAGCCGGGACGGAAATCCAGCCGGGGAAGCGCCCCACGGGACCTGGCGGGCCGGATGGCGCCGGGTCTGCGCGGTGGATTTGGCGGGGACGCCGGCGAAGGTGTAGGATGGGATCTTGTGTTAAACATGGTACGGGAGGCGGCAGTTGCGGTCCGCCCCCCTGGGATAACCCGGAAGGAGAAGAACGATGAAACGCATCATGTGTGCCGCGATGGCGGCGGGATTGGTTGTTGTCCCCGTTCTGGCAGGTGGCGCGGCGCATGCGCAGGATTTCACGGAAGGCTGGATCAACCTGTTCGACGGGGAGACGCTATTCGGGTTGCAGCCTCTGGGGGATACGACCTGGGAGGCGGGCGATGGCGCGCTGGCGAGCACGGGCGGGCTCGGCGGCTGGATTGCCACGACGGGGCAGTGGGGCGATTTTGAACTGACGATGAAGATTCGCGTGGCCGCGAAGCAGACCACCGGGGTCGTGGTGCGGGCGCCGCTTTCGGGCCATTTCTCGGAGAACGGGAGCGTGATCATTCCGATCCTGGGTCCCGAATCGGGGAATGACTGGCAGGAGGTGGCCATTACCGCCGAGGGGAACACGGTCAGCGCGAAGGTGAACGGCCAGGACGTTGCGGTCTCCGCCCCGGGCAACGCCGTGGGGCATATCGGGATCCTGTACCAGGGCGCGCGGGTCGAGGCGAGTGCGATCAAACTGCGCCCGCTCGCGATGAAACCCATTTTCAACGGGACGGATCTGACGGGCTGGAACATCATCCCGGAGCACAAATCGGTGTTTACGGTAGATGACGGGGCGATTCGCATCAAAAACGGCAACGGGCAGATCGAGACGGACGGGCTGTACCGGAATTTCGTGCTGCAACTCGATATCTTTTCGAGGGGCGAAGACAAACCCTTGAATAGCGGCGTGTTTTTCCGGGGTCCGAAGGGGGTGTTCTGGAAGGGCTACGAGTCGCAGGTGCGCAATGAGTGGAAGGGCGACGACCGGAACGACCCGGTGGACTTTGGAACGGGCGGGCTGTACGGGATCCAGCCGGCCCGGAAGGTGGTCCCCAGTGAAAAGGAATGGTTCTATAAGACGGTGTTGTGCAATGGGAACCACTTTGCGGTGTGGATTAACGGGTACGCTGTGAGTGATTTTCTGGACATGCGCGCGCCGGTGGACGACAGCAATGCCAAGGCGGGTTTTGTTGGCGCGGCGGGCACAATTCACCTGCAAGGGCACGACCCGACGACGGATTTGTCGTTCAAAAACATCCGGCTTCAGGAATACCCCTCGGGCGACTAGGCGCAGCCAGGGAAACGCGGCACCGGAGAATCCACCGTGCGAATCGACATTCATGGTCATGTGTTTGCGGATCCGCGCCTCATCTCGCCGTTGAGCGGAACACCGTTCATGAGCGCGGAACAGCAACTGGAGGTCATGGCGCAGAAGGGCATCGATATGACGGTGATCCTGCCCTTGACTTCGGCGGAAGCCCCGGCCGAGAAGCAGAGCGTGGGCGAAGTGCTGGGCATCTGTGCGCGGTATCCGGGCAAGTTCATCCCGTTCATCTGTGTGGACCCGCGCCTGCCCAACGATCCCCTGCGGATTACGGTCGAGGACCATTACCGGGTCCTGGCACAGTGCCGGGACCTGGGGTTCAAGGGTCTGGGCGAGCTGACGGCGCGCATGTACTGGGACGAGCATCCGATGCAGTGCCTGCTGGGGGCCTGCGAGAAGGTGGGGTTTCCGGTGACGTTCCACACCATCACACCCGACGTGGACAGCTACGGCGTGCTGGATGAGCTGGGCCTGCCCCGCTTCGAGAAGTGTTTGCAGAAATTCCCGGACCTGGTGTTCTTCGGGCACAGCCCCGGGATCTGGTCGGAGATCAGCGGAGACGCGACTGTTGCGGACAAGAACGGGTACCCCACGAGGCGGGTGGCGGAAGGGGGCGTGCTGAAACGCCTGTTCCGTGAGTATCCGGGAGTGCACGGCGATTTGTCGGCGGGCAGCGGTTTGAATGCGCTGCAGCGCGACCCGGAGCATGCGTACGCGTTTATGGACGAATTTCAGGACCGGCTGCTGCTGGGGCTGGACTATTGTTCACCGAGGAACAAGATGGAGCATGTGGAGTGGCTGACGGCGGCCCGCGACGCGGGCCACATCAGTGAAACCGTGTACGAGAAGATCATGTGGAAAAACGCCAACCGGATCTTGAATCTGAGACTGGCGTGAGGCCGGGCCGGGCCGCCGCGCGCCGGCCAGGGCGCGGCCATGGGGGAGCAGGGCCATGATTCTGGGCATCATCGGGGCCGAGAATTCGCATTCGAAGGCGATCGCGACGATCCTCAACGTCGAGAAAAAGATGAAGGGGATCTCGGTCGGGTACCTGTGGGGGGAAACCGCCGCATTCGCGAACGACACCGCCGAGGCCGGCCGGATCCCCAACATCGTGAAGAGGCCGAAAGACATGCTGGGCAACGTGGACGCGGTCCTGGTGGACCACCGGCATCCGAAATACCATTTGCCCGCGGTGCGGCCGTTTGTTGAGCGGGGGATTCCGGTGTTCGTCGACAAACCGTTTTGTTTCGACCCCAAAGAGGGCGCGGCGTTTCTGAAGCTGGCGAAGAAGACGGGCGCACCGGTGACGTCGTTCAGCGTGGTGCCCATGCAGGCGAGTTTTCAGAAGTTCAAGAAAAACATGGAGGGCATCGGAAACGTGGTGGCGGGCTCGACGTACGGTCCGTGCGATCTCGAGAGCCCATGGGGCGGCGTGTTTTTCTATGGCATTCACCAGGTCGAGATGGCCCTGATGGCCTTCGGGTACGACGTCAAATCGGTGCTGATCACGAAGAACGGCAACGGTTCCACGGGGCAGCTTCTGTACCGCGACGGGAAAATCGTGACGATGAATCTCGTGAGGGAAGGCGCGCCCCGGTTCGGTATTGCGGCCACCGGGAGCGACAAGGCGATTCACTCGGGGCTTCCCATGGACAAGAGCCCGTACCTGAACGGGGTAAAGACATTCTGCGGGATGTTCAGGACGGGGGTGGAGCCGATTCCGCACGATTTGGTGTTGCGTCCCGTTCAGGTGCTCGATGCACTGGCGCGGTCGAAGAAATCGGGACGGGTGGAGAAGGTGATCAGATAACCTGCCGACAGGCGAGGACAGTGGGAGTGGCGCGGGGTCCGTCCATCAGGCGGATCCTCCATGGGCAATTCCAAGGGCGGTTCGGATCCTGGCAGAAATGGATTACGTGCACGGATATTCGGACTATGAGGCGGGGCGGCTTCGCAATTCCGCTCGCGCGCTCAGGGACCTGCTCCACGCCGATGTGCGGTATGCCGAGGGGGCTTGTGTTCTGGAGGCCCCGTGCGGCGTCGGCGCGCAGACCGAGTTCCTCGTTGCGAACAACCCGGGGACGCGGTTTGTGTGCGCGGACATCTCGGCGGCGTCGGTGCGGGTGGCCATGGGCCAGAATCCGGGGCTGCCGTTTCTGGCGGGGGATCTCTATGCGCTGCCGTTCCCGGGCGCGACGTTTGATCATGTCTTTGCCTGTTTCGTGCTCGAGCATCTGGACCGTCCCGGCCGGGCATTGGAGAATCTCCTGGGCGTGCTGAAACCAGGCGGAACAATCACGTCGATCGAGGGCGATCACGGCTCCTGTTTCTTTTACCCCGAGACGCCTGAAGCGCTTGCGGCGTGGGCCTGCCTGCCGAAACTGCAGGCGCTGCTCGGCGGGGACAGCCTGATCGGACGCCGAATGTACTCCGTGCTGGCGCGCGCGGGTTTTGAGGACGTGCGCATCGATCCGATTCGGATCTACTGTGATCCCAGTCTTCCCCACATGATGAACGGGTTCGTGGAAGACACCATTGTCGGCATGTTGCGAGGGATTGAACCCGAGGTGATCGCACGGGGTCTTCTGGACGCCGCGGTGTTTCGAAAAGGGGTCGAGGATATTCTGGCAATAAAGACGCACCCCGATGGCGCGTTTTGCTACACGTTTTTCCGGGCCGTCGGCAGAAAACCGGCGTGAATACCGAAAGGAGCCTGATCATGATGGGACGACGTTCGTTTCTGACGATGACCGCCGCGGGTGCGGGGGTGATGGCGGCAGGGGAGGCCGCGTGGGCCGCCGGGGAGACGCCGGCGCGCGAATGGTATGAGTTGCGCGCGTACGAGGTGGAAACGGAGGCGCAGCGGACGGGGTTGCTGGCGTACTGGGGCGATGCGGCGATCCCGGCCTGCAACCGGCTCGGGGTGAATCCGGTGGGGGTGTTTGTGGCGCCGGACGCGTTGAGTCCGGTGTACGTGCTGCTGCCGCATGCGTCGCTGGAGTCGGTGGGCTCGCTCACGGAGCGCCTGCTGGCGGATGCGGCGTTCCTGGCGGCCGGTGCGGCGTTTCTCGATGCGCCGGCGGCGAATCCAGCGTACAAACGCATGGAAAGCTTTCTGTTGAAGGCGTTTGCGGGGATGCCGAAACTGGAGCGGCCGGCGGAGTCCGCAACGCGGGTATTTCAATTGCGGAGATACGAGAGTTCGAGTGTAAAGACGGGCCAGAAGAAGATCGAGATGTTCAAC
Organism: Candidatus Hydrogenedentes bacterium UBA2224; assembly: GCA_002348185.1. Lineage (GTDB taxonomy): Bacteria > Hydrogenedentota > Hydrogenedentia > Hydrogenedentales > SLHB01 > UBA2224. The sequence continues at coordinate 50,715 of DDYW01000217.1, read as the reverse complement.
ACGGCGGAGATCGCCATTTTCCGCAAGACCGGTTTGACGCCGGTGTTTTTCGGGGAATCGGTGCTCGGTGCGCACATGCCCAATCTGACCTACATGCTGGGATTCGAAAGTCCGGATGCGCAGCAGGCGGCGTGGGATGCGTTCCGCGCGGATCCGAAATGGCTCGCGCTGCGCGCCCGGCCGGAATATGCCGACCGGGAGATCGTCAGCGGGATTACGAATATCGTCCTGAACCCGGCGGCGTGTTCGCAGCTCTAGCCTGACCGATGGACGAGGGCCCCGAGCGCTGGAGGCGGTCCGGCGCCCTCGCCTTCCTGTCCTGCCGGGATTTCATCCGGCGTTGGGGCCGCGCCTAACGGAATCGAATGGCGTAGAGGTCCGCGTCGCTCATCTTGACATGCAGGCGGACGGGCGTGCCCACGAGATCGCTCAGCTCGGCCTTCCCTCCCCACGTGACTACCCGTTCGATGTGGTCGCCATAGATCTCGTCGCAGTCCGCGAGGGTGAATCCGGGGATGGGGTTGCCGGAAGCGTCCTGGATTTCGCACCAGAGGCTTCCGCTGGCGGAGGTAGCGTAATTGATGAGGAGCTTGGTCCGGGCGGCTTCGGGCCGAACCGGCAACCCGGCATCGCTGCCGGTGAAGGCGTTGGTGAGGTGTGCGCCGTCATCGCCTTCGGCGGTATAGAGGATGCCGTTTTCGCTGGCGGGCTCTCCGAAGACCGCGGCGGCGCCTTCAGCGGCCAGGCGCTGGATCTCCTCCGGTGAAAGCACGCGCCGGACAACGAGGATGTCGTCGGCGACGCCGATGAAGGGCTCGTTGGTGACCGCGGCCGGTGGGTAGTCTTCGCCGAACTGGAGGTCGCCGTGGCGGAGTTCGATGGGGCCAAGTCCCGGTTCGCCGCTGCGGGCCACTTCCCTGCCATCGAAATACAGGCACATCACGCCGTCATCGTAGGTGGCGGCGAGATGGTGCGGATTGCTGTCGCCGGCCCATGGGGGGATGGCGCCGGCCGGGGCTTCGACGACGCGGGTGTTGTAGTAGAAACGGAACCCCGTTTCCGAGTCGCCGATGGCTCCGGCGGGGTTGCAGTCGAAGATGAGTTCGTTCTGCATGGCGTCAATGCCGCCGCCGTCGTAGGCGGAGAAGATGCGGCGGTGGCCGGCGGGGACATCGCGCACCACGGCGGCGAACGTGGCCTGGGCGCCGAGCTGTTGCGTGTTGGGGAGCTTAACGATCTGCGGTGAAGTGAATACGAGGGACTGGCTTCCGCGGATGGGGCTGTCCTGCGTGAACGAGAGCGGCAGGGATGCGGCGGCACGTTCCGGCAGGGGCGCATCTTCCCCGTCGGCAAAGGTCAGGATTTTTGTCGTGAAAGAGCCGCCACTCGCGGGGGCGTTGACGGAGACGAATCCGTCGAGCCGGAGGGTGTGGCGGCGCAGTTCGCAGGGGCCGACATAATAACCTTCGGTGGCATAGATCGAGAGCTCAGGAGGCAGGTTGGGGTCTCCGGAATCGGTCTGCATGACGCCCCACGCGATCATGTTGTTGCGGTTGACCCAGCGCGTCGGATCGGGGCCGGGCCGCAGAAACGCCTCGCGCCAGCGGTGGAACAGCAGTCCGTCCCGGCTGGTCATAAAGAGGCCATCCGATATGCCCGGATAATGATGGACTTTGAGGTCGCGGTCGGGCCGGAAGCGTTTCGGGAAGCCAATGAAGATGTGGGCGGCGCGGTGGTACGGCGTGATGCCGTTGGTGTAGAGATGTTCGGCGGGTGTGCCTTCGGTGTACTGGAGCCACTGCGGTTCGGGCCAGTTGAGGAAATCGCTGGTGGTCGAGGTCATGATCGCGCGTACCCCGTCGGTGAAACCGCGATGGAACTCGACGTACCGCTGGCGGTACGCGTCCCAGAAGGCGAGGTTATGGGAGTCGAACGCGCCGATGGTAATGACGGGTTCCTCGCGGATCAGTTCCCAATGCACGGCGTCGGCGGATCGGAACGCGAGGAGCTGCGCCTTGTCGGGGCCGCTGGCGACGGCCTTGTAGCGTTCCTCGGGCGGGCACGCGGGATTGGCGTCTTTGAACGGGGAGAAATTGTGCACGCCCTCGCCCTCCCAGACGATGTTGTTGGCGGTCGAGCCCTCGAATTCGAAGAGGCCGAGTTCGGGCTTGGTCCAGTGGATGCCGTCGACGCTGAGGGCGTAGCAGACGCGCTGGCCGCCGGCCTGGTTGGTCTTGAGATCGAAATTGGCGCCGCGGTAGTACATGCGGAACAGGCCGTCGTCTTCGAAGACGGTGAAATAGCACGAGATGTTGCCTTCCCAGGGGGCATCGGTAGTCAGGGCGATATCGCGCGGCACGGGCTCGTGGAGGCGTTGCCGGACGCCGTCCATGGATTCGATCAGCAACGGGTCCCAGAGGGGTTCGAGGCGCGAACCGATATCGATGGGCTCGGCGGCGTTTGCCGGGGGAAGCGTCAGGGCGAGCACGGCGGCCGCGAGAGCCACGGCGGCCGTGCGTCGCTGTAGAGTGGGCAGGATAGACATCATGGGATCGTTCCTCGGGCGCGGTTGCCATGGCGGCCCCGGGCGCCGCGGATCGCCCTGGCCGGAGTATAAACGACCGGAATGGGGAATGCATCCTGAGGCGTTTCCGCGGGGCGGACTCAAATCGGGCATTTGAACTGGTTTGCGGGCGAATGGCACAATACGCCTTCGCATGACGAACAACGATGAGGCACGAGTTATGATGAGTAATGACGAACCGATCGAGAAACCGCCTGTTGATCCGTTGATGACCCGGCTGCTGAAGACCCGCACGATCCTGGTTTCGGGAACGGTAGACGAGGATCTGGCCGAACGGGTCATTACGGAGCTGCTGATCCTGGATGGCGAGAATCAGGACCCCATCCGGATGTTTATCACGTCGCCGGGAGGGCATGTGGACGCGGGTCTGGCGATCCACGACGTGATGAGGTTCGTCAAGTCGGAGATCATTGCCATTGGAGCGGGATGGGTCGCGAGCATTGCGGTGCCGATCCTGTTTGGCGCGCCGAAAACGAACCGGCTGGCGCTTCCGCATACGCGGTTCCTGCTGCATCAGCCCAGCGGGGGCGCGGCCGGCCAAATGAAGGATATTCGCATTGAAGCGCAGGAGATCATGAAGATCCGCAAGCGTCTCAACGAGATGATCGCGCAGGAAACCGGCCAGTCGTACGAGAAAGTGTATGAAGACAGCGACCGCAACTTCTGGATGAGCGCGGAGGAGGCCCTCGAGTACGGCGTGATTGCGCGCGTAATCGAGTCGGCGGACGATATCGCGAAGAAATAGCAGCGCGTGGATTCCCGCATCGCGATGGGCCACCATGAGCGGAAACGGGAACGGCATGACAGCATCAGGACAGCTCAGACGCCTTCTGGATCAATTCCTGGAGGCGTCTGTTTTTGAATCCGGGCTTGCCGACAAGTCGCTCGCCGCGTATGCGGGCGATCTGGGGGCGTACACGGCGCATCTCGAACAGAATGGGGTGACGGAGCCAAACCAGATCACGCGGGATCACGTGCTGGGGCATCTGATCGCGCTGCGGAAGAGCGGCCTGAGCGCGCGGTCGGCGGCGCGGCACCTGAGCGCGATCCGGCGCTTTCACCGCTTCCTGCGGGATGAGCGTCTGGCCGACCGGGACCCGACCGAAGGCATGGATTCCCCCCGGCTGATCCGGGCGTTGCCGCATGTGCTTTCCGCGCTGGAAGTGGAGCGGTTGCTGGACGCGCCCGACCTGTCGCGTAAACAGGGTCTCCGGGACGCGGCGATTCTGGAGCTGTTTTACGCGTGCGGATTACGCATCTCGGAACTGGCGAACCTTCCCCTGCGCGAGGTGTCGCTGGAGGAGTCGATGGTGCGGGTGCGGGGCAAGGGCTCGAAAGTGCGGATCGTGCCGCTGGGGGGGCGGGCGATCGCGCGGATCCAGGCGTATCTGCCGGTGCGTGCGCAGGGCAAGGTGCTCGACGACACGCTGTTCCTGGGGACACGGGGCCGGCGGATGAGCCGCACGAGCGTGTGGCAGGTGGTGAAACGCGCAGCGCAGTCCGCGAACATCCGCCAGAACGTGACGCCGCACATGTTGCGGCATTCGTTTGCAACACACCTGCTCGATCACGGGGCCGATCTGCGCGCGGTCCAGGAAATGCTGGGGCACGCGGACGTGGCCACGACGCAGATCTACACGCACGTCAGCGTGGACCGCTTGAGCCGGGCTCACAAGGATTTTCACCCGCGATCCTGAAGCGTGGTGTTCTTCATCGTGCCCGCACGAGCCGAACGACGGATGCTGCGCTGTCCTGACGATCTAGTGCCGGAGCCATTTCTCAAACCAGGCGACGGCATCGTCCTGCGCGGGGATTTTGAGGGAATGATGTTCGTCGTAGTAGTTGCAGACGAAGCGGTCGCCGGCGCCCATTTTTTCGTAGACGGCGGCGATTTTTGATTCGGCGGCCTGCATGCCCTCGAGCGTGAAGAGGGAGTCCTTCAGGCAGTTGATGACCATGAGGGGGTTGGGGGCGTTGAGCGTGACGACGTCGGGCAGGTCGAGGGAATTGTGTTGGCGCGGGACGTAGACCATCCAGGTATGGGAATGGATGTGGTCGTAGAGGAGCGCGCTGTAGGTAGTCATCCATCCGGCGACCACGGCGCACGTGATGCGGGGATCGAGGGCGAACAGGTGCGCGCTGCGGTATCCGCCGATGGAGAGCCCGATACAGCCGATTCGCGAGGGGTCGACCTCGGGGCGGGTGACGAGGTAATCGACGCTGGCGCGATCGCCCTGGAACAGGATGCCGGGCCAGGTGGTCCCGGCGGCAAACATGGTCTTGGCCATGAGGTCTTCGTGGCGTGCGGCGATGGGGTTGAATTTCTGCACGTAGTCGTTGCTTCCGGGCGCGCAGCCGGCCAGGGATTCCGCGAAGCGCTGGGGTATCTGCGTGACGTCGAGCCGTTGCGCGCCGAAATAGAACGCATCGGGTACGAGGACGACGAATCCGCGGCGGGCAAGTTCATCGGCGAAAGGGCGGCCGCCGTAGGTGGTGTTGATGAGCTCCTGGAGGCAGGGCACGGGATTTTCGGTCTCGGTGATCTTCTCTTTTCCGCTGTAATAGAAGCCGCTGTGGCAATGAAGGGCGACGATGGCGGGCGCGGGGGCGGCGAGTCCGTCGGGGATGAGCAGGTAGGCCTCGGTGCTGCGCCCGGCCGAAATGGTGTAGCGGACGAGGTGGCGCGTGTACCCGTCTTTCTTTACGGATTCCAGGAGTTCGGGGTCGGGCGCGGCAGGCTCCGGCGTGTAGGAGAGCAGCTCGTGCATGCGGGCGCGTCCCTGCTGTCGCCAGGCCTCCGGGTCCGGCCAGTCCTGGGCCAGGAAGGAGAGGGGGAAGGTGGACTGCGCGGCGTAGCTGTTCAACATGGGATAGAAACTGCCCATGTCGCTCCTGGGTTCGGGGAGGTCCGCGGCGCACAGGGCCAGGGGCAGGCAAATCAGCAGCGAGTGGCTCATGGGGCACCTCCAGCGTTTGGTTGAGAAACCAGGAAAGACAATAGCAGAAACCGGAATGTGGTGGACGGGATGCGGGTTGGATGATAATGGGCGGGCGCGGAGTGGGTGAATACACGGCCGTTCCGGGCGGTATTCAGGAGACGGGACGATTCGAGAGAGGGCCGATGGCGGATAACGCGCAAGAGGTCGCCCTGTTCCGGGTCGAGGGGCTGACCAAGAACTACCCGATGGGCGAGGTGACGGTACACGCGCTGCGCGGGGTGTCGCTCGAGGTGTCCGCGGGCGAGTTTCTGGTGATCCTGGGCCCGAGCGGGTCGGGCAAGAGCACGCTGCTGAACATCATCGGCGGGATCGACAGTCCGACGGACGGGCGCGTGTTTTTCCGGGATGAGGAGCTTTCGCGGTATTCCGAATCGCAGCTCACCCGGTACCGGCGCCGGCACATTGGGTTTGTGTTCCAGTTTTACAACTTGATGCCCAACCTGACCGCACAGGAAAACGTGGAGATGGCGACGGAGATCTCAGTCTCCCCGATGGATTCGCGGGAGGCGCTGCGGCTGGTGGGCCTCGAGGCGCGCCGCGACCATTTCCCGTCGCAGTTGTCGGGCGGCGAGCAGCAGCGGGTGGCGATTGCGCGGGCGGTGGCCAAGCAGCCGGAGATCCTGTTGTGCGACGAGCCGACGGGCGCACTGGATTTCGAGACGGGCAAGGTGGTGCTGGAGATGTTGCGGCACATCAATGAGGCGACCGGCACGACCGTGATCGTCATTACGCACAACGCGGCGATCGGCGGGATGGCGCACCGGGTGATTCGAATGATGGATGGCCATGTGCGGGAGATTATCGAGAACGCGGAACGCCTGACGCCGAGCGAGATCGAATGGTGACGTGACGTGAACGTGCTGCACAAGAAGCTGGTCCGGTACCTGCGCGCGAACTGGGGACAGGCCCTGGCGATCGCGGCGGTGATCACGTGCGGTACGGCCACCTACATCAGCCTGGCGTCGGCACACCGCAATCTGGAACTTACGCGGGATACCTACTACGAGAAATACCGGCTCGCCGACTTCTTCCTCATGTTTGAACAGGCGCCGATGACGGCCGTATTCAAGATTGAAGGGCTCGACAGCGTGCACGAAGCCCGGGGACGGATCGTCAAGGACGTCAGCCTTGACGTGCCGGGCGAGGAGGAGCCGCGCACGGGCCGGATGGTGTCGATGCCGGACAATCCGGAGCCGGTGCTCAATGATGTCGCGTTGTTGTCGGGCCGGTATTTTGACAAGAGTGCCATGAACGAGGTGATCGTGAGCGAGGGATTCGCGAAAGCGAATCATCTCGCGCTGGGGGACAGCATCCGGGCGACCATCGAGGACAGCAAACACACGCTGCGGATCGTCGGGCTGGGGCTGTCGCCGGAATACGTGATGATGATCCGCAGCGCGCAGGAACTGGTGCCGAGCCCCGAGAAGTTCGGCATCCTCTGGGTATCGCAGAGTTTCGCAGAAAGCGCCTTTGACATGAATGAGGCGTGCAACGAGATCGTGGGCACGGTGGACGGCTCGGTGCCGGTCAAGACGGTGCTGGATCGGGCGGAGGAGGTGCTCGAGCCATATGGGGTCTACGCGAAACTCGAGCGGGACGACCAGATTTCGGCACGGTTTTTTGCGGACGAGATAGCGGGTCTGGCGGTGTCGGCGAAGATCACGCCGGCCATTTTTCTGGGGGTCGCGGCGCTGATTTTGCTGGTGCTGCTGAACCGCATGGTGCGCAACGAACGCACGGAGATCGGGCTGCTGAAGGCCTACGGCTATACAAACCTGGAAGTATCGGGCTACTACATCCAGTTTTCGCTGTTTCTGGCCGTGTTGGGGTGTCTGGGAGGCTTTGTGGCGGGGGAACTGCTGGCCAACGCCATGGTGAAGATCTACGTGCGGTTTTACATGTTTCCGTTGTTGCGGGCGCGGGTGTATCCGGACATCCTGGCGCGCTCGATGGGGATCAGCATCGCGTTTGCGCTTGCGGGCGCGCTGACGGCGGCGCGGCACGCGGCGCGCATCCAGCCCGCCGAGGCGATGCGCATCGAGCCGCCGAAGTCCGGGACCCGAACCCTGCTCGAGCGGTTTCACGCGGTGTGGCGGCGCCTGTCGTTCACGTGGAAGATGATCATGCGCAACGTGTCGCGCTACCGCGTGCGGGCCGGGATCTCCGTGTTCGGAGTCATGGTGTCGGCGGGTATTATGGTGGTGGGCTTCTTTACCATGGACGCGATGGAGTTCATGATCGACTACCAGTTCACGGAGACACAGCGGGAAGACGTGCGCGTGGCCCTGCAACGAGAGATGGACGAGCACGCGCTGCGCGACCTGCTGCGCTACGATGCCGTCCGCGCGGGGGAGCCCATGTTGCAGTACCCGTTTCGGATCAAGACCGGGTGGCGCGAGAAGGAGGTCGGGGTCATCGGCATTCCGGAAGACGCGCAACTGCATCGCCTGATGGACCAGGAGGGGCGGCCGGTGAGCGTGGGCGCGAGCGGAATCGTGCTTTCGGACCGGCTGGCCCGGGAGCTTCAGGTGGGGCCGGGGGCCACGCTGGTGCTCGAACCGCTGCGGGGGCTGGGTGAGAACGAGAAGGAAGTCACGGTGCGCCAGGTGGTGTCGCAATACCTGGGCTCGTCGGCGTACATGAACATCCACGCCCTGAGCCGACTGCTGGACGAATCGTTCGCGCTGAACACGGCGCTGCTCCAGACCCACGCGGGCGAGGCGCGCGAATTGTCAACCGCGCTCAAGGACATCCGGGGGATCGCGGCCGTGGAACTGAAGGAGGACATGCTGGCCAACATCACGCGCGAACTTCAGGATTCGATGGCAATCAGCAACACGTTTCTGCTGGTGTTTTCGGGGGTGATAGCGTTTGCGATCATTTACAATGCGACGATAGTCTCGCTGGAAGAGCGGAAACGGGAGTTGGCGTCGCTGCGAGTTCTGGGCTTTTCGAAAGGGGAGGTTGGGGCGATTGTCTACCGGGAGAATTTCCTGTTGGCGGCTGCGGGGGGTATGCTGGGGCTTCCCTTCGGGATGGCCTTGTGCAAGCTGCTGGTCTATGCCTACGATACGGAGTTGTACCGCTTGCCGTTCCATATCGAGATGTCGACGTTCGTGTGGACCGTGGTGATGACCGCGGTGTTCGTGAGCCTGGCCAATCTTGCCGCGCGGCGGCGCATCCATCAGCTCGACGTGGTGGACGTGCTGAAATCACGGGAGTAGGAGGGCGGATGGTGAACCGCAAACGCCTCATCCTCAGTGCCATCGTGTCGGTGGCGGCGGCCGCCGGGGCGTACATCGCGCTGCGGGGGCCGGTGTTGCCGGTGGCCGTGGTCGAGGTGACACGCCGGGACGTGGCGGAATACGTGGCGGAAGACGCCAGAACGCGGCTTCACGACGAGTACACGCTCGATATGCCGGTGCCGGGCACGGTGAAACGCATCATGCTAGAGGTCGGCGCGGAGGTGACGAAGGGCGCGGTCCTGGCGCGCGTCGAGCCGCATGACCTTGAACGGCGAATCGAGGCGGGAGAAGCCCTGATCGAACAGGCGCGGGCGCGGATTACGGGAGTTGATGTATCCAAACCCAAAGCAGAACAGATCACGTCCGCCGAGTTGCGGGTAGCGGAAAGCCGGGATGCCGCGGCCATCGCGCGGAAGGAACTCGAGGCGGCCCAGATTAACCGGACGACGGCGGAACAGACCTACCGCCGCATCACGTCGATGTATCAGGGAGGCATTGCGAGCGAGGCGGATTACGACGAGGCCGAACGGAAATACCGGACACTGACCCAGGACCTCGAACGGCTGAAGCTGGCGGTGCAGGTGGCGGAGAAGAACCTGGAACGCGCCCAATTGTCGCTGCGCGAACTGGTGGGCTCGATAGACGACAACGAATACCTGCGGGACGTGCAGCAGGCGGAAATTCAGCGCCTGGAATCGGAGTTGGAGATCCTGCGGGGCGATCTGAGCAAGACGGAGATCCGCGCGCCGGTCGACAGCGTGGTGCTGGAAAAATACATCGAGGATTCGCGGGTGCTGCTGGCCGGCACGCCGCTGATGCGGCTGGGAGACCTGACCACGATCGAGGTCGAAAGTGATATTCTCTCGGAAGAAGTGACGCGCATTGCCGTGGGCGATCCGGTCGAGATCAGCGGGAAGGCGCTCGGGAACCAGACACTAAGGGGCGAGGTGACGCGCATCTACCCCTCGGGCTTCAAGAAGATCTCGGCGCTCGGGATCGAACAGCAGCGGGTCAAGATCCTGGTGGGGTTCGACAACAGCGAAGTACATCTGAGGCCGGGCACGAGCGTGGACATCCGGGTGATCACGGAACGGCACGAGAACGTGGTTGCGGTGCCGGAACGGGCCACCTTCAAACACGACGAAGGGTGGGCGGTGTTCCGGGTGAATAGCGGGCGGGCCAGCCTGGTTCCCGTGACCCTCGGGCTCAAGAATGACGAATGGGCCGAAATCGTGGGGGGCGTGGAACCCGGCGATGTCGTCATCACGGAACGCAAGAACGAACTCGGGGACGGGGTCCGGATTGACCCCGTGCCGCTGAAAAACAACGGGGAATGAGCAGGCCCGGGGGCACAGGGTCCGCCGGGACGTACAGGAGAGCGCACATGACACTGAGACATCGAACGCTGGCATTGGCCGTGGCCGGGCTGGTTTGCGCGGGGGTGGGCGCGTATGCGCAGGCGGCGCCCGGAACCGGGGCGGCGGTGGTGCTGGAAAATGAGAGTTTCCGGTATGAAATTGCCCCGAATGGCCAAAACGCGGCGTTTATCGACAAGGCCTCGGGGACGAATTATGTGAGCGGCGCCGAACCTGGCCACGCGGCCAGCGTGACGCGCGCCGGGGCCGTGACGGAGTGCAGCCGCGCAGCGCTCGCTGACGGCCTGCTGACCCTGGGTTTCGGGGACAGCGGCGTGGAGGCCCGCGTGCGCGTGACAATGCATGCGCGGCACATGCTCCTGGAAGTGGACGCTGTGACGGGAGAGGGTATTGAGCAGCTCACGTTTCTCAATGTGCCGCTGTCGCTCCAGGGGACCTTTGAGGAGCCGTTCGCGTGTTGCGTGCTGGCGCTGAATCTCCGGACCGATGTAGCGGAGATTCCGGGTCCGAACAAGCGTCTTCGCGCGACATGCTACCCCCGGTTCGGCATGGAAGGAGCGGAGATCGCGGTCATTGGATGTCCGCAGGCGCACTTGCGCGACGTGATGAAGACGGTAGTGAGTGCGGCGGAGGACATTCCGCGGTCGGACATCGGCGGTCCGTGGGCGTTGGACGGGGCGATCAACCGGGGCTCGTACCTGTTCGATTTCGGGCAGTGCACCGAGCAGACGGTGGATGATTGGGTGGCGCTGGTCAAGCGGCTCGGGTTGAACCAGGTGGATTTCCACACCGGCGGGTCGCTGCGGTTCGGCGATTACCGGCCCAACCCGGACCTGTTTCCGAATGGCCGCGCGAGCGTGAAGGCGGTCATCGACCGGCTGCACGCGGCGGGAATCGCCGCCGGCCTGCATACCTACGCGTTTTTTATCGCGAAGGACACGCCGTACGTTACGCCGGTTCCGGATCCGCGGTTGGGGAAGGATGCGACGTTTACGCTGGCGGGGGCCTTGACGGCCGAGGCGGCCGAGGTGCCGGTCGAGGAGTCGACGGAGCACATGTCGACCACGACGGGTTTCTTTGTGCGTAACAGCGTGACGTTGCAGATCGACAACGAGCTGATCGTGTACGCGGGATTTTCCAAAGAGGCGCCGTACGTGTTTACGCAATGCACGCGCGGGGCCTATGGCACGCAGGCCGCCGCGCACGAGAAGGGCGCGAAAGTACATCACCTCAAAGAGTGTTTCGGGCTGTTTACGCCGGACGCCGATTCGACGCTGCTGGCGGAGATCGCGGCGAACACGGCGGACACGTTCAACGAGTGCGGGTTTGACATGATCTATTTAGACGCGCTCGACGGGGAGGATATCCTGGGAGGGCGCGAGAACTCCTGGCATTACGGGTCGAAGTTCGTGTTCGAGATCGCCAACCGCCTGGAGAAACCGGCGCTGTTCGAAATGAGCACGTTTCATCATCACCTGTGGTACGTGCGGGCGCGGATGGGCGCATGGGACCATCCTAACCGGTCGCATAAGGAATTCATCGACACCCATGCCGCGGCTAATCTGGCGGGCGCATCGATGTTTCTCCCGATGAACCTGGGCTGGTGGGCGGTGAAGGTCTGGACCGGGCCCCGGAACGAGCCGACCTTTCCCGATGATATCGAGTACCTGCTCGCGAAATGCATCGGGACCGACGCCGGCCTGAGCCTGATGGGAGTGCACCCGGGTAACATCGACACAATCCCGGCCTACCAGCGGCTGGCGCCGATCTTTCAGCGCTACGAAACGTTGCGCCATGCCGGCTACTTTCCGCAAGCGGTGAAAGACCAGCTCAAACAGCCCGGCGCGGAATTCACGCTTCGCGACGGTGCGGACGGGAACCCCGTGTTCCAGCGCGTCAACTACGCGAAACACAAGGTCTGCGATACGCAGGGGTTCACGAACCTGTGGACAAGCACAAATCCGTTCGGAGAACAGCCGGCCGGCCTGCGGATCGAGGCGTTGATGTCGGCGGCGCCCTACGACGCCCCCGAAGCCGTGGTGCTTGAGGATTTCAGCGAGCCCGCGGCGGCGTTTACGACCACGCGGGCCAACGAGGGCGTGGAAGGAACGCTTGGACGGTCGACGGAGCTGGTCAAGTCAGGCGAAGCCAGCGGCGTGTTCACGGCAGCGAGTACGCGGCCCAGTCCGCTGGGTTCGTGGGTCTGCTACGGCAGGACGTATGCGCCCGTGCTGAACATCGCGCCACAGCAGGGGCTCGGGGTGTGGGTGCACGGCGACGGCCAGGGGGAACTGCTGAACATCCAGTTGAAGAGCCCCTCCCACATCACGGGCGGCATTGGAGATCATTATGTGAAGGTGGATTTCACGGGCTGGCGCTATGTCGAGCTGATCGAGCATGAGGGTGGCAATATGGACGACTGGGGCTGGCCGTATGGCGGGGCGTATGCCATCTACCGGGAAGACGTCGAGTATGCCCACATCGAGTCGCTGTCGCTCTGGTACAACAACCTGCCCGCCGGGAACCCGGTCATGTGTTATCTGAGCCCGATCAAGGCGCTGCCCCTGGTCAACATCACGCTGAAGAATCCATCGATCACGGTGGGCGGCAACACCATCACGTTTCCGGTCGAGATCCCGACCGGGTCCTACCTGGAGTTTCGCGGGATGGACGACTGCAAACTGTACGGGCCGAACGGCGAGTTTGTCGGGGACGTGACTCCCCAGGGGACCGCGCCTGTCCTGGCGGCCGGGGCGAATCAGGTCGCGTTCGGTTGCGAGGCGCCCGTGGCGCCGAATCCGCGGGCGCGGGTAACGCTCATCACACTGGGCGATACTATCGGATGAGAGTCTCGTGTAGCGCGGGCGTCTCGCCTGCATCCGGCTCGCTGGCGGGGAATAGGATTAGGATGAGAGGGATAATCGCCTCACGCCAAGCCGCCAAGGACGACAATCTGGACAAATCCGGGGCCTCTTGTAGCGCAGGCGTCTCGCCTGCATTCTTGTCTCCGGGGGGCGATCCGGATGCAGGCGAGACGCCTGCGCTACAAGAAAGAAACCCTTCTTGCAGCCCCCTAAAGGGCAACCGAGAATAGCCCGGGGTTTAGACCGGGGATCAGCGTCGCATCCGGATTGAGTCCCGCAGGGACGAAAGAGAATAGCCCCGGGTTTCAACCCGGGGTTCACGGAATCCCAAAGGAGCCAAGTCCCGTAGGGACGACAGCGGCAACGATAGTGCTCGATAGATGAACGGCCAGGTTGCGCACCATTATCACCACAAGACGTTCAAAGAGGAATTCCGGGCGTTTCTGAAAGCACACGAGATCGAATATGATGGCAGGTACATTTGGGATCAATTGCGTATTCTGCCGTCCCTACGGGACTTGATCTGGGCGCGACACGGATCCCCGGGTTGAAACCCGGGGCTATTCTCTTTCGTCCCTGACGGGACTCCGGAAAACCGCATTCTCGTCGTCTTCCTCGCCTGCCCTATCTTCTCACATGGTCATGCGAGAAGAATGCCTTCACCGGCCATTGCCGGTTATCCACATTTCCACAGCCATCCACAAAAGAAAAAGAACCAAAAAGAAAAGTCCTACTACGACTAATCACTGCTACGCATGAGAAGGCGCTTGGGATCATACAAGGGCAAGCTATATTCCAATCCGACACGGGCTTTTCATCAGATGTCCATTACAGGAGTTCATGGACGGCGATTCCCGACCCCGGTCCCGATTTCCATCGCGATATGGAGGAGGATCTGAGAACGCGCTTGGGCATGGCCTGTTTCCTGTCTCTTCTGGTTTCGGGATGTTTCTTCGGGGCGTATCCATTTATCGGTGTGCATATTGCCCGTGATTTAAGGCGGCCAGGAATGGTACGCTATGGGGCTTGATATGCACGGGGCCCGCGGGGAGCATTGCGTGGACGCGCGGTGCGTCGTATGTCCAGTGGGCGGCGGCGCAGGCTCATCATGCACAACCGCTGCCGCTTCATCATAAACGCGAATCAGGGCTGGAGACTATGGATTCCCCACGTCGCTATGAAGGACTTGCCGAGATCACGAAGATGGCGGTCCCGATCGTGTTCGGGCAGTTTTCGTATGTGGTCATGCAGTTCGCCGATCAGGTGATGGTGGCGCGGCTTGGCACGGAGGAACTGGCGGCCACGGGCCCGGCGGGGCTGTGGTTTTTTATTTTTTCGACTTTTTTCTTGGGATATCAGGGTGTGTGTCGACGTTTGCGGCGCAGAGCCTGGGGCGCGGCGAGCAGGAGCACGGGGCGAGCTACGCGTGGCAGGGCGTATACATTGGATTGGTGGGCGGGGTGTTCGGGATGGCGATCTGGCCGTTTGCCGACGACCTGTTCGGCGTGATGGGCCACTCGCCGGAAGTGACGCGGCTGGAGGTGCAGTATTTCCGGATCCGGATGGCGGGCTTTGTGTTTTTGTGCTGGCAGGCGTCGTTGACGTCATTTTTCCAGGCGGTGAACCGTCCGAGTGTGCCGATGTACGCGGCATGGGTGGCGAACGCCGTGAACCTGGTGTTTAATTATCTGCTGATTTTTGGGAAGTTCGGATTCCCGCGCATGGAAGTGGCAGGGGCGGCGTGGGCGACGGTTTTCGCGATGGGGGTGCAGACAGCGATCCTGCAACTGGTGTTCCTGTCGCCGGCCCTGGACCGGGAGTTCAAGACGCGTTCGCAGTACGCTTTGCACTGGCAGAAAGTGCGCGAGCTGGTCCGGATCGGGTGGCCGGCGGGCTTGAGTTTTTTCCTGGACGTCTTCAACTGGGGCGTATTCACGAGTTTTCTGGTGGGACGTTGTGGCGAGACGCAGATGGCGGCGCATAATGTGGCGATCAATTTCCTGCACCTGATCTTCATGCCGGCCGTGGGGTTGAATCACGCGATCGCTCCGATTGTGGGGCAATGGATTGGCCGCGACAACATCCCGATGGCAAAGGCGCGGACCCACACGGCAATCAAGATCGCCATCTGTTACATGGTGGTGGCGGGGCTGTGTTTCGCCATTTTCGCCCGGCCGTTGACGCGCACGTTTTTCAGCACGGACCCGCAGGTGGTCGAGGTGGCGGCGGTCATTTTGCTGCTGGCGGCGTTTTACCAGGGGTTTGACGCGGTGAACATTGTGGTGCTGGGGGCGCTGCGGGGCGCGGGGGACACGCGGTGGGTGATGTGGGCGATGTCGCTGGGGGCCTACCTGTTCTTCTTGCCGCTCGCGACGTTTCTATGCCTGGATGTCGTGCCGCTGTCGCGGATACCGGGCGTTCCGGCGGGGTGGTCGCTGCCCGGGCTGGGATGGGAGGCGAAAGGGGCCTGGCTGGGGGCCACGGTGTACACCATTGCGCAGAGCGGGGTAGTCTTCTGGCGGTTTCGCAGCGAACGATGGCGGTATATCCGGATTTTCGAGAAAGACCGAGGGGCGGTCCCGGGCGTCTCGGTTTCCAGCGGAGACCTGTAGGCGCTCTCCGGGCGGCGTTCTGAGCCGATCCCCGACCGTTCCGGAGGCGTTCCGCACGCCATAATCCCGCGTCGCTCCAGTAGTTTGCGCCATTGGTCCGGAGTGTGCTAGACTTCGGCGATTTCAAATTCACAGGGGTTTCGTGTCTGTGTACAGGTGTGGTCAGGGTGCCCGGCCGGTCGGCCGGGTGGACCGCCGGAAACCCCGAGGGACAACCCAGAAGGAGCGCATCCCATGTCAGCAGTTTCCATGAAGAGTCTTCTCGAGGCCGGTATTCACTTTGGCCACCAAACCCGCCGTTGGAACCCGAAAATGAAGAAGTACATTTTCGGTGCGCGCAACGGTATCTACATCATTGACTTGCAGAAGACGTTGCGTCAACTCAACCGTGCCCGTTCGTTCGTGCGCGAGGCGGTGGCCGGGGGCGGCCAGGTGTTGTTTGTGGGCACGAAACGGCAGGCGCAGGAGATCATTCAGCGTGAAGCCGAGCGGTGCGGCATGTATTACGTGAACAACCGGTGGCTGGGCGGCACGCTGACCAATTACGAAACGATCCAGGTGAGTATCCGCAATCTCCGCAAGCTGGAAGAGATGGAAGCGAACGGCGAGCTGGAGAAGTTCAGCAAGAAGGAAGCGGCGCGGATGCGCAAACAGAAAGCGCGTCTCGCGAAGTACCTGGACGGCATCAAGAACATGCCGGGCATCCCCAAGGTGATGTTCGTCATTGATTCGAAACGGGAAGCGATCGCCGTCAGCGAGGCGCGCCGTCTGAACATTCCGTGCATCGGCGTGGTCGACACGAATTGCGATCCGGACACGGTGTCGTTCCCGATCCCGGGCAATGACGACGCGATCCGCGCGGTGACCCTGTTCTGTTCGGTGATTGCGGACGCGGTGATTGAAGGCCGCGCGCAGTCCGGCAAGTTCGGGGCGGGAGAATTGTCGGGCGCCGCGGCGGCTGGCATGGCGAAGCCCGTCGAAGCGGGGGCGGAAGCCGCTGCCGATGCGGGTGACGCGGCGGGCGTCGAAGACGACGAGGAAGGCGAGGACTTCGAGGACGAGGAAGAGTAGCCGGGCGCACGGTCAGGGGAATGTGGCTCAGCACGGGAACATCGCAAAGGAGATAGTGAGACAATGGGCGTTACGGCGAAAGACGTGAAGGAACTCCGTGAAGCGACCGGCGCCGGCATGATGGACTGCAAAAAGGCGCTCCAGGAATGCGGCGGCGATTTCGATAAGGCGGCCAACTGGCTTCGGGAGAAGGGGATCGCCTCCGCGGCGAAACGGCAGGATCGCGAAGCGAAAGAGGGCGCCGTGACGTCGTACATTCACATGGGCGGCAAGATCGGCGTGCTGGTGGAAGTGAACTGCGAGACGGATTTCGTGGCGCGCGGGGAACTGTTTCAGCAGTTCTGCAAAGACGTGTGCCTTCAGATCTGCTCGACGTCGCCGCGCTGGGTGCGCCGGGAAGAGGCGTCGCAGGCGGACATCGACGCGGAGATGGCGATCTACCTCGTGCAGGCGAAGGAGAGCGGCAAGCCCGAGGCCGTGCAGCAGAAAATCTCCGAAGGCAAGCTCAACAAATGGCTGAAGGAGAACAGTCTCCTGGAGCAGGAATTCGTCAAGAATCCGGATGTGACCATCGAGGATTTGATGAAGGGCTTGAGCGGAAAGGTCGGAGAGAAGATCGATATCCGCCGCTTTGCCCGGTTCCAGCTGGGCGAGGCGATTGACGGCAAGAAATCGCCGGGCAGCGAGGAGTAACCCCGATGCCCGACCCCGCGTACAAGCGCGTTCTGTTGAAATTGAGCGGGCAGGCCCTGGAGCCGAGCTGCGGGGTGGGAATCGATTTTCGCACGATTGACTTGTTCTGCGACGAGATTGCCGAGGCGCACGCGCTGGGCGTGGAACTTGGCCTGGTGGTTGGCGGCGGCAATATTTACCGGGGCGCGGAAGGCGTGGCGCAGGGTCCCGACCGGCCGACGGGCGATTACATGGGGATGCTGGCGACGGTCATCAACGCGCTGGCGCTCCAGGCGATGCTCGAGAACAAGGGGGTGACGACGCGCGTCATGACGGCCATTGAGATGCGCGGAGTCGCCGAGCCGTACATCCGGCGCCGGGCCCTGCGGCATCTGGAGAAGGGCCGGGTCGTGATCTTCGGCGCGGGGACGGGCAATCCCTTTTTCACGACCGATACGGCCGCGGCCTTGCGCGCCAACGAGGTCGGCGCGGAGATCCTGTTTAAGGCGACGAAGGTGGACGGGGTCTACGACGCCGATCCGGTCAAGAACCCGTCGGCTACGCTGTACCGCGAACTTTCGTATACGGAGGCGCTTTCGCGCAAGCTCCGCGTGATGGACGCGACGGCGATCTCGTTGTGCCGTGAGAACAAGCTTCCGATCCTGGTGTTTAATCTGACCAAGCCGGGCAGTATTCTGAAAGCCCTGCAGGGAGAGCCCATAGGCACGCTGGTGAAAGGAGACTGAGTTATGCCAAACGAGCTCGAGAAAGAAGCCCAAAGCAAGATGGCCAAGAGTGTGGAGGCATTCGCGCACGAGCTTTCGACGATTCGAACGGGCCGGGCGTCCACCGCGTTGCTGGATTCGATCGAGGTCGAGGCATACGGGTCCCGGATGAAGCTGAACCAGATGGCGAACGTGGCGGCGCCGGAGCCGCGGCTGCTGCTGATCACGCCGTGGGACAAGTCGCAGATGGGCGCAATTGAAAAGGCGATCCTGGCCTCTCCGCTGGATTTGACGCCCGGCAACGACGGGCACGTCATCCGGATTCCCATCCCGCAGCTCACGGAAGAGCGGCGCAAGGACCTGGTGAAGCTGGTGGGAAAACTTGCCGAAGAGGCGCGGGTGGCGATCCGCAATGTGCGGCGCTCGGTAATCGATGAGATCAAAAAGAAGCAGAAAGACGGCGACATCCCCGAGGACGACGCGCACAAGTTGACCGAGCATATCCAGAAGATCACGGACGAGTATATCGAGAAGGTGGAAGAGACGCTCAAGACCAAAGAAGCCGAGATCATGGAAGTGTAATCGCATGAGCCGCCACCACAACTGAATGGCCGACATCCGCGGAGGGTTGGGGCGCCCCATCTCTCCGCGGTTTTGTTTTGGAAGACGCGCACGAGCGCGTTGAGAACACGGGGAGCGATTGAGCGGACGATGCGTGAGCTGGACCTGACACGGCTGCCGCGGCATATCGCTATCATCATGGATGGCAATGGCCGGTGGGCCGACAAGCACGGCCTGACCCGCGCGGAGGGGCACGAAGCGGGCGCCAAGAGCGTGCGCGCTTCGATTGAAGCGTGCCGCGAGCTTCAAGGCGTGGAGGTGTTGTCGCTGTATGCCTTCTCGACGGAGAACTGGCGCCGGTCGGAGGCGGAGGTCAGCGCGCTGTTCGGCCTGTTGAGCAAGTACATTCACCTGGAGCTGGAGAACATCCACAAGGAAGGCATCCGGGTGCGGATCATGGGCCGTCGCGAGGGGCTGTCGGAACGGGTGCTGTCGGATCTGGAGTATTCCGAGACGCGGACGCGCGACAACCGCCAGATGACGCTTAACGTGGCGATCAACTACGGCGGGCGGGCGGAGATCGCGGATGCGGCGCGCCGGCTTGCCCGGGAGGCCGCGGCGGGCGCATTGCGTGCTGAGGATGTGGATGAAGAAGCGTTTGCGCGCCGCTTGTATGTTCCGGAGCTCCCCGACGTGGACCTGCTGATCCGGACGAGCGGCGAGATGCGCCTGAGCAACTTCATGTTGTGGCAGGTGTCGTACGCGGAGATCGTGACCCTGGGGGTGTTGTGGCCGGATTTCCGGAAACGGCATCTTCACGAGGCGATTGAGCGGTATCAGAAGCGCCAGCGGCGGTTCGGGGGGCGGTGACCATGGCGAAGGACAGCAAGCTGGCGGCCCGCAGCGTGACCGCGCTCGTCGCGCTGGCCGTGTTCATGACGCTGATCTGGACGCCGGGCTTGCGCCTCTTGTTTACGGTGTTTGTGGGCGCCTTGAGCGCGGTGGGGTTGTACGAGTACTACGCGATTGTGCGGGCGCGGGCAATTTCGCCGGAGACCATCGGCGGCATCCTGGCGGGCACGTGCGTGGCGATGAGCGGGCACCTGGGCGACGCGATTGCGACGAATTTCGTGCTGTTTGGCGGTTGTGTTCTGGCGGCCTCGCTGCACATCGTCCGGGGCCAGCACTCGGTGGCGGGCCTGTCGAGCACGGTGTTCGGCGTATTTTATATTGGCTGGTTCGGGGCGCATGTGCCGTTGATGCAGAGCGTTCCGGGCGTGGGGCCGGGCCTGGTGATGACGCTGTTTGTTGTGGTGATTCTGACGGATACCGCGGCGTATTTCGTGGGGTCGGCGTTCGGGAAGCACAAGATGGCCCCGACGGTGAGCCCGAACAAGACCTGGGAGGGCGCGTTCGCGGGCCTGTTCGCCGCGATGGCGGGCGCGGCGGCGCTGTGGTATGTGCGCGAGCGGGCCGGGCTGTCCTCGCTGCCGGATTGGCCGGTATGGCGCTATGTGCATGCGGGCGCGCTGGTGTCGATCGTGGCCCAGCTCGGCGATTTGACGGAATCGTGTTTGAAGCGCGATGCGGGCGTGAAAGACTCGGGCAACTTTTTCCCGGGACACGGCGGTGTGCTGGACCGCACCGACGGCTTTCTGTTCGCGGCGCCGGTTTTATATTATCTGGTAACGCCGTTTTTCGGGCGCTGACGCGCCGGAACGCCGCGGCGATGCACAAAGGAACCGAGGCATGTACGAGGACGAAGCAGAACTTCTGGCCGGATACGCGGAGCGCTTGCGCGAGCTTCGCAAGTGCCTGAATGTTGACGGCACGCGGGCGAGAATTTCGCAATTCGAGTCGGAAATGACCCTGCCCGGCTTCTGGGACGATCCGGAGAAGGCCCAGAAGACGGTGCAGCAGCTCAAGAGCCACAAATCGATGATTGCCGCGCCGGACGCGCTTCAGCACGAGCTGGAGGACGTGCAGGTGCTGGTGGAGCTGGGCCAGGCGGAAGCGGACCCGTCGGTCGGCGAGGAGATCGCACAGCTGGTACAGGAGCTTTCGAGGAAACTGGACGATCTGGAACTGACCAGCCTGTTCATGGATCCGCGCGACTCCAAGCCGGCGCTCGTGAACATTCATCCCGGAGCGGGAGGCACGGAATCGTGCGACTGGGCCTCGATGCTGTACCGGATGATTGTCCGGTACTGTGAGCGGCGGGAATTCGATGTGGAGCTGGCCGATTATATCCCGGGCGACGAAGCGGGGGTGAAGAGTGCCACGTTGCGTGTGGAAGGGCCGTTTGCGTACGGAAGGCTCAAGTCGGAGGAAGGCGTGCACCGGCTGGTGCGGATTTCGCCGTACGACGCGAACAGCCGGCGGCATACCTCGTTCGCGGCGATCGAAGTCGTGCCGGATTTCGAGGAAGAGACGGATATCGAGATCAAGGAAGACGAGCTGAAGATGGACGTATTCCGGTCGAGCGGTCCGGGCGGTCAGAAAGTGAACAAGACGAGCAGCGCGGTGCGTCTGACCCATCTGCCGACGGGGATCGTGGTCGCGTGCCAGATCGAACGCTCCCAGCACCGCAACCGGGAAACGGCCCTGCAGATGCTGAAAGCGAAGTTGTACGACATCGAACTGAAGAAGAAAGAAGAAGAGGCGATGGCCCATCGCGAGGGCCAGCAGGACGTCGCCTGGGGCAGCCAGATTCGCAGCTACGTGCTTCATCCGTACCAGATGGTGAAGGACCACCGGACGGACGTCCAGATCGGGAACATTGACGCGGTGCTGGACGGCGATCTCGATGAGCTGGTGGAGGCGTTTCTGAGATGGAACCTGAAGCGCCACAAGAGCAATTAGCAGACGCGCCGGGGAAGGGATCATGACCGAGGAACATCATTCGACGGAACAGCAACTGAGAGAGACCCGCATCGAGAAAATGGCGCGTTTCCGCGAACGCGGCGACGAGCCGTTCAAGTATCGTTTTGAGCGGAGCTCTTCGATCGCGGACGCGCGGTCGGCGTTTGAGGCCGCGGAGGCCGGTTCGGAGACTCCGGAGCAGGTCAGCGTGGAAACGGCCGTGGCGGGGCGCATGGTGGCGTTGCGAGGCCAGGGCAAGGTGACGTTTGCCGATCTGCGCGACGAATCGGGCCGGATCCAGGTGTTTTTCCGCAGCAACGAGCTGGGCGATGACGCATACGAGCGCTTGAAAGATCTGGACATCGGCGATTTTCTGGGCATTGCGGGAGCGGTGTTCCGCACGCGCCGGGGCGAGGTGACGGTCCGCGCGGAGGAATACACGCTGCTGTCGAAATCGCTGCGGCCGCTGCCGGAGAAATGGCACGGCCTGACGGATGTGGAGACGCGGTACCGCCAGCGGTATCTGGACATGGTGGCGAACCCGGAGGTGCTCGAGACGTTTCGCCGGCGGAGCGGGATCATTGCCACGTTGCGGCACTGGCTGACGGCGCGGGGTTTTCTCGAGGTCGAGACGCCGATGCTGCACCAGATTCCCGGCGGCGCGACCGCGCGGCCGTTCGTGACGCA
>DDYW01000217.1:0-28445 GCA_002348185.1 Candidatus Hydrogenedentes bacterium UBA2224 | reverse complement strand
AGCGCCTGCTGGTCGGCGGCTTTGAGAAGGTTTTTGAGATCAACCGCAGTTTTCGGAACGAGGGGGTGGACACGCTTCACAATCCCGAGTTCACCATGATGGAACTCTATGAAGCGTATCAGGATTACATGGGACTGATGGACGAGACCGAGGAGATGCTCTCGCACGTGGCCAGCGAGGTCACGGGGGGCACGTCCTTCGAATACCAGGGGCAGACCATCGACCTGGTGCGTCCCTGGAAGCGCGTCTCGTTGTTTGAAGCGATTCGTGAGAATGCGGGGATCGACCTGGAACCGCATCAGAACGACCGGAATGCCGCGGCGGAACTGGCGGAACGTGCCGGCTGCGTCATCGAGGATTCGATGGGATACGGAAAGATCGTGGACGCGGTGATGTCGGACAAGGTGAAGCCGCACCTGGTTCAGCCGACGTTTCTGTACGATTATCCGCTGGAGATCTCGCCTTTGGCCAAGAAGAAGCGGGGCGCCCCGAATCTTACCGAGCGGTTCCAGCTCTTTGTTGCGGGCATGGAGATGGGCAACGCGTTCAGCGAGCTGAACGACCCCATCGATCAGCGCGAACGGTTCATGGAGCAGGCGCGGCAGCGCGAGCGCGGCGACGATGAGGCCCAGTATCTGGACGAGGATTACATCACGGCGCTCGAGGTCGGGATGCCGCCGGCGGCGGGTCTGGGCGTCGGGATCGACCGGCTGACCATGCTGCTGACGAATCACGCGTCCATCCGCGAGGTGATTCTGTTCCCGCAACTGCGGGCCATTGAGGCCAAAGGCGCCGCGACGCTGCCGGGGCCAGAGGCTACAGGCGGCGCGGAAACGAGTTGATGGTGCGGCGGTTTGCGCCGCCGCTGTGCACACACACTGCAGAAAGACGTATTACGTGCGGTTTGAAGCGTTCATAGCCAGCCGGTACCTGCGGGGAAAACGCAAGAGCCGGTTCGTGAGCCTGATCACGCTGATCTCGGTGGCGGGGGTGAGCGTGGGGGTGATGGCGCTGATTGTGGTGATGAGCGTGATGACGGGATTCGACAACGAGCTCCGCGCGACCATCATCGGCAACCGCGCCCACCTCACCGTGATGGAATGGGATCGGGACGAGATTGCCGAGCCGGAAGCGGTCGAGGCCCGGATCCGGGCGCTGTGCCCGGAGGTCCAGGGGGCGAGCCCGTTCATCGAGGTGCTTTCGCTGCTGAAGACGCTGCGCGGCGCGGACGGTTCTCAGACCGTCGAGTTTGCCTATGTGGTCGGGGTGGATCCGGAAAAGGCGAGCGGGGTGACGCTGCTGGCGGAGAATCTGACGGACGCGAACGGCCGCACGCATGGCATTGGGGCGCTGCCGGACTACAAGGAGATCGTGCTGGGCTATGTGCTTGGAAGCAAGCTGGGCGCGTACCTGGACACGCCGTTGATCATTGTGACGCCGCAGATGAAGAGCGGCACCTACATGACCCACCCGACCGAGATGCTCGTCAAGGTGAGCGGACTGTCGCAGGCCCAGATGCACGAATTCGATACCGTGTACGGTTTTATCACGCTGGAAACGGCGAAGAAACTCACGGGGAAGGAAGGCGTGGACGGGATTCAGTTGCGCCTGAATGACCCGTTCAAGGCGAAGGAGATTTCGGAACGGATCGAGGCGCACATGCCGGAATACACGGCGGTCACCTGGTACGAAAGCCAGCAGGCCTTCTTCGACGCGTTGAAGGAGGAGAAGGTGGTGATGTTTATCATCCTGCTGTTCATCATCCTCGTGGCGGCGTTCAACATCACGAGCACGCTGATTATGGTCGTGATGGAGAAGCGGCGGGACATCGGCATTCTGCGCACGATCGGGGTGAGCAGCGGGTCGGTGCTCCGGCTATTTGTGCTCGAGGGATTGTATATCGGGCTGTCGGGGACGTTCGTCGGCCTGATTCTGGGGATCGTGCTCGCGCACAACCTGAATGGGGTGGCCTCGTTCATCGCGTGGATGATGGGCGTGGATCTCTTCAACTCGCAGATCTACTATTTCGATCGCATTCCCGTGGCCATCCAGTGGATGGACGTGGCATGGGTGACGGTGTGCGCGGTGTTCCTGACGTTTTTGTCGACCATCTATCCGGCGTGGAGCGCGTCGCGCCTTGACCCCGTGGATGCCCTGCGTTATGAGTAACGAAACCCAAATCCCGGTGATCGAATGCCGCGGCCTCGAGAAGACCTACAACGACGGCAGCCGCGAGCTGCGCATTCTCCGGGGCATCGACCTCGCGGTGCACGACGGCGATCTGATGGTCATTACGGGGCCGTCGGGGGTGGGGAAGAGCACGCTGCTCCACATCATCGGCACGCTGGACCGCCCCTCGTCGGGCGAGGTGCTGTTCCGGGGGACGCCGTTGCAGAAGACGGGCCGGGCGGCCATCAACCGTATCCGCAATGAAGAGATCGGGTTTGTGTTCCAGTTCTACCACCTCTTGCCAGAGTTCACCGCGCTCGAAAATGTGATGATGCCGGCGCTGAGCCGCGGAAAGCGGCCGTCGCAGTGCCAGCCGCGCGCCGAAGAACTGCTGCAGACGGTCGGGCTGACGGAGCGCATGGAGCACAAGCCCGGCCAGCTCAGCGGGGGCGAGCAGCAGCGTGTGGCCATCGCGCGGGCCCTGTTCAATGAGCCCAGCGTGGTGCTGGCCGACGAACCCACCGGCAACCTCGACGAACACACGGGCGAGGGCATCCTGGAGTTGCTCCACACGCTGAACGTCGAGCGCCGGGTCACGCTGGTGATGGTGACGCACGATGAGGGGATCGCCGGGCGGGCAGCCCGGTGGATTCACCTGCACGAGGGCCGGGCGATCGTCAAAAAATGACCGCCTGAGGGGAGAATCCGGTCCTGGACTTCTCGCGGGGCGGCGGGCGCCACGAAATGGGCCTTTTCGTGCGCCGTTCCGGTGGCCTGAAAAAAGAACGGGGCCCGCCGGAACGAGCCCCGTTGTCCGCGTTCAGATTATTACACCTGCTCGGGCACCACATACGGTTCGCGGTAGCTGCGCTTGACGTAGCGGTTGGCGTCGTCGTCGTTCACAAAGCCTTCGGTGGCGGGGTCGATCTGCAGGCGGCGGCCAGTGCGGTACGCAATGTTGCCGTAGTGGCAGAGCAGCGTGGAGAGGTGCACTTTCTCGATGTCGGCGTTGGGCAGTTCGCGGGACCGCACGCAATCGATGAAATTGCCGATGTGGCCGTGGTTGGCGTCGGTAAACTCCCCGTGGGTGACGTTGACGGATTTTCCGTCGGCATCGAAGACTTCCCAGCCACCGCCGTGGCGGCCGAGCATCATGAACTGTTTGCTGCCGTAGATCTCGATGCGGGTGCCGCTGAACGGCCAGTTCGGCAGGGTGTCGAGGTCGCGTATTTCCATGGGGGTCTTGCGCATGTAGGGCGCCCAGAGCACCTCTTCGAAGACCATGGTCAGCCCATCATAATCGTAAATCACCGAGTGGGTGTCGGGGCATTCCTGGTCGTCGTCGAAGAAGATCTTCCCGCCGCCCGAGGTGACGAACTTCGGGTAATCCTTGTCGATGAGCCAGCGGGCGATGTCCATCTGGTGGACGCCGTCGTTGATGATGTCGCCGCCGGAGAAATCCCAGAACCAGTGCCAGTTGTAGTGGAACCGGTTGGGATTGAAGGGACGGTTGGGGGCCGGCCCGAGCCACATATCGTAGTCCACGCCCGCCGGGGGCTCGCCGTCGGGCTTCTTGCCGATGGGGCCGCGCTCCTTGCTGTTGATGACCCGGACGAAATGCACGGAGCCGAACGCTTCGGAGCGGATGTAGTCGAAGGCCTTGTAGCAGTATGGGGCGCTGCGGTTTTGCGCGCCGACCTGGACGATGCGCCCGTATTTCCGGGCGGCCTCGACCATTTTGCGGCTTTCCCAGATGTTGTGCGAGGTGGGCTTTTCGACATAGACGTCCTTTCCGGCCTGGCAGGCCCAGATGGTGCCGAGCGCGTGCCAGTGGTCGGGCGTGGCGTTGATGATCACGTCGACGTCCTTGTCGTCGAGGACTTCCTTGATGTTCTGGACGCATTTGGGGGCTTTGCCCTGGGTGTCCTCGATGAGTTTGGACCGATCCTTGAAAATGCGGCTGTCGACGTCGCAGATATAGGCCAGTTCGACGTCGTCACGCTGGGCAAACCATTCTCCGAGGTAACGGCCGCGCCCGAGCATGCCCATGCTGGCCGCAATGACCTTCTCGTTGGCGCCCAGGGCGTTGATGGAAAAGACGCCCGCGCTGGCGGCGACGGCGACCTTTCCGGTCCGGCTGAAGAACTCACGGCGGTTCATCGGTTTCATGAATGATCTCCTCGTGCCCCGACAGGCGGGGGCGTGCGAATCTTTGAGATTGCGCCAAGGCCTCCCCGAGAGATTGACCCGTATCAAACGCGCATCCAGCATAGCAGACGGGGTGGCCCCATGCGAATTGGGCGGCAAGGGCCCATAAGAGGGCAGGGCGGGGAACGGGGGCCACGAAGAGCCGCTGTCTTCAGGTGGGCTCTCCGGCGGTTTCCTGGCGGGAATCTCGCCCCGGGGCGCGGGGAATGACCGTGTTTTCGGCCGGATCAGGCGGCGCTGTCGTGGATCGCCTTGAACATTGCAAGGATGCCATTGACGGGGGAATTGGCCTGCAGGTTGTGAATGGCGTTGAACACGTAGCCGCCGCCCTCGTTGAAAATCGCGATACGTTCGCGGACCTGTCTGTAGACCTCGTCCGGGGCGCCGAAGGGGAGGGTGTTCTGCGTATCGACGCCGCCGCCCCAGAATACGAGGTCTTTGCCGAACTCGCGTTTGAGGGTCTGCGCCTCCATGCCTGCGGCAGAACATTGGACAGGGTTGAGGATGTCGAATCCGGACGCGATGAAGTCCGGGATCAGATCGATCACGCTGCCGCAGGAATGGATGAACGTTTTCCAATGGGTATGTTTGTGGATGAAGCCGTTAATCTCCCGGTGGAAAGGCTGGTAAAGGTCGCGGTAGGCGGCGGGAGCGATAAAGGCGCCGAACTGCTGGCCGAAATCGGTGCCGGTTACAAAAGCCACCTGCACAGCGTCGCCGAGAGCCCGGGCCAGGCGGTCGAGATTATCAAGCGCGATCGTGCATTGTTTTTCGAAGACGGCATAGACGTAATCGCGGCGTGCGATGGTGGAAATATACCATTCCTGGACGTCGCGAATGCCCTTTGCGCGCTTGAGCCACATGGCGGGGACGAGGGCGATGTCGCCGAAGCCGGCGCCGGGAACGCTCAACACGGCGCCCATGCCCCGGGTTCGGGCGGCTTCGGCCTGGCGCACATAATGGCGCAGGTCGTCCTCGCCGAGGGGCCCGAATTCCTGGAGATTGTCTTCGGGGTCCAGGGCGGCCTCGTCGATGGGGTTCTGCCGGCAGATTGCGTCGAAATAGAATCCGTTTCGGGGCATGTAGCCGCTGGGAGGCACGGAGGTGTCCCCTTCGGGGTAGATGAGCCATCCGCCGCTGTCGGATTCGGTCACGTTGAAGTTGGCGGGCACCAGGACCTCGGTGCCGTCGAACATAGTGAAGGGTTTCCAGGCCGTGTTTTCGAAGCCGAAGAGGGTTCTGGGCCCCATAACGGGGGCGACATCGATCCCGAGGGCTTCCTGCAGGGCCTCGTCGATCTCCCCGAGCATCTGGTAGGGATCGATCACTTTCACCCGGTAATCGTCAGCGCCCAGCAAGGCTTTGCGCAATCCAGTCACGGCTACGACAGACATGCCGGTCACCAGGGTACTCCCGAAATCCACGCAGACACGGTCGGGCTGTCTGTGGGCCAGGGTGGCATGTAGACGCTCGATGGAGTTCATATCGGGCCTTTCTGTTGTTTCCGGAACTGTTCTTGCGAGTTTCCTTACGCGCCGGCGCTCAGGCGTCCCAGGTCTCCTCGATTTCCTCCAGAGACTTGCCCTTGGTTTCGGGGACGAAAAGCCACACAAACACGACGCTGACAATACAAAGCAGGCCGTACATCCAGAACGGGAAGCCGTGGTTGAAGCGCTCAACCAGCCAGCGGTTTTCGTCCATCATGGGGAAGGTCTGCGAGACGGCGAAATTGGCGGTCCACAGGCAGAAGGTCGCAAGGGCCATGGCGCGCCCGCGGATTTTCGTCGGGAAGATCTCGGAGAGGATTACCCAGGTGACCGGACCGACCGAGAGCGCAAAGCAGGCAATATACCCTAGCACGAAGACAAGCGCCCACGCCTCGATGTGACGCAACGATGCCGCCAGGCCGAGGGCGAAAAGGCATATCCCCATGCCGGTCGAGCCGAATATCATGAGCGGTTTTCGGCCCAGGGTGTCGACGGTCCAGATGGCGATGACCGTGAACGCCATGTTGACGCCGCCGACCACCACGGTCTGGAGCAAGGCGGAACTGGCCGCGGACCCCAGTTTCTTGAAGATCTCGGGCGCGTAATACAGAAAGACGTTGATGCCCGTAACCTGCTGAAGAATGGCCAGGACCACGCCGATCATCAGAGCGAGCCGCATGCCGGGACGAAAAAGCTGCGCCAGCGATTCGCTCTCGTGCGAGATCGTCCGGGCAATCTCCTCCAATTCGCGTTCGGCGTGTTGGGGACCGCCGATGCGTTGGAGGATACTTCGGGCCTCGCTTGTGCGCCCCTGTTTTACCAGCCAGCGGGGCGTGGGGGGAACAAAAAACAGAAGAACCATCAGGGCGAATGCGGGAAGCGCTTCCGACCCGAACATCCATCGCCACCCGCGCGCAACGTTCCAGGCCTCGTCGCCCTGGAGAGAGATATAGTAGTTGACGAAATAGACCACGAGCATGCCGAAGACGATGGCGAACTGGTTGATCGAGACCATCCGGCCGCGGATGCGGGCCGGGCTGATCTCCGCGATGTACATGGGCGAGATCATCGANNTGGCGAACTGGTTGATCGAGACCATGCGCCCGCGGATTTGCCGGGGCGAGACCTCGGCGATGTACATGGGCGACGTCATTGAAGCGATGCCGACGCCAATGCCTCCCACGATACGGAAGATGACGAATTCGGCAAAGGTGCGTGGAAACGCCGTGCCGAGCGCGGAAACGAGAAACAGCACGGCGGCGAGGATAAGGGCGCGGCGCCGGCCCAGCCTGTCGCTGACCGGGCCCGCGATCACCACGCCCAGGATGCAGCCCAGCAGGGCCGATGAGGCCGCCCAGCCTTTGAGCGTGGGGCCGAGGTCAAAACGGCTTTGAAGGGCCCCGATGGCTCCTGAGATAACGGCGGTGTCGTACCCGAACAGCAAACCGCCCAACGTGGCCACCAGGCAAATGCCCAGCAAATAGGCGACACTGCCCTGCCGGGCCAACGAGCCTTCGGTCATACGTTTTCTCCATGGACGTCGTTTGGGGTGTGTTCGTCCGCATATGTCGCTGGCGCGGGTGGCAGCGTCTCCGCTTTGCCCCAGGTTCGCCAGCACCAGTGGAGGATGCCCAGGCTTGCGAGCGCGGCGGGAACGATGGCCAGTTCTATCCACCATATGGACATTTTGCCGATGTTCCCCGAGATGTGGGCCGCCCCCGCGACGGAATCAATGTAGGTGAACAGAACGAAGCCCCCCACTACCATCCCGATCCGGCGCCGGGTCACGCCGAGGAGGACGAGCGTGCGCGACGACATATGGCACAGGATGGCGAGCACCCGTTCGGCCGTGCCGATGAGCCAGGTCAGTTGCGTCGCGTCCTGGAGCTTTCGGGCGGCTTCCGCGGCCTTGGCCACATCAGGGTGGTCAACGTAACCGAACACGAGGCCGGCCGCCACGGCGCCCACGCCGAGCAGTATGGCTTCGAACGCCCCCGCGCCGGCGCCCACGGCTGTCGCGNNCCGCCACAGGAGCACCAGCAGCAGCGTCAGGCCAATTTCGCAGAGGCTGGATTCGACGCCCACGTATAAGCCGCCGAGGGTGACGTAGAGCCAATGGGGAAGGTGTGTTTCGAGAAACGTGATCACCGGGCCGTTGCTCAGGAGGGCAATTCCCACCTTGATGGCGACCGCCACCACCCACAATCCAACGCCGACGGCAAACCAGCGGAACTCCGCCCTCGAAATCCACCACCACAGCAGGGCGGCGACAGCCCCCACCATGACCATCCCCACACCCGAGACCAGGTAGGTGACAACAAACGAATCCATGGTTCCCCCTCTCCCCGGGTCCGCGCGACAACGGTCCCGCTGCGAACCGGATCCGGCCCTCGTAGCGAGGAAGGCCCCCGTGGCTCCCATGGCGCCATTCAACGTCAGATCAAAGGTGCATGTCAATTTTTAGCGCGGCAAGGTTCCGCAGCATCCTGCAACAGCGTCTCCCTTCCAGGCAGACGGCCTGGCGCTCGGTACACCAGTGCCCGGCGTTGGATCCTGCCCGGGGGTAGGGAACATAATGCCATGCGGGCCGAAGCAAGCCTTCGCAGGAGGTGCGGAAATGAGATCGCCACTCAGACAGGGGACCGGGTTCTTCCTTTTCGTACTTGGGGCAATCGTCTGGTTCACCGGAGCGGTTCCTGCCGAGGTGTTGACGCTCCCGGCTCCGGCGCGTCCCGATTGGCTGGCGAATGAGGGCATCGTGATGGCGGGGAGCTGGGAGCCGCTGCTGTTTCGCGTCCGCCGCGACGGCAGCGAGGGCTACGAGCCCACCGCCGAACAGCTCGAAGGATACAGACGGGAGCACCGTCCCGAAATGGTTGCCCGGCTGAAGGAGCTGGGCGTCAATTTTGTAATGATGCACTGCTATAAGGGTGCGGGGATGGCGGCCGAAAGCGCCAGCATGACCGATGCCGTGACGTTCTCGAATCTGTGCCACGATGCGGGGCTGCGGGTGGGGGTTTATGCCTATAGCGGAGCGTTCCTGTGGGAACGGTTTTTCCAGGAGACGCCTGAGGCGAAGAACTGGGTGCTGCTCGAACCGGACGGAAGCCCGGTCACGTACGGTAAGGCCACGTACCGGTATTACTGGAACCGGAATCATCCCGAGGCTCAAGCGTATTACCGCGAAATCGTGCGTTTCGCGGTCGAGGAGATTCGGACTGACCTGCTCCATTTCGACAACTACCACGTCGGCCCCGGATGGGACCCGCATTCGCTTGCCGGGTTTCGTTCTTATCTGAACAATACCTTTACGGATGCCCAGCTCATGGGTATGGGCATCGCGGACATGGCACAGGCGACGCCGCCGACAGGCGGGGACACCTTGCTGCGGCGGGCGTGGCTCGACTATTCGTGCAAGGCGCTCGCGGATTCGTATTACGAGATGAGCGAGTACGGGCGAAGTCTGCGGAAGGACGTGCTGGTGGAATGCAATCCCGGCGGCGTGGGAGGCGTCATTCACGCGCCGGTCGACCACGGCCGTCTGCTTCAGGGCGGCGAGGCGTATTGGGACGAGAGCCTGCGTCCGGGCTATCGCGATGGGCACTTGCTGACACGCATCCGGACGTTCAAGGTGGCGCGGCGCATGAATAACCTCGCCTTCAACTACACCACATCGCCGCTGGAGGCCGCGGAGGCGATGGCGTTCAACCGCGATTGCCTGGGGTGCGTGTGCTGGTTCGAATACGGCGAGATCGTGGAACGCCCGGGGATGGACGCGCCCATGAACCCTGATCTTCCGGCGTACATCCGTTTCTTCCACGCACGCCGCGATTTGCATCGAGATGCGGAGGTCGTTGCTGACGCGGCAGTGTTACGGAGTTTTCCGTCGCAGGTGTTTGCGCCACCGGAACACGGGCAACTCACCCAGCGTGTCGAACAAGCGCTCATCGAAGCGCCCACGTGTTTCCAGATCATCTACAATGAGCACCTGGGCGAATTGGGACGGTACCGGGTCCTGATTCTGGCGGGATGCGTCGCCATGGCGGACGCGCAGCTCCGGTTGATTGAGGAATACGTTGCGCGCGGTGGGCGGGTGTGCATTGTAGGCCCGGTGGCCACGCACGACGAATGGCTGCGTCCTCGGGCGGTCCCCGGGCTGTCAGGGTTGCCGGAAGGGGCCGTTGTCCGGATGCCGGCGGACGGGGATGTCCTGGAAGGTCTTGAGCATGCCTGCGACGGCAAACCGACGCTTGCGGTTTCGGTTGGGGGTGCGGCAGCAGGCCCGTTGGGGCTGTGCGCGGAAGTCACGGAACAGACGGGTCGGAGGTTAGTGCATCTGGTCAATTACCGTGACACTGCTCCCGCCGAGAATGTCGAGGTGGCACTTCGGTTGCCGCCCGGCGCAAAGGCGGAGGCGGTGTTTCTCGCCAGCCCGGAACACCACGAGGACGTTGCAGTGCCCATGACGCAGTCTGACGGACTGGTATGCTTTGCAGTGCCGCGAGTGAACGTGTATGAAATCGCGGTGGTATCCGCCCGCTGAGGGCATGGAGGCGGGAAACCGGCATCGCGATAAACGGCCTCACTGTTCGTGGCGGAGTCTGGGGCGCGGAGGGCCGGTATAGGGTTTTGCGCCGAGCTGGAGACCGCGATCCGGGACAGCGGTCAGAGCGGGGTCATCGGTCTGGGGCGGGGTGATCATGCCGTAGTAGCGGCCCATCCAGTAGGCGTCGAGCCAGCCGCCGGGATCGGCGACCACCGCGCCTCCGAGCGTGCCATCCAGGCGCATGAAATCGCCGTCCCACCGGTTGGGTTCAGCTTCACGCGGGGTGAGGGGTTTGCGCCGCTCGGCATACACGTGGTAGCCCTGCGGCGCGAAAAGATCGTCACGATGCGAGTTGGTGTAGGAATGGCGGCGCAGGTCGAGGGGCCAGGCGCGGAGGTGCTCGACGGCGCGCCGGGTTTCGCAGTCGTTGCCGGTAAGGGCGCCGTAAATGAAGTTGAACCAGGGCACGGCTTCGATGCGCTTCACTTCCCAGCTCCGTTCGAGGCTTCGCAGCCAGAGCGTCTTGAGCTCGGCGTCGGGTTCGTGCTGGATCAGGGGATAATAGGCGTAGAACGCGAGACGGTCGTCGAAATGCGTGAAGTAACCGGGGTGAAACGTGAGTTTCTGGCGCAGAATGTCGTCGAAGTAGTTCCATCCGATGAGCCGGTTCCGGGCGTCCTGGAATTTCGGGTCGCGGGTGAAGTACCAGGCCGTGGTCATGTAGTTGAAGGCCTCCATACCGTTGAGGCCGCGCGCGTAATAGCCGAGCGGGGTCTGGAGGTACTCGGGGTCCCAGCGCGCCCATCGTGTGGGCTGGCCGTCCACGTCGCGGAGGCAGAACCCGTTGTCGGCGATGTGTCCGATGACGCGGTGCAGGTGTTCGGTGACCCAGGGCCGCTCCTCGTCATTGGCGACGAGTTGCAGGAAGATGGTGGCGGCGTAGACATGCGCGTCGATCTCGTCGCTGGAGGTATCGCCCTTCCATTCCCAGACGCCGTCGGGTGTGGGATGCCATTCGGCGGGGAGGCCGCCGGACCCGTGCTGCGCCTTGAGGCAGGGCTCGTTAACCGCGTAGATGGAGCGTGCCGGGAAACCATCGATGGAGGTGATCTCCTCGCTCCACTTCATGGATTTCATCATGTCGACGGCCTCGGCCCGGGCTTCGGGGTTGCCCGTGACGGCGTATTCGAAGCACTTGGCGCTGAGATAGTGGCTGCTGTATCCGACGTCATTGTCGCTGACTTCGCGCTGCCACTCGCCGTCGATAAGAAAGAGGCTGTGGATGAATCCGAGGCGTTTCTGGCCCCACTCCTCGAGCCACCGTTCGTAATAGGCGGCTTTCCTGGCGAGGGTGAAGGGCTCGTAGGTGATGATGCCCAGGCCGCCGTCGGTGGCCAGATACACCACGTTGTGTCCGCTTGCGATGGCGTTGACCTTGTCGTGGGGTATCCAGCGGGGATATCCGAGAAACTGGTATTCGCCGCCGGTGTTGCGGATGGCCCCGCGCATCGTGCCGATCCACAGGTCGCGGTCGAATCCGCGCGCGAGGCAGGTCGTGTCTTCATAACACAGGCCGTCTTCGCCCTGGATGGCGTGCCAGGTCATGCCGCGCAGCAGGCCGAGGCCTTCGTCGGTGGCCACATACAAACGGCTGCCCACCGCCAGGACGTCGCGTATGGTGCAGCCGCGTTCGAGGGCGCCCCAGTCGGTGATGTTCTCGTACACGATCTGCCCGCGTTCGAGGAGGCCGACGCGCCGGCCGTCGTGGACGTAGACCGTGCCGCTGTAGGGGGCGGCCCCGAGCAGAGACGTGGGGCTGTTTTCGGCCAGAGGAATCACGGTGTCGCCTTCAACCGCGTATAGGGCCCGGCCCGAAGTAAACACCACCCGCTCGTTGTACGCGCACAGGCCGGTCACCGGCAGGGCGGTCACGCGGGACCAGGAGACGCCGTCAAAACGCGCCAGGCCGTCGGGAGACGCGGCCCAGAGGGCTTCGTTGAGCGTCTCGAGGCGCGTGATGTTGCGGAGCGGGGCCTCGAGCCGCTTCAAGGCCTCCGCTTCGACCACGGCGACGCCCTGCGCGTCGCCGGTATAGGCGGTAGCGTTGAACACCGCTACGGCGTTCACGGGGGCGCTCGTTTCGATGAGGCGGCCCACTTCCTGCAAATAGACTTCGTCCACCATGGGTTCCCACAGGGGATGGGCGGGAATGGGCAGTTGCCCGGCGGCCCAGGCAGCGGCACAGGTGAGTGTGATGGCGGCGAGAAGAGAGATGGGCTTGAGCATGGCGATGGCCTCCTCCAGATTTCGCCCGATCCGCGGGGCGCAGATACAGGCGCCTGTGAGAACGCATCATACTCGAAGCCGGGCCGGAAGGGACAGGGGGGACAGCACGTCCGAATCGCCGGATAAATCGAGGAATTCTCCTCGAGGCCAATGCCGGTGGAGGCTGTAGTACACGGAGGTCTGCGCTTGCACAGACCTCTGGCGCGCCAACGGCGCGAAACATACCAGCCCAGCAGCAGGCTGGGAAAACGGACGCCCCCAAAAGAGGAAGGGCTGAAAGCCCGCGATATGTGCAGCTGGTGGTCCGTACGAGCCGGTCCTTCAGACCGGAAGATGTGTGGGAACGCCTATACCCGGCCCTGCGGGCTGGACTGGTATGTTATCGCGCCTTCGGCGCTCGGGAACGCGAGAACATAGGCGCTATTGTCTGCCGTCCCTACGGGACTTGTGATNNTCTGTCGTCCCTGCGGGACTCGGCTCCGTGCGGGCCAGACTGGTATGTATCGCGCCGTTGGCGCGCCGGAAATGTGCGCGAGACGGACAAGAAGGCCGTGATCGCCGGGGTGTATCGCGCCGTCGGCGCGCCAGAGATCTGTACAACCGCAGATCTCCGTGTGCTACCGTCAGCACCGGCATCGGCCTTGTGGAGGTTTCCCCACCATATCCGGATTGAGGGCCGTTCCGTATTGGGCGGAGGTATGTGATAAGGTAACGTAGGGGTTGGGCGTTTCTGCGCCGCCGGCGCCGCGCCCGGGCGATAGACACCCAATACAGGAGGCCGCATGAATACGCACAGAATCGTCATGTCTGCAACTCCGGCGGGAAATGCGCTGCCAACACACGCGGCGCGGCTGTGGGTCTGGGGGGAGACATTTGTCCTGATTCCGATGCACGCCTACTGGATGCTGACACGAAGCACGCCATTCGTGGCCGAGAACACATCGAGCGCGCTGATTACGATGCTGCCGCTGGCGCTGCTCGCGCTGGCGGGGCTGGCCATGCTGGTCCCGCGCGTGCGGCTGGCGGTTCTTCGCGCAGAGGGCTTGTTTCATGCCACGGCCTCGGCGGGGTTACTGGTCCTGCTGGTGTATGTGGTGGTTCGCGATCCCTTCAACCCGCCGTTGCCCATTACGTGGCCGCTGGTGTTCTGGAGCGTGAGCCTGGCATTCGCGCTGCTGGCGAATGTGGCGACCCACGAACGCCTGCGGGGCTGCGCGCGGGCGGGGGCGCGCGGGCGCTGGTGTCACGCTATCCTGCTGGCGGTGGGCGCGTGGGCGGCGCTGGCCTGGCTGGCCTCGGGCATGCCGTGGGCGCCCTACTTCTGGACCGCATCGCTGGTGGCTCACTCGGTGATGGCCGTGCAGGGCCGCCGTGCCGCGGAGGCGCCGGACAGGCAGGCCCAGCACCTGGAAAGCCTGGTTGCGCTGGTGGAGACCCTGTTTCTGGCGTCCCTCATGCTGGCGGCGTTCTTCCGCCACCTTTTCCTGTGCGAGTTGGTCGGCCGGGCCGAGCTGAAATTCACGGGCTTCGTGAACATCGCCGCGAATCCCTTGTTTGTTCTGGGCATTGCGGCGGCCTTACTGGCCGCACGGTTCCGGGTCGCGTTCGTCGCGCACGCGGCGGTCGCGGCGCTCTTCCTGTTCACGAAACAGGAGACGGGCTGGCCGGTTGCGCTTGTGCTGGGATACGGTTTTGCCGCGTTGTACTGCACGTCCAGGCGCCAGGGGGCGCTTTCGTGGGCCCTGGGCTTGCCGGCCGTCCTCTTCATGTGGGGCTTCGGCCTGTTCGGCTATATGGTGGCGGGGCTGGTGGTCGAGTACGGCCTCGGCCTCGGACTTACGCAGTGGTTCATCAAGACGCTCGGCGTGACGACGCCGGCGCTGTATGGCGTCTGGCTGATTCTGTGGGGCGCGACGTCGTGGAAAGCCCGGCGGGAGACCGGTTCGGGGGACACGCCGGCCGCGCGGCCAACCGTGGACACGGCGGGGGGGCTTGGGGCGTACGTTGCGGCGTGGGTGGTGGTGCTGGCCGGCACCGCCGCGGTTGTGGCCGCGACCATGTGGCCGCCGGTGTTCTTTGAACGCCGCGATCGCATCGCGGTCGGTGAGCCCACGGGCGTGTGCCACGCGGGATACAGCCGTTCCGACGAGGAATACGACCAATTGCGTGCTCTGGGCGTGCGGCTGACGCGCGTCGATTTTCACTGGAGCACGGTGCAGAAGGCTCCCGATTCCTGGGACTTCAGTGAATTCGACAGCTATCTTGACGCCGCGGAAAAGCACGGGGTCAAAGTGGTTGCGCTGCTCGTATTCGACAACAACGCCGTGGAGATCGACGAGATCGGCGCCAAACGGAGGAACTACATCGCCCCGCGGGACGTCCCGCTCTTTCTGGAGTACATCCGCCGGGTCGTCTCGCACTACCAGGACCGCGTGTATGCGTGGGAGCTCTGGAACGAACCGGACCTGTCGCGCTTCTGGGACGGCCCCCGCGACGAGATGTACGAAATGATCCGGAGATCGGCCCAGACGGTGCGCGAAACCGACCCTGATGCGCTCCTGCTGGGCCCGGCCATGTCGGGCCCGATGGGGGTTCGCAGCGCGCCCGGCATCGAAGGCCTGCACGCAACGGGTGCGCTCGAGCCGGTGGGGCATTCCACGATGCACGCGTATGTTTCCGAGCCGCGGTCGTACTACAACGAGTTTTTCCGGTCGCGGAACGCCGCGGCGAAATACGGCCATCCGGGCGCGGTGTGGATTACGGAACTGGGGGATCCGGATGGCGGCATCTATCCGTGGCGCGGGTCCCGCGAGCATCTCGCCGTGCACGCGATCAAGGCGTATACCATCGCCACGAGGGTGGGCGTCGAGAACCTGCTGTGGTACTGCTACCGCGACTCGGATCCCGAATCGCAACGGAGAGAGCCCCGGAATTCCGAGGCCTTTTTCGGTCTCACGAACCGCGACGGCTCGTGGAAGCCCGTCGCCTATGCGTACAACCTGTTTGCCCGGCATTGCAGCCAGAGCGAGATTCGCGCGGACCGGGTCGAGGTCCGCGGAGGGCTTGCGGCGCGTCAGTTGCGCACCGCGCTGTACCGCCGGGAAAACGGCGACTCGGCCCTGGTCTTGTGGTTCGAGCCGGGGCTGCGTCCGGGCGCCCATGCGCGGGTCTCCGTCGATTTCGGCGCTCTCGAGCAGCCGGCAACCCTGCACAGCATCACCAGCGCCGACACCCAGCCGCTGCTGGATAGTCTGATCGATGTCACGGAGACGCCCACGTTCCTGACGTTCAGGGCGACGGATCCCGAGTCGCCGGTGGTGCTTCGCGCGACGACTTCGCCCGCCGATGCGGCGTGGCTGCTGCTCGCGCTGGGGGTGGTCGCGGCGGGGATGTGCGCGGCCGTCCGGGGCAGGCCGGTGGAATCGGTGTAGCGCGGATGGGGCGGCATNNGCATGAAAGCGGGAGGCGGACGGCCTGGGGCCGCCCGCCTCCCGCTTACTTACAGGCGTCTTTCTTTCGCTCGTGTGTTTGCAGGGCTTCCCGCGAACACCGGCGCCTATTTGCTGCCCTTCTTTTTGCCTGTTCCCGTCACCTCGCTGAGGGGAATGTTCATCGCCGCCGCGACGCCTTTGCCGTAGGCCTTGTCGGCCTTGAGACAGTTGCCGATGTGGCGGATCTTGATTTCGCGCGGGGCATCGCCCATGGCGCGCGCGGTGTTCTCGAACAGGCGCTGCTGCTCCTCGGGGCTCATCAGACGGAACAGCGCCCCCGGCTGCGAGTAGTAGTCGTCATCGTCCTCCCGGAAATCGTAGTGGTCGGCGGGGCCTTCGAGAGCGAGGGGCGGTTCGGCGAACTCGGGCTGTTCCTGCCACTCGCCGTAGCTGTTCGGCTCATACCCCAGCGTACTGCCGTAGTTGCCGTCGACGCGCATGGCGCCGTCGCGGTGGTAGCTGTGGAAGGGGCAGCGCGAACGGTTCACGGGGATCAGGTGGTGGTTGACGCCCAGGCGGTAGCGCTGCGCATCCCCGTACGAAAACAACCGGCCCTGAAGCATCTTGTCGGGAGAAAACCCGATGCCCGGAACGATGTTGGCCGGGTTGAACGCCGCCTGCTCGACCTCTGCGAAGTAGTTCTCCGGATTCCGGTTGAGCTCCATCACGCCGACCTCAACCAGCGGATAGTCCTTCTGCGACCAGACCTTGGTCAAGTCGAACGGATTGAACGGGAATTTGGCCGCGTCTTTCTCGGGGACCACCTGAATGTACATGGTCCAGCGCGGGAAGTCGCCCTTCTCGATGCTGTAGTAGAGATCGCGCTGGTGGCTCTCCCGGNNGTGAGATTCTTGATGCCCTGCTGGGTTCTCAGATGGAATTTGACCCAGAACCGCTGATTCTTGGCGTTAATCATGCTGAAGGTGTGGCTGCCGTAGCCGTGCATGTGGCGGTACGACAGCGGGATGCCTCGGTCGCTCATGGTGATGGTCACCTGGTGCAGGGCCTCGGGCAGCGAAGTCCAGAAATCCCAGTTGTTTTTCGGACTGCGCAGGTTGGTGCGCGGGTCGCGCTTAACCACGTGGTTCAGATCGGGGAACTTGAGGGGGTCGCGCAGAAAAAAGACCGGCGTGTTGTTCCCCACCAGGTCCCAGTTGCCTTCGTCGGTGTAGAACTTCATGGCAAACCCGCGGATGTCGCGTTCCGCATCAGCCGCCCCGCGTTCCCCGGCGACCGTCGAGAAACGGGCAAACATCTCGGTCTTTTTGCCGACCTTCGAGAAGATGCTCGCCTTGGTGTAGCGGGTGATGTCGTGGGTCACCGTAAAGGTGCCGTAGGCCCCGGAGCCCTTGGCATGCATGCGCCGCTCGGGAATGACTTCGCGGTCGAACTGGGCGAGTTTCTCGAGGTACCACACGTCCTGCAAGAGCATGGGCCCGCGCTTCCCGGCGGTCATGACGTTGTTGTTGTGGGCGACCGGGGCGCCGGCGTTGGTGGTGAGTTTTTTCTTCTTGTTCATATCGCGTCTCCTTTTCCATTCCCGTTGCCTGAAGTCTTGACTCCAGCGTCCTTACCGAACCGTACAAATACTCCCTGGCCTTCACGGTGCCATGTGCCGCAAAACAGGGTTGATTACACTATGGTTTGCGGCCTTTCTGGCACGCGGAACAGACGCCCTTCACTTCCAGATGCATCGAACAGGGGGCGCCGAATGCCCGGGCCTCCGCGGGAAACGCGATGTGCTCCAGTTCCCGAGACGTGAAATCGCGAATCCGGCCGCACTTCACGCACACGAAATGGTGATGCGGGCCCATGTTGGCATCAAAACGCAGCCGATCAGCGCTCATCCCGGCCACCGACACCAGTCCGTGCTCCGCCAGCAGTTTCAGGTTGCGGTAGATCGTGTCAGGGGAGATGGTCGGAATGCGTTTGCGCACAACGCGGTGGATGCTCTCGACGTCGGGATGCTCCTCGCTCGACGCAAGCGCCCGGAACACCTCCATGCGCTGATGGGTGAGCCGAAGGCGCTTCTGTACGCACGCCTCACGGAACGCGGCCAGGCGGGCTTCGACAGTTTCACGAGGAAGGGTCATGCACCGGTCCTTGTCCCCAAATAATTCGTAAATAGGATTCTATCTTATTTGGGGAGGCCTGTCAATGCCCGATTCTCAGGCCGGTCCGCGCGTCAGGAACCGGGGGCCTCGCACACGACGCGGAAGCCGGTGTCGTGCACTCGTTGGGAGGCTTCGTAATGCAGGCGGAAAGCGGAACGGGCCCGTCGCGGGCGATCCATCCACGAGCCGCCTCGGACCACCTTGCGGTCGGACGGCTGGCCGGCGGCGTCGGGATAGGGATGGTAGTCCGAAAGGGTCCATTCCGCGACGTTGCCATGCATGTCGTGCAGACCCCAGGGGTTGGGGTCAAAGGTGCCGACGGGCGCGGAGACGCGCCACCCATCATTGAAGCGGGTGTCGGCGGGCCGCCAGGGGGGCAGGGCGTTGGGGGAGTGGGGATAGTACACGCTGTAATGGGTCGCGTCGGAGAGGTTGGCGGCGCGGCTGAAGTCGTCATCGAGGCCGCCATACCACAGGGGGGTCGCGGAACCGGCCCTGCAGGCGTATTCCCATTGGGCCTCGGTGGGCAACGAGAACCGGCGGCCCGTGGTGGATGAGAGCCACTCGCAGAACGCGAGGGCGCGGTGCCAGGAAACGCGGACGACGGGCTGCTCCGGGCGGTTGAGGGGAAAGCCGCGTTCGTCGTCGCCGAACTGGTAGGCCTCGCCTGTTTCGAGGCCGCTGTCGTGGGCGGGATCAAAACAGGCGTATTGCTGGTTCGTGATTTCGAAGCGGCCCATGAGAAACGGACTCGCAATTGTGTGGACATGCGCGGGGCGCTCGTTGGGGTAGCCGGCGTCGGCGCCCTGGGTGAACTGTCCCGGCTCGATGCGGACGAGTTCGAGGGTGACGCCGCTGCCGAGCTCCACCGATTCTACGGCGGGTTCGCCCGGGCTGGGGGCGGCTCCGGCCGCCGGCGAGGCGGCCGCTTCGGTAAACAGTGGCGGGTTGGGGAACGATGGAGGCGTTTCCGGCCCCTGAAGCACCGCGGGCGGATGGATGGCCTCGGGGTCTTCGTCGATGCCTGCATAGCGGCGGTGCAACTCGCGCCGGCGTTGCGCGCCGTGAAGGGCGGCGGCCTGCTTGGCGGGGTTGTACGCGCCAACCTCCTTCCACGACCCGTGGAATGGGGCGTTCAGATCAATCCAGGTGATCAGGCGGTCCCAGGCTTCGGGCGTCAGGCGCACGCCGTAGTGATCATCGCGGAGGATCTGGACCAGGTCGCTCGTGTCGGCATGAAAGGCGCGGGGCGGGAGCATGTGGGCGTCACTTTCGAGGGTGGGCGTATGGACCCACCGGCGAAGCTGCATGTAGGACGGGGAGAAGTGCATCTCGAAACCCGAAGGCACGCGCTCGACGGGCCGGGCCGTGAGGTCGAAGGCGGCTCCCGGGTTGCCGTTGTGGCAACTCACGCAAAACGCGTCGAGTACGGGCTGGACTTCGCGCTCGAAGGAGAAATTCCGCGCGGGGCCGTACCACGGTGTGATGACTGAGGGCGCGCGGCGCGCGGCCAGCGGACGGGAGTCCGCGGGCACGGTCATGTTCTGTTTCTCGTGGCAGCCAACGCATGCTAGGGCCTCGCCGGGGGCGGCCGTGAACCAGCTTCGCATGAGCGCGAGGGCCTTGCCTTCGGCGTCCAGGGGCTGCACGCACACGGGCGTGCAGGCCGGCACCTCGAAATGGGCCGAGCCGTCGGCTTCGACCGGCACGGTGCCGAGGATGCGGCGCACGTCCCACGGCCCGTCAAGGCCTACGCGGTCCGGTTCGCCGCCGATTCCGGGGAAGGTAAAGTCGTAGCCGGCCACGCGGAGGGCTTGGACGGCGCCGCGGGGGACCCCTTCGAGCCCGGGGCCCCGGTAGACGTCGGCCAGCACGACCGTGGCGGTGGTCTTACCGGGCTCGCTCAGATCGGGCACCGCGGGCGGACGGGCGGTCTTGCGCCAGGGCGTGGGTTCGAGCATGGCCCAGCCGGGCTCTTCGTGCAGCAGCACAAAATTGTCGAATGTGTCGACCAGATAGACGCCCCACAAGGCGGTTTTGGATGGTTTGCAGGAGACGAT
The DNA here is from genome assembly GCA_002348185.1 of Candidatus Hydrogenedentes bacterium UBA2224. Taxonomy (GTDB): domain Bacteria; phylum Hydrogenedentota; class Hydrogenedentia; order Hydrogenedentales; family SLHB01; genus UBA2224. Next base: position 8,084 of record DDYW01000217.1, on the reverse strand, counting down.
GAAGTAGTGTTCGCTGAGTGGGTACGGGTGGAGGAAGCGCGGCCAGCTCGAGCCGATGAGGCCGTCGAGGATGACCGGCTCGACCGCCTTGCCGTAACCGGGAATCCGCTGGACAACACCGTCGGCCTCGTGGCGCCCCCGTGCGGGATCGAGGATGACGAGTTCACCCTGGCGGGGAGCGTCGTGGTGGCCGCCGACGACGGTGACGATCTTCGTCGGGTGGCCGGGGATCGGCCGCGCGTAGAACATGGCGGTGGGCCAGAACGAATTGCTGCCGTAATACTCCATCTGCTGGCTGCCGTCGGGATTGGCGTGAAAGAGGATCCGCATGAACGTGTGGGCGATGTCCGCGTACTCCCATCGCTGATACAGGATGCGGCCGTTGTTCAGGACCGCCGGACACCAGTTGTGGTCCTGGTCGTGCGTGAGCCGGCGGATCTGCCCGTCGGGCTCGCGCAGGTACAGGTTGGTCACTTTCGAGCTGCCGCCGATGCAGGGCACGCCGGTAAAGGGCGCAGTCGAACAGAACACGATGCGCTCGTCGGGCAGGTAGCAGGCGTCATAGTTGTGAACGTCGGGCTCGTCGACGAGCGGAAGGCGGGTGAGCGTCCGGGCGCCCAGATCGAGTTCCGCGATGCCCCAGCGGCCTTCGGCGTTCGGGGTGGACAGCAGCAGGCGTTCGGCGTCGTAGTGCAGGTCGAGATCGCCGATAAACGCGTCGCCCTCGGGCGTAAACACGGTTTCGATGGCGTCGGCCCGGCCGGGGAGGCCGAGGCTGAGGAGGGTGTTCTCGTAACCCGTGGGCGGCAAATCGGAATTGCTGGTGTAGTTGGTGGGCAATCCCAGACGGTCGTCGCGGCGGCGGATCACGAGGAGCCGGTCGAAATCGAGCAGGGGATTGGCCAGCAGGGCTTCGCGTTGAAGCGCTTCAAAACGTTGCACGAGGGGAGCGAACGCCTCGGGTCCGGACGCCGCGGGAGTCCCGGCGTGTTCGGCTTTCAACGCGTGGAGCTGTTCGAGAAACTCGCCGCCGCGGGGATACTGCTCCGGGAAGGTATGCGCGAGATCTTCGATGGCCCGTTGGAGAGCGCACCAGCGCGGTTCGGCGATGCCGGGCTGCTCCGGCTCGGCCAGCGCGGGGAAATCCGAGCGGATGACCACGGGCTGCCAGGCGGTCCGGTCGGCCAGATAGGCGAGTAGATTGCCGGTGAGTTTCAACAGGTTGGCGCGATGCGGGTTTTCGGCGTCGGCGTAATCGGGCCAATGCCAGCCGAACACGATGACGCGGCCCGCGCCCAGCGTGTATTCGACGAGGGGCCGGTGGACGCCTTTCGGGCTGTTGGCCAGGAGCATCCCCTCGGCGGGGCTGCCCCAGTAGAAGTCCGCGACCGCGGGGCATCCCCCGCGGCTGAGCCAGACCAGGCCGTCGCTGGGTTGCAGGCCGGTGAACGCGGGATGATCGAGCTCGACCCGCAGCATCGCGGCGGGGTCGCGCCAGTGTTCCAACTGGTGGCGTTGCGGGCGGGTCTGGCGCTCCAGACCAAGCGGCGCCACCATCGCCAACGCCCCGCCCGAGAGCAGCACGGCGCCGCCGTTCTCGGCATACGTACGCAGGGCGGTCAGTGCGGCGCCGCTATACAGCGCCGTGCGTGCGATGTCGTCGCCTTGGTGGTACCAGACTACGTCGAACGCGGCGAGAGCGCCGGCTTGTCCCGCTGCATCCACGAATCCGGTTTCGCCGCCCGCATGAAGCACCGCGGCGTCGCCCAGCGATTGCGCGGCTTCCCACGCCGCCCGGTTGTGAGGCCCCATCGCGTCCACCGTTTTTTCGGCTGCTGCGAACCCGATCCTGACGGGCGCGGCGGATGCGTTTCCGAGGCACAGCACGGCACTGCTGAACACGAGGACCCCACCGAGAAAGCGCATGCACAATCCTTCTTATCAACAGCGACCTGCCTGAGGACGCAGTGACCAGCGATTTGTCCAGACGCAGTATACCGGGAAACGGAGTCATATTCAGCCTGCGGGAAGGGCAATGGCCCGCGTGGTCCCGCATCGGGGAAGCTCCGAAGACGAAGACGAAGACGAAGAACGGGGAGATGTCCCCAGCGCCGTCCCCGGCGCGACTACGTGTCCCCGTTCGTTTGTGTCACGGCGTATGCCCGTTCCGCGAACCGTTACGCGCGGAGCGCGAGCCACGCGGCGGCGATGACCAGGCTGAGCAGCGTGATGGGCACGCCGGCCCGCGCGTGTTCGGCCCAGGAAATACGGATGCCCAGGTTGCGGGCCTGTTCGACGACAATGATGTTGGCGATGCTCCCGACGATGATGAGGTTTCCCGCGAAGGTGCTCGACAGGGCGAGGATGGGGCCGGCGAGCGGATGCGTTGCGGTAGGCAGAAGCAACATCGTGGCGGGCACGTTGGAGACCAGGTTGGACAGGACGGCCGTGACCACGAACAGCCACGCGGGCTGTTGGAGGTCGACGCCGGAGTCGTGGATCCACGCGAAGGAGTGGTCGAGCGCGCCGCAGGCGGCGAAGGCGTCGTTGACCACAAACAGGCCGATGAACAGCACGAGGAGATGCCAGTCGACGGCCCCGAGCATTTCGCGCGAGTGCATTTTCCGGCTCACGAGCAGCACGCCGGCTGCGCCCAGGGCGATGGTTTCCCGGGGGACCGGAAGAAACAGGAACGAGGCGATCACGAAGGTGAGGATGCAGGCGCCCTTGCTGGTCTGCCAGGCGTTAAACCGGGGCGATTCCGCCGATATGGGGGATGATGCCCGGTGCCAGTGGCCCCGGTAGAGGAACGCGAGAACGGCCCAGGTCGCCGCGAGGCTGAGCACCACGGGCGGCAATGCGTCAACGAGGTACGAAACGAAGGAGAGATTCAGCGTCTGTCCGATGAGGATGTTCTGCGGATTCCCGATCAGCGTTGCCGCGGAGCCGATGTTGGCGGCGCAGGCGAGTCCGAGCAGTTGGGGCAGGGGGTTCAACGCGCGGTGCGAACATCCTTCGATGATCAGCGGGGTCATCGCCAGACAGATGATGTCATTGGTCAGGACAGAAGACAGGCCCGCAACCACGGCAAGCAGAATCGCCAGCAGCACGGGCGGGCTGAAGGCCATGGAGGCTACCCGCCGCGCGGCGAAGGCGTAGAATCCGCCCAGCCGGAACTGGGCCGAGACCACCATCAGACCGAACAGGAGTCCGATGGTCGACACATCCACAGATTGCCAGGCCTGTTCCGGCGCGACGGCGCCCGTGGCCAGAAGCACCAGCGCGCCAAGCAGCGCCACGCCCGTGCGGTCGAGGGCCAGACCCGGAAACCCGCCAATCATCATGCCCAGATACACCAGAATGAATACGCCCACCGAAACCTGCATGGCTGACCTGCCGCCTTTCGTAGCTCGAGGTGAATGCGCAGGGAAATTGCCGGCACAGTCCTTCCGCACAGAATCATTCTGGGAAGCAAGCGGACCGGCACACGCCGATATCTTACCGCAAGACGGATCCAGAACGGGAATCGTTCGAGTCCCTGCGGGAAGGGGGAACGGTGGGGTTGGAGGGTGAATTTGATCCGGGTAATATTGACACTGTATTTTACCCGGGTATATACTGGTCCCAACGGGATAGAAAGGAATAGAGCGATGCAGGGAGACGATGTTCAGCAGTGTACGGCGTTTGAGGGCAACCGCTGCCTGGCCTCGGGCACTCTTCCGGATGTGGTAAAGAAGGTCAAGGAGGCCATTGACCGGGGCAGTGAGGCACCGGTGCTGATCTTTGACGATCGCACCAGCGAACCGGTCGAAGTGGATTTCCGGGGGAGCGTCGAGGAGGTCCTGGCGAAGTTGGAGTGCCCTGCGGACGGCGCAGAGCCGGCCGAGCGCGCGGAGGCCGTGCCGCGCGGTCCGGGCCGTCCGAGGCTGGGCGTGGTTGCGCGCGAGGTGACGCTGCTTCCGCGGCATTGGGAGTGGCTCAACACCCAGCCCGGGGGCGCCTCGGTCACGCTCCGCAAGCTGGTCGAGGACGCGCGGCGCGCCCGCAAGGGCCAGGACGCGCTACGATACGCGCAAGACGCGGCATTCCGCTTCATGTCGGCCATGGCTGGCAATCTGCCGGGCTTCGAAGAAGCCACGCGGGCCTTGTACGCGCGCGATCCGGAACGCTTCGAGCGTCACATGGACGCATGGCCCCGCGATATTCGCGAACATGTCAGGAAGATCTCGCGGGCGGTGTGGGGCTAGCCGGCCCGGATACGTTTGAGATGCCCGCATCCAACCCTGCCTGGGGATGGAGAAATTTTCGTTCACAATAAGTTGAATTTTCTGGCTTGAGTCTATTGAAAACGGGATACGTTCCGTTCTCACATTATCGATAACCTTATATTTTACAATGTGTTACAGATTGTCAGCCTGACTTTTCCCGCACTTGACAGGCGACCGATCCCGGGTTATAATGTGAATGACTATTCACAATGGAGGGCGGTATGGCCAGAGAAAAACTCACCACGGAGCTTCGGCAGGAGCAGATCCTCGCGGCGGCCCTGGAGATCGTGTCGGCGAAGGGCATGAAAGGGCTGAACACGGGGGCGGTGGCGCGGCGAGTGGGCATCGTGCCGTCCGCCTTGTATCGTCATTTCCGGGACAAGGAACAAATTCTGGATGGGCTTCTGGCGCTGATAGAGGAGCGGCTGCTGGCCAATGTGAGGGCCGCGCGGCACGAGGCGGCGTGTCCGCTGTCGGCGCTGGAGAGTCTGTTGAAACGGCACGTCCGGTTAATCCGGGAAAATGCGGGGATTCCGCTGGTGGTTTTTTCGGAAGAGGTCTACGGGGCCAGTTCGCAACGGAAGGCGCGGGTGTACGCGATCCTTCAACGGTATCTGGGACGTGTTGGGGAGCTTTTCGCGGAGGCGCAGCGGGCGGGACAGGTTCGTGCGGAGCTTGTGCCTGGCGATTTGTCGGTGATGTTTCTGGGCCTGGTTCAGCCCGCGGCGATTCTGTGGCATGTCAGTGAGGGCGGATTTGATGTGACGCGTCAGGCGGACCGGGCGTGGCGGGTGTTTGTTCAGGCAATACGATACGGCGACGGAATGGCGCCGGGCGCCAGCGGGTTGGCGTGCGGCGCGGCACGAGAAGAGGAGAACTGACATGAACGTGAGAATTTCATCTGGTGGTGTTTCGTTGGGGCTTCTGCTCCTGGCGGGCCTGTGCTTCACCCTTTCTCCGGAGGCGTGGGCGCACTGTGACACGATGTCCGGTCCAGTGATCGCCGACGCGCAGAAGGCTCTTGAGACCGGTGACGTGAACGCGGTTTTGAAATGGGTCTCGGCCGACCGCGAGGAGGAAATCCGTGAACTGTTTGAGAAGACCCTTCAGGTGCGGCGGCAAGACAAGGACGTTCAAGAGCTGGTGGACATGCATTTCTTTGAGACGCTTGTCCGGGTGCATCGCGCGGGTGAGGGCGCCCCGTACACGGGGCTGAAGCCCGCCGAAACTCCGGTCGAACCGGGAATCGAGGCGGCCGAGCAGGCCCTGCGGGAGAAATCGGGCAGCGCCCTGATTGAGGGCATGCAGGCCGAGCTGGCTTCGCGCCTGCAGGCGCGTTTTGACCGGGTAGTGGAGGCCGCCAGACACAAGGATGACAGTGTGGCCGCGGGCCGGGCCTATGTCGAGGCGTACGTGGAATATATCCACTATGTTGAAGGCCTTCACCTGGCGTTGACGGGCGCGTCCGGACATGGGCATGACGCAGGCGCACACGAATCCGCGGAACCGCCGGCATCGGAATCCCCCCGGTCCCACGTGCATTCCCCGATGTCTCATTGATGGTGCGGCTTCGCGTCTGGGCGAGGATAACGCGACACGGCAACTCGTTTTGAAGCGACGAGGCGGTGCAGGATGATAACTTCAGTAAAGAAAAAGCTGGTGGTGCTGCCGCTGCTGGCGGCAGCGGTCGCGGGATGGTTGGCGTTCACCCGCCATAACGCGGGCCCCGGAGACGGCGCGGTTCGCATATCCGGGAACATCGAAGTGACCGACGTCGAGTGCAGCTTCAAGGTGGCGGGCTGGGTGGAATCCCGGCTGGTGTCCGAGGGCGAGACGGTGGCCGCAGGCCAACCCGTGGCGCGGCTGGACAGCGAAGACTTGGCGCAGGAAGTGGCCATGCGCCGGGCCGAGCGGGCGGGCGCGGCGGCGAAGCTCGCGGAGCTCGAAGCCGGGTCCCGCATGGAAGAGATCCAACGGGCACGGGCGTCGGTCGAGCAGGCCCAGGCCCGGCTGGATGAACTGCTCGCGGGCTCGCGCAGCCAGGAGATCGAAGCGGCGCGGGCGTCAGTACAGCGGGCGGGCGCGGAGATGACCCGGGCCGAAACCGACTATACCCGTCTGAACCAGCTCTACGAGCGGAACGCGGTGTCGGCGAAAGAGCGGGACCATGCGTATGCGGCGTTTGCCACGTCGCGGGCGCAACTTGCCGAAGCGCGCGAGCGGCTCGATCTCGTCGAAGAGGGGCCGCGCCAGGAACGGATTGCCCAGGCGCGGGCCGCGCTGTCGGAGGCCCGGGCGGGGTATGACCAGGTGGCGTCGGGGCCGCGGAAAGAGACCATTGAACAGGCCCGGGCCGAGTTGGCACGCGCCGAAAACGCACTTGGTCTGGCGGAAACGCGACTGTCGTATGCCGCGATTTCCTCGCCGACGGCCGGGCTGGTGCTGTCGGACCACGTGGAAGCGGGGGAGTACGTGGCGCCCGGCGCGCCGGTGGTGACGATTGGCGATCTGAACACCGTGTGGTTGCGCGGGTACATCCACGAAACCGACCTGGGCCGGGTCAAACCGGGACAATGGGCCCGGGTAACTACGGACACGTATCCCGGCAAGGCGTACGAGGGGGTGGTCTCGTTCATCTCTTCGGAAGCCGAGTTTACGCCGAAGAGCGTCCAGACCGATAAGGAGCGTGTCAATCTGGTGTACCGGATCAAGATCGACATCCCGAATCCGGCGCTCGAATTGAAGCCCGGCATGCCTGCCGACGCCGAGATCCGCATCGACGGGGAGGCCGACTGATGGCGCCCATCCACACCGAGAACCTCACGCGCGCGTTCGGAACGGTGACGGCGGTTGACGCGCTCAACCTGGATGTCAAGGAAGGCGAGATTTTCGGGCTGGTGGGGCCGGACGGCGCGGGAAAGACCACCACGATGCGCCTGCTGGCGGCCATCATGGCGCCCACGTCGGGAGCGGCCTGGGTGGCGGGACGGCATACCGTGGACGAGGCGGAGGCCATCAAGGAAGAGATCGGCTATATGAGCCAGCGGTTCGGGTTGTATCCAGACCTGACCGTGCTGGAGAACATCCATTTCTACGCAGATATCTACAGCGTGCCGCGGCGCGGGCGGGCGGAGCGGATCAGCGAACTGCTGGCCTTCAGCAACCTCACCCCGTTCAAGAAACGCCTGGCGGGCAGGCTGTCCGGCGGGATGAAGCAGAAACTCGGGCTGGCCTGTGCGCTGATTCACACGCCCAGGGTGCTGTTTCTGGACGAACCGACCAACGGGGTCGACCCGGTATCCCGCCGCGATTTCTGGCGGATCCTCTNNACCTCGACGAGGCGGAGCGCTGCAACCGGATTGGCCTGATCCATAAGGGCCGGCTGATTGCCGTGGGCACGCCGGGCGAGGTCAAGGGGCTGATGCGCGGCTCGGTGCTTGAGCTGCGGTGTGCGTCGCCACGCAGGGCCACCGAGCTGCTGCGGGCCCATTTTCCCACAGGCAACGTGGGGTTGTTCGGCGATCGCGTGCATGTGGCGACCGCAACGCCGGAAACGGCGGCGGGGATCATTGAGCGCGCGCTTGCGGAGCAGGGCCTGGCCGTGACCGACCTGCGCGAGATCGAGTCGAGCCTCGAGGATGTCTTTATTTCGGTGCTGACCCGGCGGGAAACCGAGGAGAACGCCGATGACCACAGAAACTGAACCGGCTGTTGTCGTACGGGGTCTGGGGCGCCGGTTTGGCGAATTTCGTGCGGTGAACAATGTGACGTTCGATGTCGCCCGGGGCGAGATTTTCGGATTTCTGGGGCCCAACG
>DDYW01000086.1 GCA_002348185.1 Candidatus Hydrogenedentes bacterium UBA2224 | reverse complement strand
AATGATTATAATGCGCTTGCCCTGAGCGCGCGTCGGGCTGGCCAGACCGGTCGGACTGTGGCAGACTTCTCCCGGGAGGACGTTCATGTCGCTCATTCATGTTCCGCTTTCACGTTTTTTCCTGTCCTTGATCGTGGTTTCGTTCGCGCTGTTCTTCGCCTCGCCGGCTGCCGCCGCGGACACCTGGACCACGCCGCATCCGGGAGTGCGCCTGCTGCACCGCACCGCCACGGGACCGGTGGTGATCTGGGCCCTGCAGGTGGACGCCTGCGCGCGCGGCGTGAGCCACCGCGCCACGAAGGAGGACGAACGCCAGCGCACGCCCACGTCCTTTCGCAACCTCCTGGGGGCGCAGGCCGTCATCAACGGCGACTTCTTCAACTATACCGGTTACATCCCCACCGGCCTGGCGGTGGGCGACGGCACGAAGTGGCACGACGACAGTTCCTCCATGGGCTTCCTCGTGTCCGGCGCGGACCACCTCCTTCTCTCCCCCACGGAGGCCGTCGTCTCCACGCTCGAGAGCTGGATGCGAAACGCCGTGGGCGGCTTCCCCACCCTGGTGCGCGACGGTGTTCCCCAGTACGGCGCCACCGCCCCCTCCCACTGTCCGGAGCGTCATCCCCGCACGGTCGTCGGCCTGTCGAAGGACCGGCAGCACCTGTACCTGGTGGTCGTCGACGGGCGAACCACCGCCAGCCGCGGCATGACCTGCAACGAGCTGGCCGATCTCATGGTGGACCTGGGCGCGTGGACCGCGCTGAACTTTGACGGCGGCGGCTCCTCGGTGATGTCGGTCGCCGGCCTGGGCACGGTCAACGTGCCGTCGGACGGCTCCGAGCGCGTCGTCTCCAACCACTGGGCGGTCTTCGCCGACGGCACCGGCGCCCCCGGCTCCTGCGACCTGTGGATGGACGAACTGATCGTCGACTCGGGCGTGCTCAACCAGGACGCGAGCACCGACGTCAACGGGGACGGCCTGTCCGACTTCTGCGCCCGCGGCGCGGCCGGGTTCCGCTGCTACCTCTCCACCGGTTCGGGCTTCCTGGCCGACCCCTGGATCATCGCCGATCTCTCCGACGCAGCCGGGTTCTCGGCCGAGCTGGCGTACTCCACCATCCGCACCGGCGACATCAACGGCGATGGACGCATGGACGTCTGCGCCCGGGGAGCCGACGGCGTCCTCTGCTGGCCGTCGACGGGCACCGCGTTCGGCGCCGCGATCCACGGCCCGACCTGGACCGACGCCTCCGGCTGGGGCGCGCTGCAGCACGCCTCCACCTTCCGGCTGGCCGACGTGACCGGCGACGGCATGGACGACTTCTGCGCGCTGGCTGCGTCGGGCTGGATCTGCTACCCCTCCACCGGGACCGGCATCGGCGCCTCCATCACCGGACCCGCCTGGACCGGCGCCAACGGCTGGCACCAGCCGTACTATTTCGGCACCATCCGCACCGGCGATCTCGACGGCGACGGCCGGCAGGACGTGTGCGGCCGCGGCGCCGCCGGCATGTGGTGCGCGCTGTCCACGGGCACCGCCTTCTCGCCGATGTTCGCCGGACCCGCCTGGACCAACGACGCCGGCTTCACCGACGTCGCCTACTGGACCACCATCCGCCTGGTGGACATCGACGCCGACGGCGCCGACGACCTGTGCGCGCGCACCGCAGCGGGCATCGAGTGTTATCGCTACGCCGGAGGCAGCGCCTTCGGACCGGCGATCCCGGGACCCCAGCTCTCCGACGCGTCCGGCTGGAAGGACCTGGACAACACCTCCACGATCCGCTTCGCCGACCTCGACGGGGATCGCGATCTCGACGTCTGCGCCCGCGCCAACGCGGGGATCCGCTGCTGGCGCTTCGACGGCGCGGCCTGGGGGAGCCAGGTCGACGGGCCGGCCTGGGACGAGGCCTCCGGCTGGGACGACTTCCGGTTCTACACCTCGATTCACTTCGGCGATCTGAACCACGACGGCCTGGCCGACCTCTGCGGCCGCAACGCCGACGGCGTGCGCTGCCACCTGTCCAGCGGCGACGCCTTCGGCCCCGAGCTCGCGGGCCCCGCCCTCACCGACGCCTCCGGCTGGGCCGCGTATCCGTACTTCTCCACCATCCGCTTCGGCGGCAACGTGCCCCTCGTCACCTGTGAACCCATCGCCGCCGACGACGCGACCTGCGACGGCCTCGACGACGACTGCGACGGCGCCACCGACGAGGACGCGGCGGCGGTCTGCGACGATCTCGACGCCTGCAACGGCCTGGAGTCCTGCGACGGCGGCGGCTGCCTCCCCGGCGTGGCCCCCGACTGCGGCGGGCGCGGCTGCCTGGCCGCCACCGGCTGCTGCCCCGAGGGCACGACCCTCCAGGGCGGGACCTGCGAGCCCGCGGTGTCCTGCGACCCGGAGAACGACACCTGTGACGACCACGACCGCTGCAACGGCCTGGAGTCCTGCGACCCGGAGCAGGGCATCTGCGTGTCCGTCGATCCCCTCGACTGCGGCGAACGCGGCTGCCTTCCGGCCACCGGCTGCTGTCCGCAGGGCACGCACGTCGCCGACGGCGCCTGTGTCCTCGACGACACCGCACCCACGTCCGCCAGCTCCGGCTGCGGCTGCGCCACGCGCACCCCCGCGCGCCGCACGGTCCTCCCCTGGCTGTTGCTCACCGCTTTCCTGTTCATTCACCGACGCCGGCAGGGAAAGTGAACGGGCCAGGCGTCTGCGCCTTCCCAAAGGATCTCAACGGCCGCGGATGAACCAGGCCTTCACGATCTTGCCGTGCTTCATTTCGTAGATCGCCACCGCGTGCACCGGCGGACCGCCTCGCAGGCCCGTGACGCGCTCCTCGTCCAGAACGAAGTCCCCCGCCACGATGCGGCGCACGACCTCGCACCGCAACTGTGGGGAGGCGCGGAACATCTTCGAATAGGTCTCCCGCAGATCCGCGGCGCCGCGCACGAACGGCACGGACTCGCCCTGCACGAACAACTCCACCTCCGGATGGAAGAACGAGACGAACAGGTCGATGTGGCGGGCGTTGTAGGCGGCCAGCTGGCCGGCCACCGGGTGAACGCCGCCGGACGGCAGCGGGGCGAGCCGGGCCCGGCAGGGAGCCGGCGGCGGCGAACAGGCGATGGTAAAGAACCACGAAAAAAGAACCGGAAGCACGAAGGAAATGCGCATGTTTCCTGCATACCACGCCCCTACATTCCGGATCAAGCTGATCCCCGCCGGCGCTCAGCTTGAAATGCGCCGCATTTTTCTATACCTTCATCGGACAACACGGGCGTCGGAGGCCCGGCGACCATGGCCATGTCCCATTCCCAGGGAGAGTTCACCATCCGTGAAGCCGATTGGAACACCGAGCGGGACGCCCTGCTGCGCGTGCGGCACACCGTGTTCACGATCGAGCAGGACGTGGCGCCGGAGGAGGACGAGGACGGACGCGACCCCGAGTCCCTGCACGCGGTCGTGCTCTGCGGCGCGGAGCTGATCGCCACGGGCCGGGTCCTGCCCGAAGGCCGGATCGGCCGCCTGTGCGTGCTGGCCCCATACCGCAACCGGGGCGTGGGCACCCGGCTGTTTGCCTTCCTGTTCGAGCGCGCCAAAACGCTGGGCACGCCCCGCGTCACCCTGCACGCCCAGTTGCACGCGGTTCACATCTATGAAAAGTTCGGCTTCACCGTCACCGGAGACATCTTCCAAGACGCGAACATCCCGCATCTGAACATGATCTGGGACCGCCCGAACGAGGATCCCGCATGAAAACCCTGATTTCCTGCCTGTTTTTGCTGTCATTGATCCCCGCCTGCGGAAACGGGGGCTCCTCCGGTGAAGTGCCGCCGAAGACCGAGGTCTCCGACCCGGAACCGATCACGCCGCCGCCGCCGATGCCCATCGAGCCGCAGATGCAGCCGACGACCCCGGAGCAGCCCAAGCCCCTGGTGGTCGTTCCACCAACTCCCGTGGCTACCGACTGGCATGCCGTCTCCCTGGTGCTCGCGGGGCTACCCGCGGACCTCCCCGCCGCCTTCGCGTCGGTGCGCGAGCTGCCCGCGTTCAAGAGCTATGCCGCCCGCATCGACAAGATGTGGAAGCCGGTGGAGCAGAAGAAGAACGTCATCGAGAAGTGGGTGAAGACCGAACTCGCGAACCAGAACCAAGCCTGCCGCACGCTGTTCTACCCTTTCTCCGGGCCGGACTTCCTGCACGTGCACCTGCTGTTTCCGGGCTGCCGCGACATCGTCATGATCGGGCTCGAGCCGGCCGGCACGCTCCCGGAGATGTCGAAGATCCTGGAGAAGCCCGAGAAGTTCTTTTCCAAAATGGAGGAGTCGCTCCTGCACCTCCTCACGCTGTCGTTCTTCCGCACCAAGAGCATGAAGGAGGACTTCTTCGGCAAGGAGGTGCCCGAGATCGACGGCACGCTGGCCCCGATCCTCTTCATGATGGCCCGCACCGGGCAGAAGGTGACCGGCCTGGAGCGCGTGCAACTGAACTGGGACGGGCAGGTGGTGCCGTGGACCGGCGAGCCATTGCCGGAGCCGCCCGCGCCGCCGCAGAAGCCCGGACGCAAGGTGCGCAAGACCAAACCCAAGATCTGGAAGCCGTTCTCCGGCCTGAAGTACAGTTACCTCTCCCCGGGCGAGACGGCGCCGCGCACGCTGACGTATTTCTCGTGCAACCTCGCCAACGAGGTCTATCGCGAGGTCGACGGCATCCTCACGCGGCCGGACCTGCAGAGATACCTGGAGAAGCTGGACATCTCCACGACCTACACCAAGGCCGCCTCCTACCTGATGCATGAGGAGAACTTCAACTGGATCCGAAAATTCCTGCTGGCCCATTCCCCCGCGCTGCTGCAGGACGACTCCGGCATTCCCGTGGAACACTTCGACGAGCAGAAGTGGAACCTGACCCTCTACGGCCATTACGACGTCCCCATCCAGTTGTTCCTCAAGTACACGCAGAAGGATCTGGCGCGGCGCTACGCGGATCGCAAGCGCATCAAGGCACTGCCGTTCGGCATCGGCTACAAGGTCTACCCCGGCCGCTCCAACCTTCAGTTGGCCCTCCGGAGATAGTTACTCGTTCGGCTCCTGGGAGTCGGCGCCGTCTTTCCAGATGCGGATCGTGGCGTCGACCTTCTCCTTGAGCTCGATGCCCCGGGAGACCGCCTGCATCACGCGCGGATGGCTGAGCACCTTCATGACGCGAGGGTCGTTGACGACGTCCAGCGCGCGCACCAGGACACGGGACTTGATCTGCTCGAAATCGACGTGGATCATGGCTTCAACTCCAGTTCTTGTTAATTCAACCCCTCGCCGGTGGTCCCGCGCGAACAGGCCTCCAGCCAGGAGTCCGGGATGGGGACCCCCAACTTGCGGGCCCGCTGGAAATCCCGCAGGGCCTCGGGGAAGCGCCCCAGGCGCAGATAGGTCATGGCCCGTCCGATCCGCGACGCCGTGTGGTCCGGCGCCCGGGCGAGCACGCGGTTCAGCTCCACGAGGGCCTCCTCGTGGCGTCCCATGGAGTGCAACAGCACTCCCCGCCGGGAACGCCAGTCCAGCCGGTCCGGAGCCCCCGCCACGGCCGCATCGAGGTCCGCGAGGGCCTCGGCGAAGCGCTTGAGCCCGATGCGGGCCGACGCACGGCCGACGAGCGCGGGGCCATACCCGGGCGAGAGCCCGAGGGCGCGGGTGTACGCTCGCTGCGCGCGATCCCACCGTTGTTCCCGGAGCTGCTTTTTTCCGTCGGCGCAGCTTTGCTGCAGCGGTGTCGTCCCGGCGCAGGACTGCGTCAGCCACAACACCACCAGCAGCGAAAGAAAACGCATGGGCCTAGAGTCCGGCGACGGACTTGATCTGCTCGACCCGGTCGGTCTTTTCCCAGGTGAAGGACGGCTCATTGCGGCCGAAGTGGCCGTAGGAGGACGTGGCGGCGTAGCGCGGCTTCAGCAGATCGAGCTGCTTGATGATGGCGGCCGGCCGGCAATCGAAGACCTTGCCGACGATCTGGGACAGTTTCTCGTCCGACAGACGACCGGTGCCGAAGGACTGCACCATCAGGGAGACGGGATGGGCCACGCCGATGGCGTAGGCCACCTGGACCTCGCAGCGACGGGCGAGGCCGGCGGCCACGAGGTTCTTCGCGATGTAGCGGGCGTAGTAGCAGGCGGAGCGGTCGACCTTGGAGGGATCCTTGCCCGAGAACGCGCCGCCGCCATGAGGGGCCGCGCCGCCGTAGGTGTCCACAATAATCTTGCGTCCGGTCAGGCCGGTATCGCCATCGGGACCGCCGATGACAAAACGTCCCGTCGGATTGACATAGAAAAATTCCTCATCGCACATCCAGCCTTCGGGCAGCGCCTTCATCACATAAGGGCGCACCATTTCGCGGATGGCGTCCTGATCAGCCTTTTCATCATGCTGCGTCGAGACCACGATCCGGTTGGCGCGAACGGGTTTGCCATCCACATATTCCAGCGTCACTTGGCTTTTCGCATCCTGACCCAGCAGCGGCAATTTTCCCGCATGGCGATCTTCCGACATAAAGCGCAAAATATTGTGCGCCAGCATAATCGGCGCCGGCATCAATTGCGGCGTTTCATTGCAGGCAAAGCCGAACATGATGCCTTGGTCACCCGCGCCTTCATCCTTGTTATCGCCGGCATCGACGCCCATCGCGATATCGGTGGATTGCGCATGAATGTAAATCTGCACGTCGGCCCACTGCCAGTGGAAGCCCTTTTGCGCATAGCCAATTTCACGCACCGCTTCACGCGCGGCATGTTCCATCTCTTTCGGGGTGATACTGGCGGGGCCGCGAATTTCGCCGGCCAAAACGATGCGGTTGGTCGTGGCGAGCGTCTCCACCGCCACGCGGCTGTGAGGGTCTTCTTTCAGGAAAAGATCGACGATGGAATCCGAAATTCGATCGCACACTTTGTCAGGATGGCCTTCACCGACGGATTCCGAGGTGAAGAAAAAGTTCTTCTGATTGCTGGACATTGATGCCTCTTTGCTGAGGGGTTACAAGAAGGCGGGAATGTCAGCATAAAACAGGGACCAAGATCAAGGCCGATTATTCTGCTTCCGCCATGGACTTGACGAGTTCGTACACCTTGCGGCGCATTTTGGGGTCGGTAATCTTGTAATAAGCGCGAATAAGCTCAAGCGTTTCGCGGCGATGGAGCAGCTCTTGCCCCAAATGTTGCACTCCATCCAGCGGCGCTTGTTCCCTCTCGCCAAAACCAGAGGAAGGATGCAACGCGACGCGCTCGCCGCGCACATCGTCAAAGAAATAGGAAATGGGAACATCAAGTAATTTAGCGAACTGGAACAGGCGACTGGCACCCATGCGGTTCGTGCCGCGCTCATATTTTTGAATTTGTTGAAACGTCAGGCCGCAAACTTTTCCCAGTTGCTCCTGACTCATGCCGACAAGATTCCGGCGAAGGCGAAGACGCGAACCTACGTGAATATCGATTGGATCGGGATGCAAAGCCCGCTTCTCTTTTATTTCTATTTGCGCCTTGATCATTGATGCTAGTACCCCTAATACACTCGATTGTATGGGCTATTTTCCAATAAATGAAAAGTAAAATCTTACATACCAAACACTTACGTATTCATACGAGTAAAGAATTTCGATAACAACAAAAGAATCAGTACAGTAGAAAACATTAACCAAACAGGGGCTGTACCAAAAATGCTTACAGGAGTAGTCCGGACAGCGGTTTTGGGCAGTGCAGCATCTAGGATTCCTTCTTGATCAGCGTCAATAACGGCAATGATGCGGCCATAAGAATCCACGACGCCCGTCACACCACCATTGGCGATCCGCACCAACGGCATACCTTCTTCAACCGCACGAACGCGCGTGATCATAAAATGCTGCGCGGGGCCTATGGTGCCCTTGTACCATGCGTCATTGGTCACATTCAAAAGGAATCGTGGGCGATCCTGCGCTTCCGCGACAGCGCCAGAGAAGATCGCCTCGTAACACACTAGCGGGCTAAAGGGCGGCAAGCCAGGGGCGCGCACTGTCCGCACGCCCTCGCCAGCCGAGAAATCCGTTCCCAGCGCGGTGACAACGCGAAACGGGATAACGGCGCGCAGCGGCATATATTCGCCAAACGGCACCAGATGATGTTTGTCATAACCGGCAATGACCGTGCCCTTATCATCCATCGCGATCAGCGAATTGTAGTAATGCGGCGCATCGGGGTTCTCGGTCTCGGCGCGGCGCACGACGCCTGTCAACAAAACGCCGTCCTGCGGCATCATCTCGGCGATGCGCTGACGCATAATGGGCTCTTCCGCCAGATAATAGGATGTCGCCGTTTCCGGCCAGATGATATGTGTCGGCGGTTTCTCGCTTTTCGTCTCAAAAGTCAGGCGCATTAGATTCTGAAAATTGACAAAACGGTGCTCCGGTTTCCATTTCAGCGATTGCGGCAAATTGGGTTGCACCAGACGCAACCGTACGCCCTCTTCCACATCCTGCGGTGCCTGCGCGAGGCGCTGATGCCCCCACATCGCACCACCCACCAGCAACAAACCGCCGACAACCAAAGCGGCGACGGCTGTCTTGCGCGACACCTTCACGAAAAAAAGTGCGGGCAAGCAGGCCAGCATGATGGTCAACAACGTCAGCCCCTCTACCCCGATCAGGCTAACGGATTGCAAAACCGGCAGTGTATCCGCCCACACATAGCCCATCAGATCCCAAGGAAATCCCGTCAGCAAGTGCGCGCGCGCCATCTCGGCCAGAAACAAAGTCAGCGCGAAAAAGAAAACATCTACGCCGCGCGATAGGCCGAACCGGCGCGCCGCTAGCGCCGCCACGCCATAATACAACGCGAAAAAAGCGGGCAAGCCCAAAACCGCGAGCGGCACCGCCCACCAAAAACTTTTGATTTCTACAAACAACGCGCCTGCGATCCAATGCAGGCAGATGATAAGGAAGCCGAACGCAAAGCTCCATCCCAAGGTGAACGCCTCACGCGGTGCCTTTGCGCCCTGCAGCAAAAAGAACAGCGCGGGAAAGGAAAGCCACAAAAGAGGGATCAACCCGAACGGCTCAAACGCCAGCCCCGCCAATGCGCCGAAAACAAACGCAATGACCGACCGGCTGAACAACCCTTTTGTCGCAATCTTATGAAACAGATTTTCCAATCAATCCCCCAAGGAAGCCTATATTACGGCGCTATCCTGCCTTTTCGTGATCCTATCATCCAAACAGCTTAGAAGACAAATCCTCCCAATAGGGATTATCTTTTTCAATTAACGCAATTTTCCATTGTCTGCACCACTTCTTTAGTTTCTTTTCGCGCTCAATAGCTGTTTCAATAGAGCCAAAGGTCTCATGATAAACCAATCTATGAACCTTGTGTTTCTTCGTGAAGCCTGAATACAGGTCGTTTTTATGTTCGCTAATGCGTCTCACTAAATCTGAAGTGACGCCAATATAAAGCGTTCCGGCTGTTTGACTGGCAAGAATGTAAACAGAACCTCCCTTATCAAAACCGACAGGCATGTGGGCTTCCCTTTACGTCAAAAGGCCTCTTTCTCGTCGTCATCCCACGACATTTTCTCTTCGACTCGCGCCTGCGAGGCGAAAGAAAATGGACGAGGGACCCAGTGGCGCTTTCCGCCCATAACACAAACCGAAGTTGCTAACTGATAGGAACGCTGGGTCCCGCGTGGCCATTTTCTTTCGCGCGAGAGGCGCGAAGAGAAAATGTCGAGGGATGACGATAAAGGAGAAATGTTATTCAATACCCTCTGAATCCCTACTTTAAGCCTCGTTCCTCACAACGCCCCTCACCCGCACCCGTTTGATGCGGTTGGAGTCGGTTTCCAGAATGTCGAACACAATCCCGTTTGCGCCAGCCACCGTCT
Organism: Candidatus Hydrogenedentes bacterium UBA2224; assembly: GCA_002348185.1. GTDB lineage: Bacteria > Hydrogenedentota > Hydrogenedentia > Hydrogenedentales > SLHB01 > UBA2224. Next base: position 2,324 of record DDYW01000086.1, on the reverse strand, counting down.
CGCCAATCGCGGGCAGATGCCCCGCCAGATGAAACACATAGCCCGCCAGCGTATCAATCGTCTCGCGCTCCTGTGCGGTCAGCAGTTCCCCAACGCGCTTCTCGAACGCTTCAATCGGCATCAAGGCATCCACCAAAAGCGTGCCGTCGGCGCGCGTGATTACGTCGGCCTTCTGCGGGTCGTCGTGCTCGTCCTCGATCTCGCCGACGATTTCCTCAACAAGATCCTCGATCGTCACCAGCCCGTCAATGCCGCCGAATTCATCCACGACCATCGCCATATGCTGGCGCGTGACCCGCATTTGAAGCAGCAATTTGGCGGCGGGCATCGACGGCGCGACGAAAAGAACGGGGCGGAGCAGCTCGCGAATGAGGCACACCTTCTTTTGCGCAAGGCACGCCAGAACGTCCTTCATATGCACCATGCCGATCACATCATCCAACGTCTCGCGATAGGCGGGGATGCGGCTGTGAGTCTCTTCGGTCATCAAGCAGACAAGCGCCTCGAAATCGCTTTCGACGTCAATCGCGACAATCTGGGCGCGCGGCACCATGCAATCGCCGGCTTCTTTGGCGCGCAGGGACAAAATATTATCCAGAAAAACGCGCTCGACCATCGGCGCGCCGCCCTTTTCGGCGGAAGCCTCGATCAGCTCGTCGACAGCTTCGTGCAAGGCTGTCGCCTCGTCCGTGCTGCGCAGGTGCCATCGCGCAAAAGAGACGATCCGTTTAAGCCAACTCGGCGGTTCTTCTTTGTCGGCCGCCGCCACGGCCGTCTTTATAAGGGGATCATTCATCGTTTTTCTTTTTTCAAGTTCCCGCGAAAGAGTAAAGGGGCATACGGATCGGGAAGACCCAGCGTGGCCATAATCTCGCGCTCCAGCTTTTCCATCGGACGCGCTTTGCTGGCCGTATCGTGATCGTACCCGAACAGGTGCAACAATCCATGGATCAAAAGGTGCGTGACGTGATCGAGCAAAACTTTGTCTTCGCTCTTCGCTTCCTTTACCACAACCTGATAGGCCACCGCAATATCGCCCACATAAACGGGTTCTCCCGTCTTGCCGGCCTTGATAAGGTCGCGCCGCTCAAACTGCGGAAAGGAAAGAACATTTGTCGGCTTGTCGACGCCGCGATAATCATGGTTCAGCGCCCTGACCGCCGCATTTGTGGTGAGCATCAAGGTTACTTCCGCCCCCTTGGCAGCAGGCAAAAGCGCGGCAGGCAGCGAGGCCAACGTCAGCGCGGTAGCGCTTTCCAGACGCTTTTTCAGCCCGCGGATTTGCCGCCACGGCTCATTGCAAATATCGATATGAAGGCGAAACCGCTGCGCCATTGGCCGTCCCTTTTGTCTAAAACACCTTGAAATCGCGAAAATAGTACCCTGTTTTTAACCATGGAGCCATAAAAATTAGAAACTCTCTTTTCTCTAGCCTCTTTCCCGACTTTTGATTAGCATGCCGCCCATGAACTGGCTCACAAACTTTGTACGACCCAAGATCCGCGCTCTTGTCTCCTCCCAGAAAGAGGTGCCGGATAATCTATGGGAAAAATGCCCCGGTTGCAGCGCGATGCTCTTCAAGCGCGAGCTGGAGGAGCAATTTAACGTCTGCCGCCATTGCGGTGCGCACCTGAAACTCCCCCCCGCCAAGCGGCTGGAGATGCTGTTCGACGACGGGCGCTATACCCTGATCGACGTGCCGCGCGTGAATGCCGACCCCCTCAAGTTCCGCGATCAAAAACGCTATACCGACCGCCTGAAAGACGCCCAGAGCAAGACGGGCGAAAACGATGCCATCATGGTGGCCGAAGGCCTGATGGGCGGCAAACCCGCCGTCATCGCCGCCTTTAACTTCGCCTTTATGGGCGGATCGATGGGCATGGCCGTGGGCGAAGGCCTTGTCACCGCCGCGCAAAAAGCCGTTGCGAACCGCGCGGCACTGATCGTCGTTCCGGCTTCGGGCGGTGCACGCATGCAAGAAGGCATCCTCTCCTTGATGCAAATGCCGCGCAGCATTATCGCGGCCAAATCCGTCAAAGACGCGGGCCTTCCCTATATCGTCGTCTTCACAGATCCCACAACGGGCGGCGTCACAGCATCCTTTGCCATGACGGGCGACATCCATATCGCCGAGAAAAACGCGCAGATCGGTTTTGCCGGTGCCCGCGTAATCGAAAGCACGATCCGCGAGACGCTCCCTGCTGGCTTCCAGCGGGCGGAATATCTGCTGGATCATGGCATGGTCGACATCGTTGTGACGCGCCCCGAACTACGCGATACACTTATTCGCGTCCTTGGACTTCTGCGCGGCGACAAAACGGTTG
>DDYW01000215.1 GCA_002348185.1 Candidatus Hydrogenedentes bacterium UBA2224 | reverse complement strand
CTTTGCGCCTTTGCGCCTTTGCGTGAGGCATTGAAGATTGCTCAGACACAGACGCGAAGACGCCAGGCAATTGATTGTCACGAGATGAATTGACGGTTTGTGGCGGCATATGCTAGGTTTTATATTCTTTGATAGGGGTATTCGAGTTTTTTGTTGAGGAGATACGGTGCAGCTCATCGAGGAACATACCGAGGCGCGCGTTCAACGCGATGCTCCGGAGATCCTGGCGATTGGCGGGGGGAAAGGCGGGGTGGGGAAAACCTGTCTTGCCGTGAACCTGGCGGTGGAGATCGCGCGGCGCGGCTGGCGCGTTATCATCGTGGACGCCGACTTGAGCTGTTCGAATGTGGAGACGGTGCTGGGGACGCGTTCCGACCGCAAACTGGACGATTTCTTTTATCAGCGGGGGGGCAAGGATCTTCGTCAGATTGTCTGTGAGACGCAGTACGACAATCTGCAGATCATCCCGGGGACAACGGGCCTGCTCGATGTCGCGAACCCGCGGTATCAGCAGAAAGTGGCGCTGATCCGGGAACTTCAGTCGCTGGACGCGGATTTGATCGTCGTGGATCTGGATGCCGGAGCGCATCTGAACACGCTTGATTTTTATCTGATGACGGAGACCAACGGGATTCTGGTCCTGACGCCGGAAAAGACGAGCATTGACAACGCCTACAAGTTTCTCCGGGCGTCGCTGTTTCGGCGGGTGGAGCGGTTCTATCAGAGTCCGGAGCTGGCGCTGCTGTTAAAGCGCATTGAGAGTCTGCGCGAATTCCTGGAGTGCGTGAAGACGTCCAGCACGTTTGATGGGGAGACGAAAGAGTCGGTGTGCAACGAACTGGTTGCGCTGGCGCGGGCGATGAAGCCCAGGATCGTGGTGAACCGGGCCCGTAACGCGTATGAGGCCCAGATTGCCGCCAACATATTCTCAAAACATGCGCGGCAGAACCTGTTGATTGAACCCGAGAACCTGGGGTACCTGGTTTTTGATAATCGGGTGTCCGAGACGATAAACTCAGGGATGCCCCTGGTGGTTAGTTATCCGAAGCTCAAAATATCGCAGTGCATTGCCGATCTGGCGAGCCGTTTGGGGTACTTCTAACCGTTCAAGAGAAGGATGGAAGCCCGTGAAGGACACACCGCAACGCAGCACGAATCCCCCGGAGGACAAGGGGGGCGCGCCGGATACCTATGAAGACCTGGCGGAAGCCAGCAAGGCGCGTGGCGGGCTCTTTGGCCGGGTGAATCAGGCGTTTCAGGAGGCGTTGACGTCAAGCCGGGGCACGCGGGAGCGCTCGCCGGTGGAAGAGGCCGGTGATGATCCCGCGGTGACGGCGGACGACCTGGCGATCCGGCGGGCGAAGACGGTGAAACCGCAGCGGATGATCGTGCCGGAGGGGGTCATCATCGACGGGTCGATGACGAGCGGTTCCGAGACTGAGATCTCGGGCCGGGTCGAGGGCGACGTGACGGTTGAGGGGCGCTTGTACCTTGGCGCGAGCGCGCTGGTCTCGGGCAATGTGCGCGCGACCTCCTGCCGTGTGGACGGCTTGGTGGAGGGGCGCATGGAGTGCACGGAAGAACTGGAACTCGGCACTTCCGGTCGTCTCAACGCGGACACGATGGCGGGCAAACGCATTATCCTCGCGGGCCAGGTGTTTGGAAATGTCGCGACCGGAGGAATTCTGCGGCTGGTGTCTTCCGGACGCTTGACGGGCGACATACGTGCCCGGCGTCTGATCATTGAAGAGGGCGCGCAGTTCAATGGCGGCTGCACCATGCGCGCGCCCGCGCAGCGGCGTGAGGCGCCCAAACCGGAGTGAGGGCGCGCCGACCGGGCATGGCCCAGGACGCCCCGGCCGCGTTTGAGGGGATCCCAATGACGCAGAGCGGCGCGGGCCCGTATTCCCGCGAAAGCCACACGCCGGCCACGGGTGTACGCGAGCACCGGGCCCGGCACGCCACACGCGCAGTTTTTTCCGTGATACTCACCCTCATGCTGCTGATGTTATTCCCCATGGCGCCTGCGTTCGGGGAGGCGTCCGAGGGGGTGACGCTTCGCGCGGAAGGCACGGCAGAGGGTACCGGCGCCGAGGCGGTGCGCCAGGCGGATGAAAACGGATTGCTGGCGGCGATGGGAGAGTATCTCCAACAGTACGCCCCGGCCGGCGATATCCGGGTGTTCAAGGGGCTGCTGGAACGCCCGCGACGGTATGTGCGCTCGTTCGCGCGTCTGGATACGGAGGTCGAAGACGGTGTGACGGTGGTGACCTTGCGGGTGAGCTTCGATGAAGACGCGATCCGCCGCGAGGCCGCGTCCGTACTGCTTCCGCAGGTGGTGACGAGCGCGCGGGTACTTGTGCTGATCGCCGAACGGGGCATTGGAGCGGAGCGGCTCACGCTGTCGCGCGGCGGCATGGCCGGGGACGCCATCCGGGGCGTACTGACCGAGGCGGGTCTCAGAAACGTGTTCGGAGAGGAGCTGCTTCTGGAGGAATACGAGTCGGACGCGCTTCTTGCGCGGCTCTCGGACGACACGGCCACACGCGCCCTGTTGCGGGAGAATGCCGCCGATGTTGCCGTGACCGGCCGGGTAAGTCTTCAATCCGGTCTGGCCGCCGCGGGCTCGAATCTGCTCGAGCACCGCGCGGAAATGGAATTGCGCATTGTGGGGGCGAGCGAGGGGGCGTACACTCTCACGTCCGACGCCAAGATTCTGAGTGGGGAACTCGAGCGAGGCGCCGAGACGGCGCTACAGGACGCCTGTGCCCGGATCAAGGACCAGGTGATGCCGCTGACCGTGCTCGCGGCCGCACAAAGCGAAGCGGGGTCGGGCGTATTGATTGCCGTCAGGGGGAGCATCGATGACGCGGGCAAGCGGGCGATCGTCGACCGGCTGAAGAACGTGCCGGGAGTGGGGGACGTGGAGGAGTTGCGCCCGGCGGAAGGCCTTGTGCGGTTCTATGCCCCGTACAGGGGGGACATCGGTCCCCTGTACCGGCATCTCACGTGGGAAGCGTACCCGGGGTTCCGTCTGTCGGCGGAGCGGGTGGTGTCGCGGGAAGTGCGGCTTGAAGCGATCCCCACGTCGTGAAAAAAAAGAAACGCCGGGCCCGGGGGAGCCCAGCGGAAAATGGATGCGTTGTACGGTTACTTGCCTGTGTTCTGGGGGCGCGTCTTGACGTACTTCGTGAACTTCCCGGCTTTGATGTAGCGGGCGCAAACACGGACGGTGCGCACGCGGCCGTTCTCGTCGACGATGCGGATTTTCTGGAGGTTGGGTTTCCAGCGCCGCTTCGAGATCCCGGTGACATTTTGCCCGATGCCGCCCTCGCGTTTGGCTTTACCGCGCCGCACGACGCGTTTGCCGACCTGGGGGCGCTTTCCACTGTAATCACATACTCGCGACATGCCATTCTCCCTGATGCTTTTCAGCGGCGTGTTTTCAACCGAATCCAGACCCGGCGGGCCGCTCTGCAGTCTTTCCTGTCCGGATGCGCGCGCTTTTCCGGCTGTGTCATGAATGGTATAATCCGGCTCACGCGCACAGAGGCGAAAGTCTACCATACAACCACACGGGTTTCAAGGTTTTCGACCATTCTGGCGGCTCCGGGGCCGCAACGCGTATTCTACGGGTCTTGAGGCAATCCTGACAAGAGACGGCGATGGCGATGAGGTGCGATCTGTTGAAGCGATTTGCGCGGTGGAGCGCGGCGGTGTGTGTCGTGGCCGTCTGTTGCGGTTGCGCGCACGCGCCGGGGCGGTTGCTGTGGCGCGGGTCGGCGCCGCTGGATCCGAAGACCCGGGAAGCGCTGCACGCGCTGGCCGATACCCAGGCCCGGCTGGCATCGTTCCGGGCGCAGGGCGTGTGCATTGCCGCCGCACCCGAACTGGTGGGCAAGCGCAAGTTCAATGTGACCTTGCTGTATCGGGCGCCGGGCGATCTGGCGGTGCGCGGATATGACTCGACCGGCCTGTCGGGGCAGTGGCTTCGCCTGGTCGTGGTGGATGGCCGGCTGGACGCGGAGGTTCCCGGGATCGCGCTGGACCCGGCCGCCATGCTGGGGCGCGCTCCGGCGGATTCGATTGCGAGGGAACTGTTTTGCCAGGAGGACTGGGCGAGACTGAGCGATCGAAAGGTCAGGGTGGTTGAAGCGTACGCGAACCCTCCGGGCCGCCTGACGCTGCTCGTGGACAAGAAGTTCGGGCTGTTGCGCCGGATCGTGCTGGACGGGCCCGACTGGACGCTGCGGGAAAGTGAACTGCTTGACAGGACCGGCGACGTGCTGCTGCGGGTCACATGGGACGAGTACGCGGAGAGCGACGGCGTGCGGGTGCCCACGGTGTTTGAGGCCACGTTTCCGAGACGGGGATTGTCCCTGAAATTCTCTCTGACGACATCGAAAATCGTGTACAACCCGGAGCTGGAGTCCGGGGACTTTTTGCAACAACATGAGGACGCAACGTGAGCATAGGTATAACCGATCTTCTGCCGGATGAGCTGGCGGAGGCGCTGGAACTCAAGGTGTATCAGGCGAGGCAGCTCTTCCGCTGGATCCACGCGAAACAGGTGTTCGACCTGAATGCCATGACCGACCTGTCGAAGAGCATGCGCGAAGAACTCCGGGAACGCGTCACGCTGCCTCAGATCCAGCCCGTTCAGACTCTGGACTCGCGCGAATCGGAGGCGACGCGCAAGTACCTCTTCGAGCTTCACGACGGGGCAACGGTGGAAGCGGTGGCGATTCCGGAAGGCGAGCGGTTGACGCTGTGTCTCTCGTCGCAGGTGGGCTGTGCGGTCCGGTGTACGTTTTGCGCCACGGGTCTGTCGGGATTTGTGCGTAGCCTGAGCCCGGGAGAGATTGTTGAACAGGCCCTGCATCTGCTGCACGGCCGCGATCTGCGGGGCCGCACGCCCAACATCGTGTTCATGGGCATGGGCGAGCCGTTCCGCAACTACGATGCCGTGGTGAAGGCGATCCGGATGCTCATGCGGAAGGATGGGCTGAACATCGGTGCGCGGAAGATCACGGTTTCGACGGCGGGAGACGTGCCGGGCATTGAACGGTTTTCGGCGCAGAAGTGGCAGGTGCGATTGAGCGTGTCCCTGCATGCCGCGAACGACACGCTGCGGTCCGAGCTGGTTCCCCTGAACCGGAAGTATCCGCTTGCGCGGTTGATGGACGCGGTGCGCGCGTACTGCGACGCGGCCGGCCGGCAAGTGACCTTCGAATGGACCCTGATCCAGGGGGTGAACGACTCTTTGAAGGATGCGCAGGAACTGGCGTCCCTGATTCGCGGGCTGCGGGCCTTCGTGAACCTCATCCCGTACAATCGCGTGGACGGTCTCACCTGCGAGCCCTCTTCCCCCGAGGTCTGCAAGGCGTTCGCGGCCCGGCTGGAAGCAGCGGGGGTGAACGCCACGTTGCGGCGCGAGCGCGGGGGAGACATCAATGCGGCCTGCGGCCAACTGCGGGCGCGCCAGATTGCCCGGCCGGAAGGCGCCTAGGGTTCCACCAGCCCGAGTTCTTCATCGAGCGCCGTCTGGAGGCGGTTGAGGGCGTTTTCCACTTCGGCCCGAAGGCGTTCGATGGCTTTGGGTTCCCCTTTCGGCGGAGGATAGATAGGTTCGCCGTAGACGGTCACCAGGCGGGCGAACGGCTTGGGAACGAACATCCGGTCCCAGGAGCGCAGGCGCCAGCACGGCGTTGCAGCAAAGGCCTGTGGAATGACCGGCAGCCCGGTCCGCATCGCGAGAATGGCGGCGCCCGGTTTCGCGACCCTGCGGGGCCCCCGGGGCCCGTCGAGCGTGAGGCCAATGGCGGGCACCGTTTCGGCCGCCCGCTGCATCTGGATGAGCGCCTCGTGCCCGCCCCGGGACGACGAGCCGCGCAGGGCGTACAGGCCAAAACAACGAACGATGCGCGCAGCCAGTTCGCCGTCGAAACTGTAGCTGGTCAGGGTGTGGAATCCCGTGTTGCGGTGGTGCCAGGCCGCCAGCCCGAGGGTTTCATGCCAGACGGCGAGAAGGACGTGTTGTCCGGCAGCGATGGAGCGCTGAAGAGGTTCGGCGTTGCGGGTTTCCTGGCGGCACGTTACGCAGAGGGTTTTGTATGCGCCCGCAATGAGAGGCCCGCCCGTTGCCAGCACCACGCGTTGCCGGAGCGTGAAGACTTCCGGGCTATGGTAGTTTAATCCCGGCTGACTCAACGGGATTCCATACCCCGGATCAGTTGGTAGATGACCCGCGTTCGCGGTACAGGCAGGGCGGCTATCTGGGCCCTGCGGATGATCTCGCCGCTGAGACTTTCTATCTCCGTGCGCCTTCCCGCGCGAATGTCTTGAAGCATGGGGGAGATGCTCTGCGGGAACTTGTGGCAGAGTTCTTCGGTCTCTTCGACGAGGCTGTAGGCGAACCGGTACCCCTCCGTGGAGGCCACCTTGACGCTCTCGACCACCAGGTCGCGCACCAATTGCCGTACTTCGGCGATCTCGAGCAAGGCGCCGTTGCGGATGTTGAGCAGGGCGGTCAATGGGTAGATTGCGTTTGACGCGGCTACTTTTTCCCAGAGGGTCTGGCCCGGTGCCGCCGTGACTTCGTAGCGGAATCCCGCCGCGCCGAGCGCCTTTTCGGCGGCGTCTGTCGGGCAGGACGTCCAGGAGCCAAACGCGGTCCTGGCGGCGGCCGTGTGGGTGACGCTGCCTTCACCGTCGAGCATGGCGGCCTCATGGGTAACGCCCGCGAGGATATGGGCGCTGCCTACAGCGGAACACAGGGCTTCGGTATTTCCGAGACCGTTCTGAAGCGTCAAAACCGGGATGCCCGGCGGCAGGGTGAGCGTGGGCGTCACGTGCGATTTCACAAATACGATCAGCAGATCCTGATCGTCGGGAATCGCCGTGGCGACTGCTGGATTCGCCGTCAACGAGCCGGCGTCCGATTCCACGCGAATGCCGCCCGCGCTCAAGCGTTTGGCGCGATCCGCCCTGTGATCGACGAGTGTCGTCTGTACGCCGCCATTCGCGAGCCGCGCCGCGAACAAGCACCCCATCGCACCCGGACCAATGACAGACACTTTCATGGTCTTCCCTCGGCTCCCTTTGGCTGACGTTTCCCGCTCCGTCCCTAGTTTCCCGCCCTCCGCGCCTGCTGTGGGACGAATGCCTGGGAGAAGCGCTCCTGTTTCTTCAATTCCAGACAGGCTTTGGCCGCGCCCTCTCGGTCCGCATACCGTCCCACGTACAGCCGGATGAGTTTTCCGTCGGGCGACGTCTCCAATTCTACATCAAGCCCGGCATTTTCCCGAACGTCTTTTGCATAGGCTTCGGCCTTGGCCCGGTTCGCCGATGAAAAGGCGATCAATTGAATGCTGTAGAAGGCGCCCTGGGCGGGAGCGACGCCCGCCGCGGGGAGGTTTTCGGCAGGAAGCTCGATTTTATCCAGGGAAACCGGGGGAGCCGTTTCCTTAGCGGCCGCGGCCTGTTCTGCCGGGCTGGGCTGTGACGGCGGGGCCGGTGCGGGCGTTTCCGCTTCAGTCTTTGAAGGAAGGGTCACGGGCTTGGGGCCGCTGGCTGGCGCGGGTGTGTCCACGCCGGCGGGGGACGTGGCCGGGAGGTCGGTCACGGTGGTTCGCATTTCGGGCTGGGCGTTGGCGTTGTCCGCGGGGGCCGGGACGCGGCTCAACGGCGCGCTGTCGCCGCCAGCCGGTACCTGTGTACGCGCGCCGGCCGTGGTGTCGGAGGACGGCGCATTCGTGTCCTTCCGCGCGATGACGTCTCTGCGGGGGCTTGTCTGCCGGCCTTCCGGCGCGGGCGCGTCGCGGCGCGGGGCGGGCGGGGAGGTCCCCGGGGCTTCCGGGGCGGGAAGCAGCTCCGCGTTGCCCTGCTGCATCTGGTTGCCGGTGAGTACCGGCTCGAAACGAGAGGTGACGACGCCCAGCAGATAGAACACGAGCGCGCCAATTAGCAGGGCGCAGACCGCCCCCACCATTTGTCCGCGGGTGAGCTGGATGACCGGCTCTTGATCCGCGCCCTGTGATTGTGTCTTACCCTGCTGCCTCATTTGCCGTCTCCATGGAATCAGTTTTTGCTTCGTCCGTCCGGGTTTCGGAGGAGGTTTCGCCCTCGGTCTGCACGGCTTCCAGTTCCCGCAGGCGCTGCAAGAGGGCTTGCCGCCCGGCTTCGAGCTCCTGATAACTCAAGCCGGGGTCGCCGACTTCGATGAATCGGTTGCCGATGCGGTCGGCAAACAACGCGATGCGGGCTTCTCCTTCGTCGGTGTCAAATTCCTTGATCAGCCGGAAGACCTTCTGTCTTCGCAGCAACTGGGCAGCCAGATAGGCCTTGGCGATTTCCGCGCGGTCTTTCGATTCCGCGGATTCATAGAAGGCCTGCCGCAACGGAGAAAAGACCTCGGGCGGCTGTTGCGCTTCGACCTTCGGGTCGATGTACGTTGTGGACCACGCAGCAACGGCGTGTTGGGTCTTCTCGGGATCCCAGTGGGTCTTGTCGTAGTCGTTGCGCACGAAGGCCTGGTCCTGAAGCCGGATGAGCGAGAAGATCTCTTCTCCGTGCTCGAAGGGCCGTTCACACTCGGAACAGGCCCGTGCGCTCTTGGTAATCTTGATTTCCATACTATCCCAGGCTATTGACCGTTGTTTTCGGAGGGTTTTCGGGCCCCCACGATACCCGCCCCGATTTTAAACACATCGACGAGGATTTTTCTAGGTAAATCGAAGACTTGAACGACTTCGCTGGTGGTTTCGAGGGCCCCGCTGACGAGGGTGATGCTGGGCGGGGGGAGGCTGGCCAGCTCGCTCCGGGGCCGCAGGGTCGGGCCTTTGATCCGGAAATCCAGTTCCAGATTCCGGTTGGCGAGGCGGTACCCCTGCAGGGTGAAGTTGTCGCGAAGCGCGGGAATCCGTTCAGCGGTATCGGGGGCGATGGCGAGCTTGATGGCGTAGTCCATTTCGCCGCCGGTCACGTAGGTGCCATCGCCCGTCACGTTGATGCCTTCCGCGACCAGTTCGACGCCGTTCGTGGTGACGACGTCGTTCTGGAACGATACGTTCGATGCGAGCCGCTTGAATTGGAGCGAGGGGGGGAGGATGCCCGCGCTCTCCTGGAGAGGCCCTTTGAACTGGGCCAGCAGAAAATCGGCGTTGAACCGTCCTTCGCTGACCGTGAACCGCCCTTCTCCGGCGAGGGTGTGGGGATCATCGCGATCCATGGCATAGGTGACGTTGCCGTCGACAGCGCCTTCAAGAACGCCGGGGAACTTGAGGTGATTCAGCAGGGGCGTGGCGGGGATGTTCTGCCAGGCGAAGGTGGTCGTGTAGGCGTTTTCGGACCGGGCCAGCGTGTAGCTGCCCTCGACGCGTCCGTCGCCCACGCGCGCCTGGAACTGCCGCACGCCCACCTGGGATTCCGTGGTGTAGGCTTCTCCCGTAAATGCGTTGCCCTCCCAGGGCGGGGCCACCAGGTGGTCGGCTTCGAGATGAAACACCCAGTCGCGGGGCACGGGGGGGAAGCGGTCGAGCAATTCGGGCGGGCATTTGACTGCATTGAACCATTTGACGCCAAAGGGCGGCGTCGAGGCGTCGGCGGCATGGAGCCAGAGTTCGCCGGTGGACGGCGTGCCGCGGGTGAGTGCCAGGCGCAGCCGGGCATCCTTGACCACATGCGGCGTATCGAGTCCGTCGGGCAGGAGATGCAGTTCATCGAACTGGCCCTCGAGCAGGGCATGCCATTCGTTCGGCTCGGCCTGGTCGCGTATCCATTCATAGGACACTTTGTGGATGGCGCTGCCCTGCGGTTTGTACGGCAGGCGGAGGCACTTCGCAATTGTGGCGATATCGGCCGTGTCGGCCGTGGTGAGGGAGCGTTTTAGGCTCCATTTTCGCCCGGCCCTGGCTAGGAGCATTTCCGCGTCGAGCGTGGTTTCGGCCGCCTTGACCTGGCCTTTCAGCGCGATTTCTTTCCCGGGCTTGAGGTCCGCGTTGCCGTACAGGGTAACGCCCAGGCCGGCGGGCTTGCTGAAGAACCACTTGTAATCGACCTGCGCCTGCGTCAGTTCGGCCATGAACTCGGCGGTGGTCCGTTCGGGACGGAAGTCGGCCGACGCCTTGACGGTCGCGCTTCCAGACAGCGTGACGTCCTTGATGGCGACAAGACGAGTGTCCTCCAGTCTCGCAATGGCGCCGTTGATGGACGCCGAGCCCGTCTTGTCGGCGAAATTGTAGGCCAGTCCGCCCACGATGGCGTTGTCCTGAAAGACAAAACTGAGGGGCTGGATCTCAACCGAGCGATCTTCCAGGCGGACCAATCCGGAGATGCTCTGGGCGTGCAGGCCATACTGTTTCTGAGACACCGTGCCGTCGGCGATGGTGAGGGCGGCCCGCGCGATGCGTTCCTGGGAATCCCAGGTGCCCTCGATGTCGTCGAGGGTCATCTGCATCGTGGGGAGGAGGGAGTCCGTGGGTTCAAACTGGAGGGTACCGCCGGCGGCGTTGGCGTGTGCTCCGATGCGAAACTGTTCGATGTTGCCGGCCAGGGAGAGGGACACCTCGTAGGGTTCAGCCAGTTGCAGGTCGAGCTTGCCATAATCCTGAAGGCGCCCCATGACGGCGAGGTCGAGGATCTCGGCCAGCGGCAGCCGGGAACTTTCGAGGGCGAGGGAGAAGCTGGGGATCTCGTCCTGGAAGGAGACACTGCCGGAAAGCCTTCCCTCGCCGATTTGCGCGGATTTCGCGGAGGCCGAACTCAGGGTCAATTCGCGCGACAGGGCATTGTAGGACGCGAGGATGTCGAGGGTGCCCGTGGCCGGGGGGAGAAACGGAGGGTGATCGCGAATGGTGAGATTCTCGAACGCCGCCTCCAGGGAGACCATGAGTGTTTTGTCAGGATACGCCACCACGCGCGTCTTGGGCCGGGCAATGCCGGTCTGGACAAAGCGTCTTGACGCCGGGAGAAACACGTTAACGTCGGCGCTGGTGAGCCGCGAGGCCTCGACCTTGAGGTCAAAGTCCGCGGGCGACGCATAGAGCAGATTCGCCTTCAGGCGGTTTTCTTCGAGGCCGTTGAGCAGGCCGGCCGCGTTCGCGAGGATCTGCTCGGTCTCGGGCAGCCTGTACACATCGAAATCGAGGTTGGTGATGGCCAGCGTGGTATCGCGAACGACGTTCTCCACCTGGAGCGTGCACTGTTTGCCGAGCACGCGGAACGCCCCCATGGATGCGAATGGAGCGGCGCCATGGGAATTGAAGGGAAACTTCTGCGGGTCATACCAGGCCTCTCCGGGAAGCCGCCGGACATGAAACACGGCATGGTCGAGCTCGATGCGTTCGACATTCAGCTCTCCGTAGAGGAGACCGACAATATCGATACGGATGTAGACGGAGGGGATGCGGATGTTTGCGACGGGCCCCCCTTCGGGAGCGAGGTCGACGCGCAGGTCGTCGATGCGAATGCCCCGAAGCCCCGCAACCGCGACCGAATTCGCGTCGAGCCCGATGCCCGTGCGGGATTCGGCGGCTTCGAGCGCCATCTGGCGGACGGATTCCAGGCGGTACTCGATAAACAACGTGACTGCGGCGAGCAGCCCGCTGAATACGAGGAGCGCCAGGAGCCAGATCCGGGTGTAACGGCGGGCGTGCCCGCTTCGGACAGACCGTTCTTGCAGAGCTTGTTTAGTCAGAGACTTCAGCCTTCTCTTCCTGCGGATCGGTGTCCTGGCCGATTTCCTCGGGACTATCGAGCCAGGTCAGGCCTTTGGCCTTGAGGAGTTCGCTTTTGAGCTTCTCGACGATCTCGGGGTGATCTTTCAGGAAAATGCGGGTATTCTCGCGTCCCTGCCCCAGGTTTTCCCCGTCGAGGGAGAACCACGACCCGCTCTTCTGGATCAGCTTGTCGGCGATGGCCATATCGAGGACATCGCCTTCCTCGGAGATCCCTTCATCAAAGAGAATCTCGAATTCGGCCGAGCGGAAAGGTGGGCTCAGCTTGTTCTTGACCACTTTCGCGCGCACGCGGTTGCCCACGCTCTCCTCTTTGTCTTTTACGGTGGAGACGCGCCGGATCTCGATGCGCATCGAGGCGTAAAACTTAAGGGCCTGGCCGCCCGTGGTCGTTTCGGGGCTGCCGAACATCACGC
>DDYW01000180.1 GCA_002348185.1 Candidatus Hydrogenedentes bacterium UBA2224 | reverse complement strand
GAGGAATGGGAAGCATGGGAGGAATGGGAAGCATGACCACGATGCCGCCTCGAAGAGGTCCCTGTCCGAGCGGGGGAATTCTGGAGGCGGCTCACGTTGGCGTGTGCCTGGATCATTCGGAGGGCCGCGGCGCTTACCTGTCGACCATCTCGGGTTTCCCGAGACCTTCGTTGCGGTAGATGGCCCGGGCCCACTCGGGGACGGCCGGCCGGTCGTCGGAATCCAGCTTCTCCAGCCACTGGGCGTCGGTCAGCCGCTCGGTCGATGTAAATTCATAATAGGGCAGGACCGCGCCCACACACAGGAGGTCATTTCCCTGCCAGGGATACACAACATAGATCTTCCGCGGCCGCGCGATGCCGGCCTCCAGATAGGTGATGGGCGTGTAATTCGGGTTGGAATAGACGTCGACGATGCGCGGGGCGTCGTCGGATGGATCGTAATAGGAGTTACCCCCGTAGAACATGATGCGGGCGAGTCGCTCGCCGTAGGATTTCACGAACCGGTCTTCGCTTTTGTTCAGGGGAACACGATGGAGCTGTTTGAGACTGATGAGTTCCAGACGGCGGCACATCCGGCCGAGTTCTTGCCACAGCGGCTTGAGTTCGTGTGTGTACTCCGCGACTGCGCTCAACTGCTGCTGGTCCAGACCTTGCCCGTTCTTTTCGAGGGCCTGGATCAGTTGCTGAATGGCGCTGAGATTCTTCGCGACTACTTCTTGATAGCTACCCGTGTAGTCGGAATCGGTAAACTCATAGACGATCCCCGCCACAGACTGATAGTGGTCGTGTATGAAATCTCGTAACGCCGTTTCCGCCTCTTCTTCCGTCGTGACATTTTCAAATACGGTGGAGGCGTTGCGGAGTTCGAGGAGCAGATCGTCATACGCGTTTGAGAAAACGCCTGAACTCTCCAGTAGTTGAAGGCTGGCATCGGCCAGATCGCCCATCAGAGAGTAGAAATCCGTGTCCGGTTCCACAAAACCCGCAGGCGTAATGGAAGCTCCCCGGGACTTCGCCGTCTGCTTGGCCTGGAGGACCCAGGTGTGGCGAAGCTGCGCCCAGCCGCCGAGGACCGTGGTACAGCTCTTGGCCTGCCAGGCTTGGCCTGACATGAAGGCAGGCGCCTGTTCGGGCGGCGCGTCCAGGAGGGCAGCAAGAGCGCTGAGGTAGTTGTGATAGAGGGTGTAGCCCTCAAATTCGGGCTTTGCTGCATCGATTGCTGCGAGCAGCGCGTCTTTGTCGTGGTAGGAAAGGTTTTCCCGGGCAAATTCCGAGCCCAGGGCGGCACAGACCTCGAGACCTTCGGGGAAGGCCCGGGTTCCCCAGAATTCGGGAGTGTTTGTGGTCTGATGGAACAGCACCGCACTCGGCGTACGGTGGGCGGAGAGCACGCGGAACGATGGCTCCTGCGCCGCATCTGCTTCCTCGGGAGGCATTGCAATGAGGTCGTTGATCCTGGGCCGCATATCGCTGAAGGACGGGTCCTCGAGGATTTCTTTCCGCATCTCGTCGAGCGATTCCTTTGAATACAAAGCGCCCCCGGAAATTACTGTGTTTGCCGCCCTGAGGTCCCAATCGTCCTTGGGCCCCGCGAAGGACTCGTATTCGGAATAGAACTTGAAGAAGGCCCTCTGCCTTCTCATGGCCTCGAGTTCGTTGATCCGTTCTTGATCTTGGAGCCTCTTCGCCTCTTCCACAGAGGTGACCGCCGTGGCAGAGTCTCCCGCCGGCGGACAGTAGTTGGAGCTTTCCGTCAGGAGGATCAGGGCGAAGAACTCTTCGTCATTGTTGAGGCGAAAGGGGATAGACTGCAGCCAGGCGACGCTCTGGAAGTAATTGCGGAGGAGTTCGCTGCTGGTGTAGAAGCCGCGGGGCTTGTAGCGGCTGTAATCGATGGATTCGAAACCCCAATCCGGGGGTCCCAGCCATTCCGGTTTGAAGGTGCCCTCGGCCTGGCGTACGCGCTGGACTTCTTCCTCCAGGAGCGCGTTGAGTTCAGGTTCCTGCAAGGCAAATGTGTCGTCGAGGAGATGCAGGGCCACAGCCAGGACGAGCAGGGCCCGTTTGCGTGCGGCACGGGACAAGGCGGGGTCGCCCTCGTACTCGATTTCCATCGCTTGGAGGTTGTCGGCGAGGAACCGGAGTATCTCGGGCATCTGTTTCGCGCGCTGAATCTCGACCTGTCGTATCGATTCCTCGTACAGCACGTGGTAGGCGTTTAGAAGCGAGTCGGAGGTAATGAAGAGAGGCAGGTCGCCCGAGAGGTATGCGGAGAAGACTTGTTTGTAGGTTTCGTTGGTTACCAGGATGCCGTCACGTTCGAGCCGGGCGATGTCACCGGGCTCGAGGCCCTGTTCCCGCGCGGACTCGCGCCAGTCCTTTAGAGGCGCCTCGGCGTCTTCTTCCTGGGCAAAGTAAGCATCGGAGCATCCCAGCAAGGAAAGGGCCAGTACGGCGCCCCATATCCTGAAGAGGCAATCCTTCATGACATGTCCCCCCTTGAGGCGCGCACGCGCCATGTGCTCCCAGGAGTTGCCGCGGATACGCTTAATCCTCACCTGATCGCATAATGGCAAACGCCAGGATGATGACGGGCAGGCTGTGCAGGAGAATGCTGAGCGGGCCCATGATCATGTAGACGAGCATCATGTTCTGAGGTCCCATTCCGAGGCGCGGCAGAAACTGTACCAGGTACTGCACAAAACTCAGACCGATCCCCAGGCATGCCAGTATCAATGCCAGTCGTGCAGCCGATTTCATCGTGGCACCTCGCTGTGTTTGCGGAAGGATGTCCGCCTTGACCCCTGCCAATGCCTTGTCGAAGGCAATCTCATTGTATCGGCAGGAGGAGCATTGGGCAAGAGGGCGGAGGTGTGAAAAGAGCCTGCGCGCGGTATGGACGGTATGGACGGTATGGNNAGTCCACCCCCGTCCACGCGGGCCCGCGTGGCCACCCCCGCCAGCGGGGGACACAAGACGGGGACGCCTGGGCGATAGAGTCCACCCCCGACCGCGTGGTCGGGGGTGAATTTCAGCCCTGCAAATCCGTTTGATCCTCTTCGGGGGGCCGGGGCGCCCGGGAGGCCCGCCACGGGGCGGGTCCATGCGTCATGTGTACTGTGTTTCGGCCGGGACACCGGCGGCCTGGTAGCGGCTCTGGGCGGCCTCGATGACGAGCCGGAGCAGGTCCGCGTACTTGAGGCCACCGAATCCCGCCATGTAGTTGAGTTTGCCGTCCCAGCACCATCCGGGGTTGGGGTTGACTTCGAGGAGCTTGATCCGGCCTTGTGCATCGGCGCGGAAATCGAAGCGGGCGTAGTCGCGGCATTCGAGACGCTCGAACAGGGCGAGGGAGTAGTCGTTCAAGGCGCGTTTGGTGGTTTCGCTGATCTCGGCCTCGTGGTAACGGATCTGGTCCCAGTAGGGCGAGTCGGGGATCCACTTGGATTCGTAGCCGAGGATCGGGGGCAACCCCTCGGGGAGGCCGCTGTAATCGACCTCGAGTACGGGCAGGACGGTGACATCGAGTCCGGGGTTGCCGATGACGCCGACGCTGTATTCAGGTCCGGTGAGGAATTCCTGGACGAGGACGGGCCGGCGGGGGAAGTCGCGCCGCAGGCCTTCGAGGTAGTCGATCAGCTCCTCCTTGGTGTGCACGACGGCGTCTTTGGTGATGCCCTGGCTGCTGTCGCCGAAGTTGGGTTTGAGGAGCGCGGGGAACAGGGACGGCAGGGTTGCGGCCTGGTCGTCGGGGCTGGAATAGGTTTCGAGCGGCACGGGAATCTCGAGGGCCTGGGCGATGGAGCGCACCAGGGCCTTGTTGTAGCACATGCCGAGGCAGGCGGGGGCGCCGCCGGAATAAGGAATGCCGAACAGCTCGAGCAGCGCCGGCACATGCAGTTCTTTGAAGGGGTCGTTCTTGAACCCTTCATCGCAGAGGTTAAACACGAACGCGGGCCGTCTCCGTTCGAGGAAGTCCAGAAGGCTCTCGTGGTCGTCCCAGTATGCGAAATTGTATTCGCGGAGCGTGGCCAGGGCGTCTTTCATCCGGCGCACGGTGTCGATGTCTTCCGGGTTGAACTGTCCTTCGCGCTTGACGTCGTCGGGGAGGCGGGGGTCGCCCAGGAGGACCGTCACGTCACGGAACAAGGGCCCTCTGCGCTGGACCCGCATGCGGGTTTCCGGGGCGGTGGCGACGATGAAGATGCGTTGCGCCATCATCCCGAGGTCCTGCTGTCGGTCGGACCCGGTGACGGGCGCGTCGACGCGGTTCACCTCGATGAACCCGGCGGTGCGCAGGAGGCGTTTGAGGTCTTCGCAGGTGTAGAGGCGTTCGGCGTAGAACTGGTCGGCGATGACGCCGCGCTCGACGTGGGTGACGACTTCGCGGCTGATGAGACGCACCTTGTCGCTTGCCAGGGCGCGTTCGCGGCAGACGAAGTGGTTCTGGTCGACCCATTCCCAGCTTCGGGGTTCGAAATGCGAGCGCATCCAGTCGCCGTCGGTGACGTCCAGGAGGACGCGGCCCCCGGCTTTGAGCACGCGGAGGACGGTGCGCAGGACGGCGAGGTCGTCTTCCTCGCGTTCAAAGTATCCGAAGGAATTGCCCATGATGAAGACGCAATCGAAGGAGGACTCGGGGAGCCGGAACTTGCGCGCGTCGCCCTCACGGAACGTGATCTGGAGTTTCTTGCGCTCGGCGCGGCGCCGGGCCAGGCGGACGAGGTGGCGCGATCGGTCGATGCCGGTTACGTATTTGTAGCCGCGGCGCGCGAGTTCCATGCTGTGGCGCCCCTGGCCGCAGCACAGGTCGAGCACACGGTCCTCCGGGCCGATGCCCGTGGCCGTGATGAGCTGGTCGACGTCCTGGATGGTGTTGGTCTCGTTCTCGACGACGTCGCCGTCCGTCTTGAGGTAGAGGGCCCTGAAGAGCGTGCGCCACCAATCGCTGGGGAGATGCCGTTCCAAATCCGATACGGGTCCCAGGGTGCGCGTGCCGTGGTTGTTCTGTGATGTATGGTTGCTGTGCGGTGTGTGGTTGTTGTGGTTCATGTGCAGGCTTCCTTAACCCCTCAGCGTGTTCGTGTCACGTGTTGTTGTCAGGTATTCGTGTGCCAGGTTGGATTCGGATCATGTCCCGGAACGGGACAGAGAGTATCGGCCTAATGCGGCATTCTGATGAAGATGGAAAGACGGGCGAGCCGTGCAGACGAGAGGATCCCGTTCGATTTCAGGATTTTCCTCGCGGCGGGGTCCAGGCATGAGGCGTTGAGAGCCTTACCGCGCCATCCGTGGCACGCAGCATCCCGGCTACCGTCAGCGCTGACGCGGCATAACGGGTGTCTGCGGTTGAATTTTTCTCCCCGCATTTCGGCTCCCCGGATTTCGGGCATGTCGCTAAACTGTTGCAGGCTATGGCCCTGCGCATTTGCCTCGAATTGAGCCATTGGGCGCTCCCTGGGCGTTGCCCTTCCAGAATCGGAAACAGTATACACCTAATTTTCGTGATGTGAAACAGTTTTTGCGTGCGCAGTCGGGGCGGGATCGATTGACTACACATAGCAGTCGTTTGTACGCCGGAGTCCGGATGACGCGGGGAGGCGTCCGGGAGTGCTTCCAGCCAGAGCGCGGGGCAAAGAAAAAGGCCCGGCTCGGTGAACCCGGGCCGGGCAGCATAACAGCGATGGTGCCGGAGAAGGGACTCGAACCCCCACGCCCTTGCGAGCACATGGTCCTGAACCATGCGTGTCTACCAATTCCACCACTCCGGCGGCATGCTTCGCGTTACGAAGCGGCGGTATCCTAGCGCATGGAAGCGGCCCGGGTCAAATTTGATGCCCGGACACAAAAAGAGGCCGGTTATTTCGGGCAGGCGCCTGGGATCGCCGGGGGCCGACGCGGCATTCCTGTTTCGCGAAATGCCGGGGGACGCCTGCACTGCAATCCGTGCTTTTACGGGGGGAATTGGGCGCGTTGTGCTGTGTGCGGGTTTGCTTCCCCTTCCGTGGAGTGCTAAGATAGTGCGAGTAATGTCTTGCCCGCCTTGGACTTCGTTTGTCTCCCCTTCGCGCCGGGCGAAGGGTGCGTACGGTCCGGAGCGTCGGAGTGCAGTTGTGTCGCAGGAACGAACAGAGGCCGTGGTGCTCCGGGGCGTGGACTTCAGCGAGACGAGCCGGATCGTGACGTTCTTGACGCCGGACCGGGGCAAGGTGGCGTGTATGGCGGCGGGCGCGCGGCGGTCGAAGAGCAGCCTGTCGGGCGTGCTGGATACGTTTAACCGGCTGGAGATCGTGTACTACTGGAAGGACGGCCGGTCGGTGCAGCGGCTGGCGGAGGCGTCGGTTCTGGACACGTATCCGGCGATCAAAGCGGATCTCGAGAAGTCGGTGTGTGCGGCGTTTCCGCTGGAGATCGTGTACAAGGCGGCCCAGGAAAACGAGCCGTCGGAGGCGCTGTATAGAACGCTCGTCAGCGGGCTGGTATCGATGGCGCAGTGGTCGGGCGATGGCCGTACGCATGCGGCGTGGCAGGCGCTGCGGCTCTTGTCGAGCGCGGGATTCGAAGTGGCTCTGGCGCCGCGCGGCACGCGCGAATGGGTGTGGTTTTCGTACGAGCACGGCGTCCTGTCGCTGTCTCAGGCGGGCGAGCGCAGGCTGACCGCTCGTGAATACGATGGTCTGTGCGCGTTGGCCGGGCATCCGGAGGCGTGCCCGGACATTGAGGCTGGTGGCGCGGTGTTCGCGGCGGTTCGCGGTTTTGCGGGCCGGCATCTGGAGACGGGCTTCCGCAGTTTACGGATAATCGATCAGATATTTGACCGAACGCAACGTTGAGTTCAAGCAAGCGAGAGGATTCCGTCGGATACGGGTTACATGGCCATACCGCAGCAACAGATTCGCAATTTTTCGATCATCGCGCACATCGACCACGGCAAGTCGACGCTGGCGGACCGTCTGCTTCAGTATACGGGGGCGGTTGACGCGCGGAATATGCGCGAGCAGACGCTGGACACGATGGACCTGGAGCGTGAGCGCGGGATCACGATCAAATCGGTGGCCGCGCGGCTGGACTACCGGGCCCGGGACGGGCAGGACTACGTGTTGAACCTGATCGATACGCCGGGGCACGTGGATTTTTCGTATGAGGTGTCGCGCAGCCTGGCGGCGTGCGAAGGCGCGTTGCTGCTGGTGGATGCGGCCCAGGGGGTGGAGGCGCAGACGCTTGCGCACGCGTACAGGGCCATTGAGCAGGACCTCGAGATCATCCCCGTGATCAACAAGGTGGATCTTCCCAGCGCGGATGTGGAATCGACCCGGCGGCAGATCGAGGACGTGGTGGGGCTCGATGCGAGCGAGGCGGTGTTGGCGAGCGCGAAATCGGGTTTGGGCACCCAGGACGTTCTCGAAGCGATTGTGAAACGGGTGCCGCCGCCGCGGGGCGATCGGGCGCGGCCAGCGAGGGCGCTGATATTCGACGCCAAGTACGATCCCTACCGCGGCGTGGTGACGTATGTGCGCGTGGTGGACGGGCGCTTGCAGAAAGACCAGCGGGTCATGCTGATGTCGAACGGCGAGCGCTACGAGATTTCGGAGCTGGGATTCATGACGCCGGAGATCCGGCCGGCCGAGGCCCTGGAAGCGGGCGAGGTGGGCTACCTGATCTGCGGGATCAAGACCCTCGCGACGGTGAACATCGGCGACACGGTGACGGACGCGCTGCGTCCCGCCGAAGCACCGCTGCCGGGATACAAAGAGATCCTTCCGGTGGTGTTCTGCGGCATGTATCCCGCGGGTACGACGGACATCCAGGAACTGCGCGACGCGCTGGATAAACTGCATCTTAATGACGCCTCGTTCCGGTACCAGGCGGACAATTCGGACGCGTTGGGGCTGGGTTTCCGGCTGGGGTTTCTGGGTCTTCTGCACATGGAGATTGTGCAGGAGCGTCTGGAACGGGAGTTTGATCTGACGCTCGTGACGACGGTCCCGAACGTTGAGTATCACGCATACCTGACCGACGGGCAGATGAAGGTGGTCCAGAGCGCCTCGCAGATGCCCGAGCCGGCCCGGATTGACCGCGTGGAAGAACCGTATATCGAGGTGGAGATCATCACGCCGACGGAGTACCTGAGCCCGGTCATCGAGTTGTGCAAGAAGAAGCGGGGGCTCCATGTCCGGGTGGATTACCTGGATGCGCGGCGGTGTCTTGCGGTGTACCAGATGCCGCTGGCGGAGATCGTGCTGGATTTTTATGACAAGCTGAAGACCTACAGCCGGGGCTACGCGTCGCTTGAGTACCACATGATCGGGTACCGCGAAGGCGATCTGGTGAAGCTTGATATCTTGCTGAACGGGGAGCCGGTGGACGCGTTGTCGACAGTTGTGTTCCGGGGTTCGGCGGAATGGGTTGGGCGGACGCTGGCCTCGAAGCTGCGGAAGCTGATCCCGCGGCAGCAGTTCGAGGTGGCGATTCAGGCGGCGATTGGGAACCGCATTCTGGTGCGCGAGACCGTCAAAGCGTTGCGTAAGAACGTGACGGCGAAGTGCTATGGCGGCGACATCACGCGCAAACGCAAGCTGCTGGAGAAGCAGAAGGAAGGCAAGCGCCGGATGAAGCAAGTGGGCTCGGTTGAGGTGCCGCAGGAGGCCTTCATGGCGCTGCTGCAGGTTGGCGACGAGGGGCGGTAGGGGGCATGGCGGATTCCACCGGCAAGCGGCAGAGCGCGGAAGATACCCGGGGCGTGTTTGGCCGCCTTCGGGATGCGATCACATTTATCACGGGTCCGTGGACGAAGGAAAACGGGAAAGCCTGGTTAAAGGTGATCGTGGTTGTCCTGCTGATCCGGTGGCTGTGGTTTGAGCCGTTCAGCATTCCCTCGGGCTCGATGGAACCGACGCTCCATGGCGACGCGAAGTTCCTCAAGGGCGACCGGGTGGCGGTGAACAAGCTCGCGTACGGTCCGCGGGTTCCTTTCAGCAATATGCGCCTGATTGATATGGGGGATCCGGAACGTTGGGACATTGTGGTCTTTATCACGCCTGAAGCGGATGCGACACACAAGGTGCTGATCAAGCGGGTGGCGGGATTGCCGGGCGAGCGGGTCTCGATTTCGAACGGGCTGCTGCACGTGAACGGGCAGCCGGTGCCATTTCCGCCGGACATGCCGGAGGGGATGCGGTACACGAATGAGCTGGAGGAACTGGAGCGGGGCGGGCGCCGGTATATGTCCAGCGAGCATATGCGCTATGGGGTGCTGCCGCAGGACGAATACAGCCTCATCCCGGACGGGCACTATCTGGTGCTGGGCGATAACAGTGCGCGGAGCCGCGACGGGCGTTATTTTGGCTGGGTGCCCGAAGAGAACATCATTGGGCGGGCCTTCTGTATCTGGTGGCCGTGGAGTCACCGGCGCGATTTTACGGGGTTCTCACGCGCCTGGTGGGGGAAAGGGATCCTGTACGGGATTCCGCTGGCCTGTCTGCTGTACGGGCTCGTGACGGGATTTTTCGTGATGTCGATGCGGGTCCGGCATGGGCAGGTGACGGGTCTTCCGGCGCGCGGCGAGCGCGTGCTGGTCAACCGTCTGATGACGGGATTGCGGGTGCCGTTCACGAACGCGCGCTTGTTCCCGGGACGCCTGCCGCGCCGGGGAGAGGTGATCGCCTATGCCGCCGAAGACGGAGACGGCGCGTCCCCACAGATGTTTCTGGGCCGGGTGGTGGGCACGCCGGGCCAGACCGTAACGCGCAAGGATGGGACCTGCTGCATTGACGGGCAGGAGGTGGGCGCGCTTGCGGAGGGCGGGAAGTTTAAGCCGGGGCGTGTGCCCGAGGATGGGGTGGTGGTGGTGTATGATGCCGCGACCGCAGTGCCGTCCGGGTCTCCCGTGACCTGGGTTCCGCGAGAGGATATCCTTGGCAATGTGGTTTCGGTGTGGTGGCCGCTCCATCGGGCCCGCGCCGTAGGGGGAGGAGCGGAACCTCCGGTTGGCGCAGTCTGATTTCAGAAGGGGGGATCGGGTGTCAGGCAGCAAGAAGAAGCGAGGAGCGGCGCAGCCCGCGGGGAAATCGTCGCGCGGCGCTCAGGCGGCGAAAGCGGGCATCGGGGCGCTGCTTCTCGGGGGACTGGCCTGGCTGACGGGGGGCTTCACGCGCGAGAACGCGATTGAGTGGGGAAAGACGATTCTGATCGCGGGTTCGCTGGCCCTGGTGATCCGCTGGTCGGTTGCGGAACCCTTCCGGATACCCTCGGGCTCGATGGAGCCGACGCTGCACGGGCATCCCCATTTTCTTCTGGGTGATCGCGTTTTTGTGAACAAATGGCGGTATGGGCTGCGCTATCCGTTCATGAAAAAACGGATCTACGAGGGCGAGGCGCCGAAACGCTGGGATGTGGTTGTCTTCAAGACCGTGGAAGCGGATGCGACCAAAACGACGCTGGTCAAGCGGATAGCGGGCCTGCCCGGCGAGCGTGTTCACATCCAGGGGGGGAAGCTGCATGTGAACGGCGAGCCGGTGCCGTTTCCACCCGATATGCCCCCCGACATGTACTACACCAACGAACTCGAGATGGGCATGCCGGTCATGGGCCACCGGGAACGGATGAAGTACGGGATTTTGCCCGAAGATGAGTATTCCGTCATTCCGGAGGGCCATTATTTTCTGCTTGGCGATAACAGCCGGAGCAGCCGGGACGGGCGGTTCTGGGGTTGGGTGCCCAACGAAAACCTGCTGGGTCCGGCGACGTGCATCTGGTGGCCTCCGCACCGTCTTCGGGACTTCACGGGGTTTTCACGGACCTGGTGGTGGCGGAGTCTCCTGGCCGTGGTGGGCCTGCTGATTCTCCTGCGGCTCTGTGTCGGACGAAGCTGGCAGGTTCGGTCTGATGCGGCGCAGAGCGCCGTGCACAAGGGGGACCACGTCTACGTCAACCGGAGCGTGTTTGGGTTGCCGGTGCCGTTTACGCGCCGGCGCTTGACGGCAGGGCGTCCGCCTCGCCGCGGCGAACTCGTGCTGTACCGGACGGGCTCTGACAGCCAGGAGGAGATGCTGTTGGGATGGGTCGCGGGCTTGCCGGGTGAACGGGTGCTGATCGAGGATGGGGTGCTGACGATCAACGATGCGCCGCTTACCGAGCCGGCGATGCTGGCGGGAATGCGGTTTGACGCACCGGGCGCTACCGGTCCTTACGGGCGGTCCCGAAGCAAGGGGTATTCGCTGGTGCCCGAGGGGCATTTCTTTGTGCTCTCGGAGGCGGCGGAGAACCCGGCGGACAGCCGCAGCCTGGGGTGGGTTTCGCGGGAGAACCTGACGGGCCAGGCGGTGGCGGTCTGGTGGCCCCCCTCGCGCTGGCGGGGGATCCGGCCGTGAGCGGTGCGAACGCACTCGGGCAGGCGATGCCGATGGAAGAATGGACGGATTCGAAACGCGTATTTGAAGGGCGCATCTTCAACGTCCGTGCGGGTGAGGCGCGGCTTGCCGACGGGGTGATCGCTCCGCGCGAGGTGGTGGAGCACCCCGGCGGGGTGGGCATTGTGCCCGTGCTGGACGGCCGTGTTGCCCTGATCAGGCAGTACCGGATCGCTGTGGGTGAAACGGTTCTCGAGATCCCGGCGGGGAAGCTGGAACCGGGCGAGGACCCCGCGGAGCGGGCGCGTCTGGAACTGCTCGAAGAGACGGGTTACCGGGCGGGCCGGCTGGTACCGGCGGGGATGATTTACGCGTCGGCCGGCTATACCAGCGAGCAGATCCATCTGTTTCTGGCGTTCGACCTGGAGTACATCGGGCAGGCGCTGGAATTCGACGAACGGATTGCGCCGGCTGAGCTCGCCCTGGAAGACCTCGCGCGGATGCTGCGGGACCATGTGATTGCGGATGCCAAAACGGTGGTGGCTCTGGAACGGTTGTTCGATTATCTTGAAGGGCAGTGAGCCTGCGGCGTTCGGCTCGCCTGTGAAAGAGCAAACGGGAATGGCCCCGCGCCCCCGCGTGGTCCCACGCGCTAGCCGGATGCGGCCCTGAAGGGGAGGCTACGGTCCAATCTCATGCGTGTTTTTCATCGAATCTTCGACATAGGGGGCCATGGATGGCGATCCCGATTTCGATCTCGATTCTGATTTCGATCCCGATCCCGATATGGAAAAGGATCGGAGAACGCGATTGAGGCAGGGCCTGTTTGCTGCCACGTCTGGTTTCGAGCTGCCCTTTTCAGGGCGTATCTATTTGGCGATTCTTATCCCAGGGCGTTGCCCTGGGCTA
>DDYW01000106.1:3940-15828 GCA_002348185.1 Candidatus Hydrogenedentes bacterium UBA2224 | reverse complement strand
GGCTCGCCGATGAGCACCGGGTTATTCTTCGTGCGACGGGCGAGGATCTGCACCACGCGCTGGATTTCCTTCTCCCGGCCGATCACCGGGTCCAGCCCGCTCTCCGTCGCCATCTTTGTCAAGTCGCGCCCGAACGCATCCAGCACCGGGGTGCTGCTGCGCTGGCGCGTCGTCGGGGCAATGGACGGAGATCCGCCCAGGTAGTTCATCACTTCCTTGCGGACGCGCTCCAGGTCCACCCCCAGCCCTTCCAGCAGGCGCACCGCCTTGCTGCCGGAGCTGGAGCCTTCCCGGATGAGACCGAGCAGCAGGTGCTCGGTGTCCACGAAATCCAGCAATCCGAGCTTCGGGTTCAGCTCGCGCGCTTCCTGCAAGGCATATTCCAGGGCCTTCTTGGCCTTCGGACTCAACGTCAACCGCGTGGAGCCGACGGCATGGCTGTCGGTTCCCCCCACCTGGCGATTCAACTCGGAACGCACACGACCCAGACTGACACCCAAACGCTCCAGCACACGCGCCGCGACACCTTCACCTTCACGGACTAATCCTAACAGGATATGTTCCGTGCCGACGACATTCATCCCCAGCCGCTTTGCTTCTTCTTGTGCGAAGTGTATCACCCGGGTCGCCGGGTTTGTAAATCGTTGCCACATGTCGCCGTCCGGCATGCCTATCCTCCCTCCAACACAGCCTTCCTCCTGCATGGCGCACTGTGCACCCACGCTGGTCGGACCACCCGACCCAACTAAATTCTACCCGCAGATACCAGCCGAAACACTCCCCTGCGCCAATGATTCTCACTTTACTACAGAATACATGGCGTCAGGTGCCCGAGACGCCAGTCAGAAGGCAATTCGCTTGAGCAGAACCCAATTACCGTCATTTACCCGGCACCATCCAGCAACACCCACTGCGCTCGCACGCGTATTAAATGTTGATCAAATTGCACATAACCGGCCATCCCGTCGCCTCCCGATCCGGGCGCCAACCTGCAGCGGCCGGCAGGGGACCGGGGCCGGCCGGGACAATCTTCTTCCGTTTTCGGCAATTTCCACGCCAGGCTTTATTCCTCCTGCCGCCTTGCAGGCAGCGCCGCCCGCGATACGTCACCACCCCCTGTATCACTCATGCTGAATTTCTCGTCAACAGGCGCAGAGTGTGTTTGGTTGCGCCGCCGCCGCCCTGTCTCCCGTTTCTTCTATTATATACGACAGAACGCGATAACAGGTCGCATACGATACATATTCATTCCATACAATATCTGATCGGCATGCAATCAGGCGAAAAATCGAGGGCGCATGCTCGACGGGAGCCGGCGCAGCCGCCCGTGGCTCTGTATTACTCATCCACGAGTTCTCGCCACCAGGCGCAGATTTCGGCCTTTGGTTGCGGCGCAGCCGCTCTGTGTTATTGTACTGTATATTATTTTATCGCGAAATGGCCGCGCGTGACCGCGCAAATTGAGCTATTTGTCGAATATTCACCGAATGGCAGGAAGCCGGGGGCACGCGGTCGAACTTCGTCAGCGTGCGGAGGGAACGCCCTCCGTGGCGTTCCTGGCCGTGAGAACCCACCATAGCTGAAACGGCGAGAACCGGAGCGAGGCACAGAATCGGAAACGTCCTCCGTGGCGTTCCCGACGGAGTGCACCTGCTTCCGAGAAAGGTACGATGATGAAGGCATTGCTGGCAAGCGCCCCGGGCGTGTTGAGCCTGGGCGAGCTTGAGACGCCCGTGCCGGGCGCATACGACGCGCTGGTGCGACTGGACGCCTGCGCGTTCTGCAACTCCACCGACCATAAGCTGCTGCTGCACGATCTCTTCACCGGCCCGCTGCCCATCGCGCTCGGGCACGAGTCGATCAGCACGGTGGTCGCGGTTGGGCCCAAGGTGGTGAATTTTACACCCGGCGACCGCGTGTTCCGGCAACGGCTGGCGGACGCCCACGTGCCCAACGGATGCAGCCGCTGGGGCGGCTTCGCCGAGCATGCGCTGGTGACGGACGAGTGGGCGCGGCAAGGCGTGGCCCCCACCCTCGCCCTCCCCCACGACCAGCAGAAGCTGCTGGTCGACGTCGCGCCGCCGCTGGCTTCCGCCATGGTGACGCTGATGGAGACGCTGGACTGCGCCATCTCCTGCGGGGTGGCGCCCGGCCGGTCCTTCGCCGTGGTGGGCTCCGGGCCGGTGGGCCAGGCCTTCGCCATGTTCGCGAAGCTGCTCGGTGCCGCTCCGGTCTACGCCTTCGGGCGCAGCGCGAGCCGTGCGGAGCGCTTTGCGAAGGTGAGCGGCTGCGACGGCTATGTGGCGGGGGCCGCCTTTCCGGCGGAGGTGCGGCACATCATCGAAGCCGGCGGTTTCGACCTGGTAATCGAAGCGGTGGGCTCAGCCGACGCCCTCGATACCGCGCTGACCCTCGGCGGCGCCCGCGGCCACGTCTGCGTCTACGGCGTGGCCCCCGATTCCAGCCCGTACCGCGACGAGCAGCTTGCCCGCCCCAACGTCACCCGCGTCGGCGCCCGCGAAGGCCGCGCGCAGGCCAGGCTGGTGGAGATGATCGAGGCCGGCGGCGTCCGCCTGGACGACTGGGTCTCCCACGTCCTGCCGATGGCCGAATATCAGCGGGCGCTGGAGCTGGTGACCGTGCAGAAGGCGGATAAAGTAGTGTTAGTCCCATAGGAAGGGAGTTGGGCGCAGGGAAAAGATNNATCTTTTCCCTGCGCCCAACTCCCTATTCCAATTCTTCCTTCCACGCCTCTAACACCTGCTTCGCGACGGGGACGGCGACCTGGCCGCCGGTGCCGCCTCGCTCGATGAGGACGGCGAAGGCGATTTGGGCCTGGTCGCACTCGGCGAAGCCGACGAACCAGGCGTGGTCCTGGCCGCCGGTCTGCTGGGCGGTGCCGGTTTTGCCGTAGACGGTGATGCCGCGCATGTTCGCCCGCGTGGCCGTCCCGCGCGTCACCACCTGGCGCATCATGCCCTTCAGCTTGTCCGCCGTGTAGCCGTCCAGCGGGAAGCCGACGGCCAGCGAAGCATAGTGCTTCAGCACCCGGTCCGTGCTGCCCTTGCGCACTTCCGAGACCAGGTACGGCGCCTTCAGCTCGCCGTCATTGGCGATGGCCGCGGTCACCATGGCCATCTGCAGCGGGGTGGCGACGACGGTGGACTGGCCGAATCCCATGTGCGCCAGCTCGCCATCGGGGATGGCCGTGCCCGCATTGGGCGCCAGCGAGCTGCGGGCAATACTCATCTCGTCCACGCGGCTGTCGGTGAGCTTGCTCCACCAGCGGGTGTTGAAGCCGAAGGCCTCGGCCGTATGTGTGAAGTTGTCCGCTCCGGCTCGCACCGCCAGCCGCGCGAAGTAGTTGTTGCAGGACTTCGCCAGCGCCGTCTCCATGGCGATGCTGCCGTGTTTCGCGCCGTGGTAATCGGTGACCGTTACATTATATATGCGCGAGCGCCCGGGGCAGGTAAAGGCGGTGTCTTCATCGATATCGTTCATCAACGCGGCGGCGGCCGTGACCAGCTTCATGGTGGAGCCGGGCGGGTAGTGGTCCTGCAGCGCGCGGTTGCGCAGCGCGCCGGTCTTCGCCCGGATGATCCTGTCGTAATCGTCCGCGAGGGTGCGCGGATTGAAGGTCGGGGCGCTCGCCAGCGCCAGAATGGCGCCGGTGGCCGGGTCGAGCACCACCACCGCGCCGGCTTGGCCTTTCAGCGCCTGCTGCGCCGCCTTTTGCAGCTTCAGGTCCAGCGTGAGCACCAGGTCCTTGCCGTGCGGCTTCTCGCCGGTGACAATGCGCTGCAGGTCCGCCGCGCCGAAATGCCGCGACAGGCCGGACAGCTCCGCGTTCCAGATGCCTTCCACCCCGGTACGGCCGTAGACCGGGTCCAGGTAGCCGAGCACCGGCGCGGTGACCATCGGGTCGGCGTACCGGCGCGTGCCGTTCTCCGACCACGCCAGCTTGACGCCGTTTCGGTCGTATATGACGCCGCGCGGGATGGCGCTCTCCGCCCGCGCCAACCGGCGGTTCCCCGGCATGGTGAGCAATCTGTCGCTCGCAAAGAGATGCCAGTAGGACTGCCAGCCGATCAGTACCACGAACGCGAAGAGGAAAAACCCGAACATCCTGCGAATTCGCCGCTGCATATCCGCATCCATACCATGAGTGAACACGGTTTTCGGCAATCCGTCAAGGGCCGGGTGAGGGTGGTGGTGGGTCAGTTTTGAGTTTTGAGTTTTGAGTTTTAAGTTGTTTCTTTTACGATAAGCTGTTCAAGGAAAAGAAACAACTTGCAGAACTTTCGCTCGGTGGCGGGTCAGAGACGCGAGCCCTCTCCCCCCGACCCCCTCTCCCAATTCTGGGCGAGGGGGAGTCAACTTTCTGATAGGATAGAAGCGTATTCTTTCTACATCTCAGGCACTCCCCCTCACCCAGGATTGGGAGAGGGGGTCGGGGGGAGAGGGCTTGCGTCTCTGACCCGCCACCGAACAAAAGTCCTGAACTTACAACTTAAACTGACCCACCACCGGGAAGGTTACCCGCCCGCCAGCGCGTCCGCGCTGCCGAGGATGCGGTACTCCTCCAGGTGCTCGCGGGTGGCGCGGGCGGTGGCTTCCCGGGCTTTGGCGACGTCGCCGGTTGCGCTCAATACCTCTTCGTATGGCTGGCGCACGGCGGTGCCGACGTTGATCTTGGTAATGCCGTTCTGAATCGCCTCCAGCACGCAGGCGAGGTCGATGCCGGAGCCGCCATGCAGCACCAGCGGGATGCCCACCGCGTCGGAGATGACGCGCAGGTGGTCGATGTTCAGCCGCGCCTGCAACTTCTTCTCGCTCTTCGCCGCGCCGCTGATGGCGCCGTGGATGTTGCCGATGGCCACCGACAGCCAATCCACGCCGGATTCCGTCACGTAGCGCCGGGCCTCTTCCACATCGGTAAAGCCGCGGCCGGAGGCGAACAGCTCCTCGTACGGCGGCAGCGGACCGGCCTCGTGCCCAAGCACGGCGCCCAGTTCCGCCTCTACCGCCACGCCGGGGTGGGCCATCATCACCACCTCGCGCGCCACCGCGATATTCTCCTCCAATTCCAGCCGCGAACCATCCACCATCACCGAGTCATACCCCAGCGCCAGCGCTTCCCGGATCAGCGGGCGCCAGTCGATGCGGTCGAGATTCTGGTCGATTACCGGCACGTGGTCCTGGTGCAGGCGGGCGAAGCGCCGGTCCGCGTCCTGCGCGAATCCGTCCGCCACCGCCTGGTAGCTCTCCGCGCCGAACATCTCGATGTCCGGCCGCGCCACCTCGATGAGCCCGAAGGAGCGGCACTCCCTGAGCGTGTCGGCGATGGGCTTGAGCATCGGCAGATACGCCACGTTGAACGCCGGAATGACCACGTGGCGGCGATACGCCCGCATCATGATCTCTTTGAGCGAAAGAGTGGACAAGCTGTCCAGGTACGATTGAGACACAGTTAGAAATCCTCTCTGGTTATTGCGCGTGTTAACTACGGAACGGCGCCAGCGCCGGATACAGTGTCCGGTATTGTTCCGATTGCTTGCGGTAGGCTGCCGCCCACTCAGGATTCGGCTCGACGGCGCCGATGACCTTCACCGCCTGCGCGGCGGCTTCAGCGTAATTCGCATACACCCCCGAGGCCACGCCGGCGAGCAGCGCGGTGCCCAGGCAGACGGCTTCGCGGCTCTGCATCAGGCGCATGCGACAGCCGGTCAACGCGGCGCGCAATTGCACGCCCAGCCGCGAGCGCGCCCCGCCGCCGTAGATGTGGATGGCGTCGAACCGCCCCACCGCGCGGGCGAGCATCTCCGTCACGATGGACAGCTCGCAGGCCACGCCTTCCAGCA
Source organism: Candidatus Hydrogenedentes bacterium UBA2224 (assembly GCA_002348185.1). Taxonomy (GTDB): domain Bacteria; phylum Hydrogenedentota; class Hydrogenedentia; order Hydrogenedentales; family SLHB01; genus UBA2224. The sequence goes on along the minus strand of DDYW01000106.1, from coordinate 9,967 downwards.
CGCCCTTATACAGCGTGTAGCGGTCGGCGGTGGGGGTCAGCCCGGCGATCACACCCGTCGCCCGCGGATCGAAGGACGGCACGCTGGTGCCGATGAGATGGGGCGTAATGCACACGCCGGTCGGGCCCTCCGGCGCGCGCGCTTCCATGCTCGCGTAAAACTGCTGGTCCTCCTCGCCGCCGGCAAAGAGATCGTGAAACCACTTGACCATCAGGCCGGAGGGGAAGTAGGCGATGGTGGCGTAAAGGTCGGGCAGGACGTGGCAGCCGGAATTCAGGCTGGCGGAGAGCGCCACCTCGTCCAGGCTGGGCTCCTCCACCGCAGCCAGCAGGCATTCATAGGTGCCGGCCGAGTCGGAGACCATGCTTGGCGCCACCGCGCCGGTGCCCAGTGCGCCGGCGGGCTGATCGTGCCCGCCCACCACGACGGGCGTGCCCGGCGCCAGCCCGAGGTTGGCGGCGACCGTGCGCGAGAGCCGGCCGGCCACCGTGCCCGCGGGCACCGGCACCGGCAGGCGGTCGGCGGACAGTTCGGCGGCGTCCAGCAGTTCCGCCGACCAGCCTCGGGCGTGCACATCGAGGGCCATAAAGCGGGATGCCAGCGACAGGTCGATATACGGCGCGACGCTCAGCCGGTGCATAATGTAATCGATCACACTCATGAAGCGCGCGGCGCTCGCCGCGTCCGGCTGGTGCACCTGCAGCCAGCGCATTTTCGCCAGCGGGAACATAGGGTGCGCTACCAGGCCGGTGATCTCGAAGATGCGCCGGCGGCCGAGGGTCTCTTCGAACCAATTCGCTTCAGCGATGGCCCGGTTGTCGATATTGAGCACCGCGGGACCGAGCGGCTCGCCCTGGGCATCGGCGGGAAAGAACGTTTCACCATGCGAACTGATGGCCAGCGCGGCAATGGGGTCCGCGGTTGTCTGCCGCACGGCCTCGCGCGTGACGGCGCAAAACGCCTCCCAGTAATCGCGTGGGTTCGCTTCCGCCCGGCCCGGCGCCGGGAATGTGGGCGCGTAATCGTGCGTTGCCGACGCAAGGATCTCTCCGGATGCCGAGAAGGCCACCGCCTTGCACTGGCTGGAGCCGATATCGATGCCCAATAAACTCATCGTGGATACCTCGAAAGAACAAGAGGTTCGTTCCTGACAAATGCAACTGGTCTCTTCTGACTCCTCTGCAAATAACCCGTTGCCAACTCGAAAGCCGACTGCTCCCGGCGCCATTTGCATCCAGGGTTGTGTGCACGGCAACCGCCCATGGCAGACTCTTCCTCATTCTCATTTTGAGTGTGAGTAAGAGTTTTGTCGCTTCCGGCAACACGGGGATCACATGGCCGGTGATGACGGGGGTATTATACCGCGGACGCCGTGTTTGGGACAGCCGCATATTACCGGTTTTTTCGATAAAAGAACCATACTATTAAATGAGAATCATTCCTGGCAGCGGCAAGGTGATAGTGATTGGTCACTCGCCGCGTTTTACGAAATCAGCCAATTCCGGGTTCCCAACAGCTCTGGAGAACGAAAAAACTACAAAATTGCCTCATTCTGCTCTTTTCCTCAATTGATTTTTTCGATAAAATGTTGGTGCTTGGGAATTATTTCACAAGGCGACCCACTGCCCGCAAGGGGTTGACTTTCAGGCAAGGTGTCATCATAATAACTCCCGCTTCTCGCGTGCGATGCCGGTCACGCCATATCATTGACACCGCACGCAAAAGCTGGAACAAGGATATCGCTCATGCTTGTGATCTCGTGTATTAAGCAGGTCCCGGATACCACCCAGGTCAAGATCGACCCCGTCACCAATACCCTCATCCGTGAAGGCGTGCCGTTCATCATGAACCCCTTCGACACCCACGCGCTGGAAGAGAGCCTTCGGCTGAAAGACCGTTACGGCTTCCGCATGGTCGCCCTGTCCATGGGGCCGCCGAATGCCGACGCCACGCTGCGCAAGGCGCTGGCGGTGGGCGCGGATGACGTGGCGCTGCTCTCGGATCGCGCCTTCGGCGGCGCGGACACGCTCTCCACCAGCAACGTGCTTTCCGCGGCCATCGCCCGGCTGGCGGAGCAGGACGAGGTGGCGCTGGTGATCTGCGGCAAGCAGACCATCGACGGCGACACCGCGCAGGTGGGCCCCGGCATCGCCACCCGCCTGGGGTACGCGCAGTTGACGCTGGTAGACGAGGTGCAGCATGTCGACGTGCAGCGCAAGGTCGTGCGCGTCCGCCGCAAGCTGGAGGGCCGGCACGAGATTGTGGAAGCGCCCCTCCCCGCGGTCATCACCGTGGTGCGCGAGATCAACAAGCCCCGTTACCCCACCGTACCCCGGCGCCTGAGCGCGCAGGCCGCGACCATCCCCATCTGGGACAACACGGTGATGGGGATGGATGTGAACACCATCGGCCTGAAAGGCTCGCCCACGCAAGTGAATAAGATCTTCTCGCCGGAGCGCGCGAAGGGCGAGATCCTCGGCGACGGTGCGAGCGACCCGGAAGGCGCCGCTGATCTGCTGATGCGGAAGCTGGTGGAGAAGGACCTGCTGAACGTGTAATGTGATTGGACGAATGGATGGTTGGATGGGTGCGCCCGGTCCCAGAAACGCATGTGGCGGAGTACCGCTGCGAAGTTGGTTTCGATACGGCACGGGAACGACGGAAAGATCCGAAAGGCTCACCTGCCTACTCAACCACCGGACAGATGAGGAACTGACTCATGGCTGACGAAAAGAAACCGAAAAAGCCGCGCGGCATCGCCCGCTTGAAGCCGGAGACCTGCATCGCCTGCGGCGCGCGCTGCGAAGCGGCGTGTCCGTTCGACGCGATCGCCATGGATGCGGACGGCGCGCCGATTATCGCGGCGGATAAATGCAAAGGCTGCGTCAAGTGCGTCAAGGTCTGCCCGGCCGAGGCGCTGGAGATGTACTTCACGCCCGAGGAGCAGAAGATTCTCGAGGCACTGGCGAAAGGTCCGGCTGCGGAGCCCGAAATCGATGATGAAGCGGCGAAGCTGGCGGCCTACCTGGCGGGCTATCGCGACGTGTGGGTCTTCGTGGAGCAGACCGACGGCGAAGTCGCGAAGGTCTCCTGGGAGCTGCTGGGCGTTGGCAGCGAGCTGGCGAAGGCGCTGGGCGTGCGGCTGTGCGCGGTGGTGATTGGCGAGAACGTCGAGGGGCTGTGCGCGGAAGCCTTCGCCCACAGCGCGACGCGGGCCTACCTGCTCGACGCGCCGGTCTACAAAAATTACCGCACCGAGCCGTACCTGGACGCCGTCCAGTTCCTGACCGAAAAGTACCAGCCCGAGATCATCCTGATGGGCGCCACCGGCCTCGGCCGCGACCTGGCCGGCGCGGTGGCTACCCGGCTGAAAACGGGCCTGACCGCCGACTGCACCGGGCTGTCCGTGGACGACCAGCGCAACCTGATGCAGACGCGTCCGGCCTTCGGCGGCAACATCATGGCCACCATTCTCTGCACGCGCACCCGTCCGCAGATGGCCACCGTCCGCCCGCACGTAATGCCCATGCCGCCGCGCGTCGCCAGCGCGTCCGGCGAGATCGTCCGCGACACCTTCGCCCCGGAAGAAGCGAGCATCGCCGTCAAGGTACTCGAGGTGATTCGGGACAGCAAGCGCAAAGACGCGGTGGACGTGGCGGCGGCCGACATCATCGTCTCCGGCGGCCGCGGCCTGATGTCGAAAGAGAATTTCGCCATGCTGCAGGAGCTCGCCGATGAACTGGGCGGCGTGGTGGGCGCCTCGCGCAGCGCGGTGGACGCCGGCTGGATGCCCGCGGACCGCCAGGTGGGCCAGACGGGGAAAACCGTCCGCCCGCGCATCTACATCGCCTGCGGCATTTCGGGCGCCATTCAGCACCTGGTGGGCATGCAGGACTCGGACGTCGTCATCGCCATCAACCGCGACAAGGACGCCCCAATCTTCGAAGTCGCCACCTTCGGCCTCGTCGGCGATCTCTTCCAGATCGTGCCGGCCTTCACGAACTGCATCCGCGAGCTGAAGCGGCAGGCCGGGCGGCCGGCGGCATCGGAGAAATAACCTGGAGGAATTCATGGGACAGCCGGTACTCTTTACCATAATCCTGATCATGAGCCTGCTGGCGTTTGTGGCGAGCTGCGTAGCGCGCTTCCGCCTGACGGCGCTGGGCAAGCAGGAGAACCGCATCGACCAGCCCGCCCGGCGCCTATGGCACATGCTCGTCTACGCCTTCGGGCAGAAGCGCGTGGTCACCGGACGCTATAAATTCGGCTTCAACCACTTCCTCATCTTCTGGTCGTTCCTGGTGCTGCTGCTGGCGAACGGCGAGTTCCTGTTTTCGGGCGTATTTCCCAATGCGGCTGAACAGTTGCACGGCATGGCCTTCTTCCCGGCGCTGGCATTCATCTTCGACATCGTTTCATTCCTCACGCTGGTCGTGATTCTGCTCGCGGTGGGGCGGCGGTTGTTCTTCCCCCCGAAGTACATCGAAGCGCGCAGCCGCGACGCCTTCATCATCCTGGGGATGATCGCTGGCTTGATGATCGCCTTCTTTATTTCTCATGCCGCCGAAACGGCGATGGGACTGCAGCATCTGAATGGACCGGTCGTCACGGGACAGTATTTTAACACAAGCCATTTCTACGGTATTACCGGCGGTATCGGATCTGCGCGCTCAGTCATGCCAATCACCGGCGGCCTGGCGTATCTGATGCGGGATGTGCCGTACGGCACATTGCATATGGTAGCCGTCACCTTCTGGTGGCTCCACGCCGTCATCCTGCTGGCGTTCCTGAACTACCTGCCGTACAGCAAGCACATGCACATCCTCACCGCCATTCCGAACTGCTTCCTGCGGCGATTCGGGAAGGCGAACGTGCTGCCGCGCGAGGAGTTCACGGAGGGGAAGACCTTCGGCGTGGGCGCGGTGGACGGCTTTACCTGGAAGGACCTGTTCGACTCCTATTCCTGCACGGAATGCGGCCGCTGCCAGGATGTCTGCCCGGCGTCGAACACCGGCAAGCCACTCAGCCCGAAGGACGTGGTGCACGACATCAAGATGAACCTGCTGGAGAACGGCCCGCGCCTGCAACACGGCCAACCGCCGACGTGCCCGCTGATCGGCGAGGGCGAGGGCAGCGTGAGCGAGGAAGCGCTGTGGGCGTGCACCAGTTGTGGCGCGTGCATGGAGGTCTGCCCGGTGTTCATTGAACAGATGCCGAAGATCCTGCAGATGCGCCGCAGCCTGGTGGAGGAGCACGCGCAGTTCCCGGAGGAGCTGCTGAACCTGTTCGAGAACATGGAGCAGCGCAGCAACCCGTGGGGCATCGCCCCCGCCGAGCGCACCAAGTGGACCGCAGAGCTGGATGTAAAGCCATTCTCCGAAGAGACGGAATACCTCTTCTTCGTGGGCTGCGCCGGCGCGTTCGACTCACGCAGCAAGCAGGTGACGCTGGCGATGGCGCAGATCCTGGACGAAGCCGGCGTCTCCTGGGGCATCCTCGGCCGCGACGAGAAGTGCTGCGGCGACAGCCTGCGCCGCCTGGGCAACGAGTATGTCTTCGACCGCATGGCGCAGGAGAACGTGAAGCTGTTCAAGGAGCGCGGCGTGAAGAAGATTATCACCCAGTGCCCGCACTGCTTCTCCACGCTGAAGAACGATTACCGGCAGTACGGCCTGGAGGTGGAAGTGCTCCACCACAGCGAGGTGATCGACGGGCTGATCAAATCCGGCAAGCTGAAGCTCAAGCCCGGCGCCGAGTTCGGCAACGTGGTCTTCCACGACTCCTGCTACCTGGGCCGGCACAACGACGTCTACGAAGCACCGCGCGCGGTAGCGGAGGCGGCGACCGGCCAGGCGCCGGCGGAGATGGCGCGCAGCCGCAACAACGCCTTCTGCTGCGGCGCCGGCGGCGGGCGCATGTGGATGGAGGAGAACACCGGCACGCGCATCAACCTGGAGCGCGTGAAGGAAGCCCTGCGCGAAAAGCCGGACACCGTCTGCGTGTCCTGCCCCTACTGCCTGACGATGT
>DDYW01000106.1:0-3890 GCA_002348185.1 Candidatus Hydrogenedentes bacterium UBA2224 | reverse complement strand
GAACGCGGGCCGCGGCATTTGCCGCGGCCCGCGTCGTATCTGGACTCAAATGAGACGTTGTCACCTGACCGCAGTGGCTGCCGGCTGGGTGTAATTCGGGTACTTCCGTAGCACGTACCCCTGTTCGTCGCGCACCGCGATGGCAGGGAGCGGCTGCAGCGTCAGTTGCATGACCGCTTCCTTGCCCCCCTGGTCGTAACGGATGATCACACCCTTCACTTCGAGCTTGTACCCGATCAGCATCTCCACTTTGGCGGCAAAGGGGTGCCCGATAGGAATCTCGCCGGCGTAGTGAACCTTGAAGCGAATGCCCGCCTCGGTCAGGTCCATCACCTCGTAGGAATGCTTGTCCGCCACCAGCCGCGCGCCTTTGCCCGGAGGATAGTAGACGCGGATATGCCGCCGCTGATTCTGAATGACGTAGCGCTGTTCGTCGAACATGACCGGGGCGGGGATGCCTTTCAGGATGAGGTGCACGATCACCTCGTCACATTTCTCGTCGTAACGCAGCAGCGTGCCCACCACCGGTATGCGCGGGCCGGACCGCGTCTCGACGATGGCTTCGACCTTCTGGCCGATCTTGAATCCCCGGAAGGGACCAAGCACGAAACGCACCCCCCGCTCGGACACCTCGGTTAACTCAAAGGTGCGCGAACCAATTGTGATGCGGGCGGTGCTGCCTTCAGGATACCGTAATCGGAAAAAGCGCCGGCGATCAGCGCCGGAAGGTTGAGCCATCGGTCCGTTCCTGGATGGTGTGTGAGACGGTCTTAAGGAGATTTTCGGCAAAATCTCCCGGAAGATAAATAGCAGAGCCCGGTGGTTTTGCCAATCGACCGCCCGTCTTCATACAAAGAACCAGCGAAAGGTGATTTCTGCGCCGTTCGCATCAATTATTTTTTTCAGCATACTGGTAAAGCGGAATACTTTTGTGTATACTGTCTGCTTGTCGCATCCGGCATCGAGTCCGGCGGCGATGCCTATGAGTCCGTAGCGTGCACAACCAGGACTTGCGAGTATTCGGGCACCATTATCTTGGGTTGGCTTTTGATGCAGCCACTCTGGCCGTTGCAGGCCGGGGCCAGCTTGGGGGTGGTGCTTTCGCACGTCTGTGTCGCCCTGGCGGATGTCGGGCGACATTTGGTTGTCTCAGGATGAATAGATGGGTAGATGATTGGATGAGTGAGCACGAGGAACAGGAGCGGTGTTTTTCTCATGCTCACTCATCCAACCATCCACCCATCCAATCATCCAGTCAGAGATTGGGGATTGCTGTGCGCTGGTCAACACCGAATTGCATCTGGCCGACCGCCGGAGACGCGGAAGGCGTCACCGAGCTGAACGCGTTTGACAACGCCCTGCTGGTTGCCGGCATCGGCAATCTGAACCTGATCAAGGTGAGCAGCATCGTGCCGGCCAACATCGAATTGCTGACCGGGCGCCCCGACATGGAGCCGGGGGCATTAGTGCCGACGGTCTACACCGTCAAGACCAGTGACACGCCTGGCGATATCGTGGCGGCGGCAGTGGGTATCGGGTTGCGTAGGGACGGGCATGGGATGATTTTCGAGAATACCGGCGGATCGCGCGAAGCGGTCGAGGATACCGTCCGTCGGATGGTGCAGGAAGGATTTGCCCGTCGCGAGATGGAGCTGGACGAACTCCTGGTTTTTTCGTCCGAGCACAAAGTCGAGCGCATCGGCTGCGCGGTTGCCGCCGTTGTGCTGTGGTGGACGGGCGCGCAGTAGTCACTGCGCGCTGCGGTGGAGGTAGAAATATGCAGCGAATTGGTCGCCACCTGATTTTGGAGCTCTGGGGCTGTGACACCGAGCACATCAACTCCATAGAGACCATCGAGCGCGCCATGACGGACACCGTCGAAGCCTGCGGCGCGACATTACTGGATTTACGCGTATACCCATTTACGCCCATCGGCGTCACCGGGGTGGCAATCCTTTCCGAATCGCATATGATGATTCATACCTGGCCGGAGCACGGATACGCGGCGGTCGACGTCTTCACCTGCGGCCAGAATACCGACCCGGCGAAGGCGGTGCCGGTGCTGAAGCATTTCTTCAAGCCGGAGCGCATTCAGGTGATGGAGATGAACCGCGGGCTCATCCTGGAAGACGAGTTGAACAGCCTGCCGGAGGGCGTGTATGCGGGAGTTTGCTGAGCCGTATCGGCACGGCTGGCGGGAATCGATCCAGGTCCGCGCGCTGCTCTATGACGGCCAATCCGCGTTCCAGCATCTGCAGGTGCTGGACACGGTCCCCTTCGGCCGCCTGCTGGTGCTGGACGACGCCTGCCAGACCAGCGAGGCGGACGAATACACCTATCACGAAATGCTGGTGCACGTGCCGATGATGGCCCACCCCGATCCGAAGCGCGTGCTGGTGATCGGCGGCGGTGACGGCGGCGCGCTGCGGCGCGTGCTGGAATACCCCGTCGAGCAGGCCACCATGGTGGAGATCGACGGCGAGGTGGTGCGCGTCAGCCGCGAGTTGCTGCCCGGCATCGCCGGCGACGCCTTCGAGCATCCCCGCGGCGAGCTGATCATCGGCGACGGCGTGAAATACCTGCGCGAGACGACGGAGCATTTCGACGTCATCCTGGTGGACTCCACCGATCCCGTCGGCCCGGCGGTGGACCTGTTCAACGAGGAGTTCTACCGCAACGCGCAGCGCGCCATCGGCGACAACGGCATCATCGTCACCCAGAGCGGCTCGCCGCTGGTGATGCTGGATGAGCTGATCGCCGCGGTTAAGCAGCTTTGCTCGGTCTTCCCGATCGTGAAGACCTACCTGGCCTGCGTGCCCATCTACCCGGGCGTGCTGTGGAGCTTCACCGCCGCCTCCAACAATCTCGACCCGGCCGCCGTCGACCCGGCGCGGATCGCCGCCCGCCTGCGCGCCAACGGAAAGCCGACGGGCTGGTACACGCCGGAGATCCACCGCGCCGCCTTCGCGCTGCCGAATTTCCTGACTGCCGCATTAGGAATACAAACCGCCGATGAACCGTCCGCCCTCCCCCTACCCATTTCTGGCGAGTAAGCCGGACCATATCGGCTGCATCACGCTGCTGGGGGCTCCGCTGGACGCGACGGGCTCCTTCCGCCCCGGCGCCGCCGAGGGACCGGTGGGCATCCGCTGGGCCTCCGAGAACCTGGAGACCTACAGCCCGGTACTGGACCGCGACCTGGAGGATTACGACATCGGCGACGGGGGCGATATCGAGTTGGCCGGTCTCTCCATCCCCGATGCGCTGGCACATATCGAGTCGACCACCGGAAAGCTGCTCGACGCCGGCACGATCCCCTTCATCCTGGGCGGCGAGCACACCATCGCGCTGTCCATCGCCCGCGCCGTCTTCGCCCGCCACCCGGACGCCATGATCCTGCACTTCGACGCCCACGCCGACCTGCGTGAGAGCTACGCCGGGGAGACCTACTGCCACGCGTCCTGGGCCTACCATGCCGGCAGGGCATTCGGCTTCGACCGCATCGTCCAACTGGGCATCCGCTCCGGCCTGCGCAACGAATTCCGCCTGGGCCGCGCACGCTGCGCCCACTTCAGCATGGGCCTGGACCTGCCCGACACTGTCCGCGCGCAACTCGCCGCGCACCCGGTTTACCTGACCCTCGACATCGACGTCCTCGACCCCGCCTTCGCCCCCGGCACCGGCACCCCCGAATCCGGCGGCCCGACCTATTACGAGCTCATCGCCCGTTTATACAGTCTCGCCGATCTCCACGTCGTCGCCCTGGACATCAACGAAGTCGCCCCACCCCACGATCCCAGCGGCATCACCTGCGCGGCGGCGGCCAAGCTGGCGCGGGAGATGATGCTGATGTTCGGGCGCTAATCCTTTCGGAGTGCGGCGGCTCGACG
>DDYW01000104.1 GCA_002348185.1 Candidatus Hydrogenedentes bacterium UBA2224 | reverse complement strand
AAATTCGACACCTTCGGTGTCGGTCAGAAAAAGTCGACGATACCGGGTTTATGGACTTTGCCCGCGGCCTCGACACCTGCGGAGCCGCTAAGGGCCGGGGCGTCCATACCGTCCATATCGTCCATATCGTCCATACCGTCCATACCGTCCATACCGTCCATACCGTCCATACCGCCCATACCGTCCATACGGCCCACCTTGTCCATTTTGTCCACCGCGCCCACACCTCGGCGCTCGACCGGCGGGCACGCAACTCGTTCCTCTGTCCCCCTCAGCGGCAATTGCATTCACGTCGAGTTTTCCGGATGATTCGGGTGCCCCTTGATGCCTCTGCCCTTCGTGGAGTAGCGTGTGCGCCCTGAGTTATGGCTTAATAGGGGAACAGACCGCTCTCCCACACGGCGGACGAGGGCATGGGGTCACGGTCCGCGCGCGGCGGGAATCACGCAGGCTCTGGGGTTTTACGAGGAGCAAACGGCCCATGATTAAGGAAATCACGTTTCAGGAACTGGACGCGGAGCGGTTCATCGAAGAGAAAGTCCGCGAGATTCGCACGGCCGTCGGGGACGGCACAGCGATCAATGCATTGTCGGGGGGCGTGGATTCGTCGGCCGTCACGATGCTGGGGCACCGTGCCCTGGGCGGGCGTCTGCGGACGGTCTTTGTGGACAACGGCCTGATGCGCGAGGGCGAGCCCGAACAGGTCGTGGGGTTTTTCGAGCAACTCGGGGTGACGGTCGAGGTAGTAGATGCCCGCGAAGCGTTCTTTGGGGCACTTCGGGGCATCACGGACCCGGAGGAGAAGCGCGAGGCCATCACCCAGACCTTTTACAAGGACGTCTTCGGCAAGATCGTCGCGAGCAGCGGCGCGAAGCACCTGCTTCAGGGGACGATTCTGACGGACGTGGACGAAACGGTCGCGGGGATCAAGCGTCAACACAACGTGTTCGAACAGCTTGGGATAAGCCCCGAAAAGGCGTTTGGCTACCGCATCCTCGAACCGCTGATCCAGTTGCGGAAAGACAGCGTCAGAAAGGTGGGCAAGGCTCTGGGGCTGCCCGCGGCGCTCTTCGAGCGCATACCGTTCCCCGGCCCGGCGCTCTCGGCGCGCGTGATTGGGGCGGTGACGCCGGAACGCATTGCGACGGTTCGCAAGGCGACCGCTGTGGTGGAACGGCTGCTCCAGGACAGCGGGGCCTTTCAGTACCTGGCCATCTTTCACGAAGACCGGGTGACGGGCATGCGCGACGGCAAACGCGAATTCGGCCAGCAAATCGAGGTACGGTGCTGGGACAGCGTGGATGCGCGCACGGCCTCGCCGACGCGGCTTTCCTTTGAGGTTCTCGAAGCGCTGTCGCGCGGGATCATCGAGGCGGTGCCGGGCGTCGTGAGCGTCACGTACAACATTACGACCAAACCGCCGTCGACGATCGAGGTGGTGTAATACTGAATGCGGTTCGGCCCGTTCCAGAGCCTGAGCGGGCAGGCCGCCGCGGTGACGGGTTTCCGGAGCATTGAAAACGCTGCGCGGAGGCGCCGGGAGGGATGAGGCATGCGAACGCCGATCAACCGCCGGAGATTTCTGGGGGCCGCCATGGCGTCGGCCGTGTTCCAAGTGGTTCCGAGGCATGTTCTGGGGCAGGGCTACGTCGCCCCCAACGACAAGATCACGCTGGCCTGCATCGGTTTGGGGACGCAGGGACTGCGCGAGCTGGGAGGCTTGCTCAACGCGCCGGAGATCCAGCTCGTCAGCGTATGCGACCCGAACACCGAAAGCACCGACTATGTGGACTGGAGCCGGGACGGTCTGCGGAACGAGATCGGACGGCTTCTGGGCCAGCCGGACTGGCGGGCGGGGTCAGGGGGCATTCCCGGCGGACGGGAAGTCGGCCGGGAAGTCATCCAGACGTTTTACGCGGCCCAGCGCGGCGCCGACTCGTTCAAGGGCGTTTCGTCGTACGCCGATTTCCGCGAACTGCTGGCGAAGGAGCCGGACGTCGACGCGGTCAAGATCATGACTCCGGATCATCTGCACGCGACGATTGCCATTGCGGCCATGAACCACGGCAAACACGTCATGATGCACAAGCCTCTGGCCAACCGGATCCGGGAGTCACGGCTCGTGCTGGAAACCGCGCGGCGAACGGGCGTGGCCACGTACCTGCTGGCGTGGTCAGGCAACGGTTCGATGGACACGATTATGGCGTGGATTCGGGACGGGGCGATCGGGACGCTGCGCGAGGTGCACAACTGGTCGAACCGGCCGGTGTGGCCGCAATACGCGACCCTGCCGCAGGAGACGCCCCCGGTCCCCGAGGGGTTTGACTGGGACCTCTGGCTTGGCCCGGCTCTGGAACGTGCCTATCATCCCCACTACACGCATGCGGTGTTTCGGGGCTGGTACGATTTCGGGGGCGGCGCGATTGCGGATATGGGGCATTACAGCCTGTGGGCGGTGTTCAAGGCGCTGGAGCTGGACGCGCCCGTGAGCGCCGAGGCGACGCCCAGCCACGTGGCGGCGATAGACGGGCAGGTGAGCCGGGTGATCCGCAACGACTGGTCGTTCCCGGTTGCGTGCACCATCCGGTTCCAGTTCACGGCAAAAGGCGACCGGCCCGCGCTCGACCTGTTCTGGTACGACGGGGGAATGCGTCCGCTCACCCCCGATGAACTGGAGGAAGACGCCGAGTCGATGCCGGCGGAGGGGATGATGTTTGTCGGAGATACGGGGAAAATCCTCTCCGGGTTCAGTCTGCAGGAACCGCGCATCATCCCGAAACAGAAAATGCGCGCCTACGCGGAGTCCAAACCGGAAGAACCGGGTCAGCGCGACCGCCGCGCACTCGCGCCAGGGGTGACGCAGTGGCTCGCGGCGTGCAGAGGGGGCGCCGCGGGAGCGGGCAGCTTCCTGGAAGCGGAGGCCCTCTCTGACACGATCAACCTGGGGGCCGTCGCCCTGCGGGTGGGCCGAAAAGTCGTCTATGATGCCGCCGCCATGCAGATCACCAATGTGCCGGAGGCAAATCCGTACCTTACCCGAGAGTATCGGGCTGGCTGGGAGTTGTAGGGCCCTCCTGCCCGCGCTTATTCAGGGGCGTAAGGCTGGGTCCATGCGGTCTGCACCTCCGGATGAAAATGCCGGGTGAACTTTCCGAGGCGGTCCGACTCGATGCAGGCCCGCACATAGAGGTCGTCGGCCTCGAGTGTGTATTCCGCCTCGGCGCCGTCGACGGTTTTGACGAGCCGGCCGATGTCCTCCGAGTAGACCGGCACGGTCCGCGCGGGGCGGTCGCCCTCGGCGGGGCTGGCGATCTCGGTGACGGCCGGGTCAAAGCCCTGCTTCGTGGTGATGAAATGGATGCGGTACGCGGCGCCTTCTTCCGGTTTGACTTTGACCCGCAAGGTCTTGTCCGCTTCGGTAAAGGCCACGTCCTCGAGCAGGACGCCGGTCGTGGCATAGAAATCGCCCCGCTGCATAGCCGCGAGCAGGAGTTCGGGCGCCAGGGCTTCGGCGCGAACCATGACCCAGGCGTCCCCCACGCCGCCGTCGTTGTCGATGCGCTGCGGATCATAGAAATGGGCGTCATCGGAACCGATCCCGTAGAGCAGATCCTGTCCCTGGATACGGCGAAACGCATTGACGGCGTCCCAGAACTTCCCGGGAGTATAGGATAGCGCCTGGGGATGCGGGGCATATTCCGAACCGCCATTGCAGACCTCAAAAAAGCGGATTTCGGGGCAATCGATCAGATTCTGCGCAACGATGTCGTAATAGACCCAGAACGGATGATCGAGCATGAAGAGGTATGGCGCCTGGCGCTCCGCCGCGGCCTGCCGCGCTTCGGCGGCATTCGGCCGGAGTAGATCCACCACGGTCTGTTCCCCTTCCAGCTTCTGGACCAGCTCGGCCCCCGTGATGCAGGGCAGGACGAGCGGGAGATTGATGTAGTTTTGATGTACGGCCACGCCGTTGAGGGTCTGGGTGATCTCAACTCCAGGCATGAGCAGGAATTTTCCAGGCTCCTCGAACCGGGCTTTCACCTCGGCATAGGTTTTGAGGCGGACATACGTGTCGGGGCCATCGGTCCGGGTTTCCACCCACTCCTCGCCGAACGATTGCACATAGGCGTTAAACATCTCATGCGAGACCTTGGGCGGCCAGCTTCCGTCCTCGTCGCTCACCTTGCACCAATAGCCGGCGTCTTCCGGGAAGCGGTTGTGGTCTGTAAGGCTCAGGAAATGGTATCCGCGCTGTTTGTAGGCGTCGACGGCCTGTTCGGGAAAGGCCCGGCCGTCCGACCAGTAGCTGTGCGCATGCAACTGTCCGCGGAACCACGGCAACCCCTCGGCCGCCTGGACGGGCGGGGACGCGAGCACGGCAATGAGGATGAGGGCAATACCCAGGGCTACGTTGAGATTCACTCTGACTTCGGTATTCATGGCCTCACTTCTTCTCCTTGACGGCAACCCGGGAAGCGCGTCTTGCGGGAACGCGGCACATGCCGCGCCACATCAACGTGGCCGCGATACGGATCACATGCGGCCATTTGTACATAATCTCTGACCAAAGGTCAACCTTGGCAGAAACCCGGCTCGGCAAGTCCGGCGGCCTCAGAATCGGCGCTCTGGTAGAATACGCGGAGGGAATGCTCGGGCCTTGCACGGAGGTGACACATGAACCGCAGGCAATTTCTTGGTGGGGTTCTGGGCGCGGCGGCGGGCCCGCTGTTTGTTCTGCATGGCGCCCGGGCCGACGCCGCCCGGCATCCGAATGTGGTGATTATCTACGGCGACGACGTGGGTTACGGCGATGTGGGCGCGAATGGAGCGACGCTGATTCCCACGCCGAACCTCGACCGGATGGCCGCCGAAGGGCTGCGATTCACGGACGCCCATTGCGCGGCGGCCACCTGCACGCCTTCCCGCTACGCGCTGCTTACGGGCGAGATGCCGTTTCGCAGGAAGGGAACGGGGGTGCTCCCCGGCGACGCGCGGATGATCATCGAACCGGAGCAGTTTACGCTGGCTGACGTGTTTCAGCGGTCGGGGTACAGGACCGGCGTGACCGGCAAATGGCATCTGGGTCTCGGGGCGGACCGGATCGACTGGAACGGCGTTATCCGGCCCGGCCCGCGGGACCTCGGGTTTGAGTACGCGTTCATTCTTCCCGCGACCAACGACCGGGTGCCCTGCGTCTACCTGGAGAATGACCGCGTGGTCAGCCTGGACCCCGGCGACCCCATCACCGTTTCCTACAACGCGCCCATTGAGGAAAGCGTTCCGGGCACGGCGTACCCGGACGGGCAGGTGAACCCGGATGCCATGACGTATTACGGCAGCTCACACGGGCACAACAACAGCGTCATCAACGGAATCGGCCGCATCGGCTACATGAAGGGCGGCAAGGCGGCCCTGTGGGACGATGAGTCAATGGCGGATGTACTCGTGGACAAGGCCCGGGCGTTCATTGCGGAGAACCGGGACCGGCCCTTCTTCCTGTACTTCTCTTCGCAGGACATTCACGTCCCGCGCACCCCTCATCCGCGATTCCGGGGCCGTAGCGAGCTTAGTTACCGCGGGGACGCGATGGTTCAACTGGACTGGGCGGCAGGCGAGATTCTCGCGGCCATCGAGCGGCTGGGATTGGATAACGACAGCCTGGTGATCTTCTCCAGCGACAACGGCCCCGTCTACGATGACGGGTACCAGGACGGGACGACGGTCCACACATCAACGGCCGAAGTGGACCGCGGTCACGACGTCTCGGGGGTGTACCGCGGCGGAAAGTATCAGATTTATGAGGGCGGTACGCGGATTCCGCTGATCGTACGCTGGCCGGGCCGGGTCGCTCCCGGGGTCTCAGATGCGTTGATAACGCAGGTGGACTTCCTGGCTTCGTTTGCCCGCATGCTGGGGCAGGAGATTCCAGACGGGGCGGCCCGCGACAGCAGGGACTGCCTTGACGCGCTTCTGGGCGAGGAGGCCCACGGGAGCGCGTTCATTCTGGAACAGGGCCGGGGCCTGGCCGTGCGCAGGGGCCCCTGGAAATACATCGAGCCCCCTGCCGCCATGAAGAAAGGTCAGCTTCAATCTCCCCCGGAACTCTACAACGTGGAAACGGATGTCGGGGAACAGGCCAACGTGATTGCGGAACATCCGGACATCGCGGAAGCGCTCGCGGCCCTGCTGACGAAACACCGGGGCGAGGGCCTTCGGACTCCGTAAATTCCGGCAGAGCCTCAATCCAGCGAGGCAAGACAGGGCGGGCTCATGCTGAACGTCACGTTTTCGCCCTCGTCGCCCAGATAGCCGCCCCATCCGATCCGTATGCTCGAGATTCGGGAGAAATCGAGCGGGCGATCAGTGATGGCGCACCATCCCGCCCGCTGAAACCGGTTCAGGGCCACATGACAGGCATGCTGACCGGACGCATTCAGAGGAACGCCGGTCTCGGCCAGGTATTCGACGCCGGAGCTGTCGCAGATGATGACCAGGAGCCGCGCGGCCGCGTGCTGGTGTTGCGGCAGCCAGGCGTCAAAGACCAGAAACGCGGATTCGCGGAGATCGGCGGGTTGCGGGTAATCGAACGAGGCGAACAGGAAGGTGTCCACGTCTTCTTTGGTGATGGTTCCCGCAACACGCCACGCGGCCGGTCCCGCGGAGATGGATGCGGGTTCGGGCTCGATAGCCGCCTGGACGTATGTTCCGCACAGGGGCGCCGGCGATGCCGCGGGCAGTGCCCGCACGGCCATGCCGGGGAGGTCGCCCGCCTGAATCTCCTTCCGTGGACGCGGAATGGTGTCTTTGAAGGTGTACAGCATGCCTCCGTAGGCCGCGAGACGAACCGGCACGTCGCTGTCGGCCTGGAGCGGAGTCATCTGGCCGGTTGCGGGATCCCACTGTGCGCCCTCGCCCGTCGCCGGGAAACGCAGGGCGCCTTCCCAGGGTTGAGCGCTGTCGTTGATGACAAAGTAGACGTCATGGCCGGAGAAGCGCCGGTGCATTGAGCGTATGGGGGTGTCCGCGGGAGTGACGGCGAGCTCCGGGTCGATGACCCCGTTGAGAACGTGCGGGAGGAGCCCTTCGGCGCCGGGTGGCAGGAAGATGCCCGCGCCACCGGCAGTGTTGGTCGTGATGGACGCGCTGGTTCCGTCGCCAAACAGCGCCGTGCCAAGTTCCCGGACGCGGAGGGAAGGAAATTCCGTATCGCTGTTGACGGGCCTGCAGGTCAGTGCGACGACAACACCGCCGGACTGATAAAAGCGTTCGAGGTTTTCCCAGGCCGCGAGCGGCAGGGTGTCCGCATCCGGGAGAACGACGATGCGCCAGCGGAGATCCCGGAATTCGAGCACACCATTAGCCACGGTCGCTTCCGCCAGGGTGCGGGCATCCACATGGGTAAAATCGCGCCCGGAACGAAACAGCGCTTCCTCGGCGTCGTGAAAGACCCTCTCGATGCGGTGCGCGTCCGGGGACGCTTCGGCGACCCAGTGCCGCGAGGGGGTGAACCGGACCCAGGCGGATTCGACGGGGTACAGCAGGGCGATATCCGTGACCTGGTGTCCGCCGCGAAGCATGGTGCAGCAGCGCCCCACCCACTCGTTGAGGCAGGTCATCTCGTGCGTGCCGAGGCCGCTGAAGGAATAGTAGCTGGTGATGGTGTTGATCCCGTTCAGGATGAGCCGGTTGCAGGTGCCGCGGATCTCCTCCTCGGTGACCTCGCGCACGGGCCGGGTGTCGCCTTCGGGGCGGTACCGCTGCGCGTGGTCCGAGGTCTCGCACATGGTGACCGTCCGGCCTTCGAGTTCGGCGGCGCTGCTGATGAGCCGCGCCACGAACCACGGCACGTCGTCGGGCAAGCTGGTCAGGCAATCGATGCTGGGAGCGTCAAGACGCCGGGCGCACCTGAAGAAGTCGCCGTAGAGGGGCACGCTCGCCAGGAACGATTCCTCACAGAGGAGGTGGCCCCCGCTGAGCGTATGGTGTTCGCGGCACCAGGTCTGAATCTGGCCAAAGAAGTTCTCCGAGACGAGTTCGCCGATGGTGCGCCAGTAATCGTAGCGGAACCGTTTGCCTTCGGGCCCCATCTCCACAAACAAGGCCGGCAGACCGGGGTCGATGGCGTATCCCCGCCTCGTCTGGAACTCTGAAGCAACATTGCCGCCCCACGGCAGAACGCGGTGTTCCTGCTTCTTCATGAACATGCTCATGAGCGACGGTTCATCGGTGAACGTGGCCACAAAATACCGCCCCAGATCCGGGCCGAGGCGGCGCGCATATTCCGCGTGCGTGACCTCGATGAAGCGAGCGGTGGGACCCGGAGGCACGAGGTTGATGTACGGGAGTTTGTAGGCGAGGCTTACAGCCGCGTGGGTTCCGTCGTACAGGCTATCCTCCGTAATTACAAAGACGTGCCAGTCGCCCGGAGGGGCGTCCCAGACCAGGGCGCCGTCCTTCACGAAGGAGGATACGTCGATGGCGCCTTCCGTGGACGCGCGGCCGTCCCTGACAGGCACCGCCAGTGCGCGGAAAAGCGCACCCGGCGGCGCCGTGAGGGTAAGCGTGCCGCCCTCGACCCGGGCATCCGCGATGTTCAGGCCGCGGGCTTCATATTCGGGATGGTCGCGAAGGGTGAGCCCGCCCGCCGCCCCGGACGGGTAGCCGCATTCGTCATAGAGCCACAACGACATCCCGAGCGTCTTCGCCGCATCCACTCCGCGGATAAAGGCCTTCCATTTGGGTTCATTGACCATGTAGTGATCGAAGGCGACATTGGTGACCATGCCGCCGAACCCCTGCGACATCAGGGACAGAAACAGGCGGTCCTGGTCGCCGGGCTCATCGGGCAGGCTGTGCACGATCTTGAGGATGCGCGCGTCGGCAGGGGGCTCTTGAAACCGTTGTTCAAGCGGCCGCTCGGACTGTGGGAGACGCATCATGTTGTCTACCTCGTCTTCAGGGAGCAGATACAGGATGGGACCCATCAAGCCCCCGGGACCGCCCCCGTCTTTCACCCGGATTGCCAGGACGTTTTCGCCGCCGGGCCGATGGCACGATGCCGGAACAGTGTAGCGCCGCAGCGTGAGCACCGCGCGCTCGACACTCGGTCCCGTCTCCCCCACCCGCGTCCCGTTGAAATAGGTGCGGTCCTCGTCGTCCACGCTTCCGAGACCCAGTTGGAGTGTCTTGTCGCGCCATCCGGGAGGGATTACCAGCCGGAGGCGGTACCAGGCGACGCCGTCATACGCGCCGAGAGAAGGCGCGTCCATCGCATCGGCCTGGGCCTCCCAGGGCCCCGGGACCTGTATCCGCTGCCAGGCCGAATCGTCGTAATCGGGCAGAGCGAAGCCCTCGCGCTCTCCGACGTCCTCGGGGTCGGTCCGGAACGACCAGGACCCTTCGATATTGCCCCATCGGCTGTCAATCGCAACCGGCGCGGCGTAGGCAGGTATGAGGGCGGCCAGAGCCACGGCGGCAAGGAGGCCGTGTATCTTGACTGGCAGTTTCATTCTTTCCCGGCTCCATGGTCAGTTGACGGGGCTTGGTACAGAGATGTACTTCATTCATCAGTGGAACAGAATCCCGCCTCGTACGTCAACCGGAGCGAATCGCGACGCTCCCGGGCCACAGGGCGCCTTGCGGTCCACGCAGCGCAAAACAGCGTTGAACCGCGTGCGCGGGGCTGTCATAGTCGTTGAGACGAAGTTTGCCTTCACGATACGCACAGCGCAGAGACTGACTCAGGAAATGCACGTGGCCGATCCGGACAGGGTGGAACGCGAGGAGCCCGCAGGAAGTTCATCCCGGGCGTTTCGTCAAGCGCCGGGACGGCGCTGGTTTCGCGCGGGTGCGGTCAGCGTGCTGCTCGCCGCCGCGACGCTGTTTCGCCTGGACGGCGTGGCCCTGAACTACCCGTACTTGACGTACATAGACGAAGGCTACGTCGTACGTCATGCGATGAACATGTTTCGGGACAGCACGCTGGATCCGCATTGGTACCAGTACTATCCGGGCCTGATGAACCTCATTAACGCGCCCATCTGGGCCTGTCACCGGTCGATGCACACGCTGGACGAGTTTCGCGAGACGGTGACAGTGTATCCGGACACGGAGTATTTCACGCAGAAATACGGTCACGATCCGGCATCGGTCGAACCCTACTACTCGGTGGTCGAGCCCCCGATTTTTCTGCTGGTGGGCCGCATCCTCGTCGCGCTGTTTTCGGCGGCGTCGGTATGGGTGGTGTACCGGGCATTCCGCGTGGAGCATTCCTGGGGCTGGGCGTTTACGGGGACCCTGTTTTTCGCGTTTCTTCCGGCGCTGGTAGTGCATTCGCACAGCGTGAACAACGACATCCCCATGGTGTTCTTTTTCGCGGCGATGCTCTGGGCATTTCTGCGCTGGCGCGTGAAGGGCGCGCCACGCTATCTCGTGCTGGCAGGACTCGCATGCGGCGCGTCGGCGGCGTTTAAATTCACGGGGCTTCTGGCGCTCGGGTTTCCGCTATTGGGGGTAGCAGCCGCGGCGCTGCCGTGGAAGAAGAAAGTGGCCGGCGGAATCGCATTGTGCGCGGCGGCGGTCCCGGGATTTCTCGTGCTCTCCCCCAACTTTCTGGCGAATCCGCCCGGTTTCTTCGCGGGGACGCTCGAACTCCTGCATATCTACAAACACGTGATGCCGACCGAGAAGGTGGCGAGCCTCGCGGTTCAAGGCGATAATGCGGGATGGCCGTTCCTGCTGCTTGCGGGGACAGGGTATATTCTGGGGATGGCCATACGCCCGAGGCTGTTCGTTCCCTTGACGGTCTGGACCGTGTTCATGCTCTGGTTTTACCTGCGGTTCAAGTATCAGCCCATCCGAAACCTTTATCCTCTCGCGCCCTTCCTCGCGTTTGCGGCACTGACCGGGCTGTCCGAAGTTGCGCGGCTGCTGCGGACTCGCGTTCCCCGGGGCAGGTGCGGCATCTGGGGTGTGCGCGCCGTGGCGGCCGGGACCGCCGCGCTTATCCTCTGGAACGCGTGGGCGGCCCACGCCGCGTGGATGGCTGTTGAGGACTCCCGGGTACTGGTAGTGCAGTGGCTTGGGGCGCACGCGCGCGAAGGGAGTGTCGTGGTCGTCTCACGGGACATGGGCTTCGCGCCGGCGGCGCTACGCGAGGCGTCGTTGAAGAACGGCCTTGTATTCCGCACGCCGGAATCGTTTCTGGACGCCAGGGAGGAACTGGAAGGCGCCGACTACGCGGTGATTCCGGTCAATCCGCTCCGTGAGTCCAACATCCAGGCGACGTACCCGGAAGACCAGGTGAAGGCCCTGGATGCGCGTCTTCATCAGCAAGGGTTTCGCCGGCTCGTCTCCGTGGGCACGTTACCGCACGCGCTGCTGGTCGCGTACGCGTTTCGTCATCCGCTTGCCCCCCTGGACGTATACGGGCGCTGCCGGGTCGAGAGTGAAGTTCTTGAAGGAGCAGGGCCGACGCTCGCCGCTCCCGGGACGCCGAGTGTGCGGTGAGAACGCGTCCTCGTGCGAAACGGGTATCTTCAAGGCGGAACCCTGAACCCCGGCTCAGGCTAACTGTTCTTCACAATAGAACTTAGAGAGACGAACCCGAATGATTCTGATTGTTGCGGGCGAGGCCTTGAAGGGGCATAATAGCATGGAGAGCGAGCAGGACTCTCCGTGACGGGAACGAAGAGCCGGGATATGGTGTTTCGACTTGGAGTTAATCATCAACCGTGTCTTAATACGCAGTAAAGAAGGAGAATGCAATGCGCTGGAAAGACAGAAGGGCGAGCGCGAACGTGGAAGATCGCCGGGGCCTTTCCGCCAAACGGGGCATGGTCGGGGGCGGCATCGGCACCATCATCATCGTGCTGGCCGTGTATTTCCTGGGCGGGGATCCCTCGCAGGTTATGGACACGATGCAGCAGATGCAGGGGCAGCAAAGCACGGCGCCGTACGTGCCGACGGCCGAAGAGGAGGAACTCGCGCAATTCGTGTCGGTAGTACTGGCCGAAACCGAAGACGTGTGGACGAAGCTGTTCCGCGACATGGGTAAAGAGTACGAATTACCGAAACTGGTGCTGTTTACGGACAGTGTGCAGTCCGCCTGCGGGTTTGCCGGCGCGGCGACCGGGCCGTTCTACTGCCCGGGCGACAGCAAGGTGTACATCGACCTGGCCTTCAACCGGGAATTGCAGGAGAAGTTTCAGGCGCCCGGCGATTTTGCGATGGCGTACGTGATTGCGCACGAGATCGGGCATCATGTTCAGACGCGCCTGGGGATCATGGAACAGGTGATGGCTCAACGCACCCGGCTCAGCGAGGCCGAGTTCAACAAGTACATGGTTTGTCTTGAGTTGCAGGCCGACTATCTGGCCGGGGTGTGGGCCCATTACGCGGCCCGGATGAACCTTCTGGAGGAGGGGGACCTCGAGGAAGCGATGAACGCCGCGAGTGCGGTCGGGGATGACCGCATTCAGAAGGCGGCTCAGGGCTATGTTGTTCCGGACAGTTTCACGCACGGGACTTCGGAACAGCGGCAGCGGTGGTTTCACAAGGGGTATGCGGCGGGCAACCTGAGTCAGGGCGACACCTTTAACGCGGACGTGCTGTAGGTTGCGCCTCACACACGCGAACCCACAACGCCGAAGAACCCCAGGGCGTTCCAGAAGAGCATCAAAGCAAACAAAAACAGCAAGGCACCGAGAAGGCGCATGAGCCAGACATAGGCTCTTCCGGCGAAGAAGCGTCGTGAATGTGCCGTGGCCGCGGCAACCACGATTGTGGCGCCGATGAGGCAGGTGTAGAAACTCGCCAGAAAAGACACCGCCGCCAGAGGATTCTCCGCCCATCCTTTCAAGATAATCGGCGCGCCGACGGTAAGCCAGAAGAGATACGGGTGGGGATTCAGAAAATTGACGAGGACGCCCTTGCGCAGCGATTTTGGCTGAGCAGGCGCCGCCACGAGGTCAAAGCCGGAAGTCCGGAGACTCTCGTACGCCAGGTACGACACAAAACCCGCCCCGGCGAGCGTGATCACGCCAAGAACGACCTGAAAATTCGACAGACGCGTCAGCACCACCGCGCACAGGAGAATGATGGGCGCGTCGGTGAGCAACGGAGCGACCGCCACCTTCATGCCTTCACGCGCGCCGTGCCGAAGCGACTGCGAAACGACCAGGGCAAAAAACGGGCCTGGAGAAAGGCCCGAAGACAGACCGAGCACGGTACCGGTGGCAAGAGCCGCAATCATGATGGGGCACATTAGACAAGAGACCCGGCGGGGAGTCAAAAAGCTTCCGGCGTTCACGTACACCGAATCGCGTTCAGGCCGGCATGCCTCGGACTACAGTCCCGCGGCTATCTTTCCGGGACCACCTCCGCCGGGTCGGCATCCAGAATTGAAACAGCCGTTGGGGCCGCGTCAAGGTGGTTTGCGGTGAAACGGATGCGCCGGGTCTGTTCACCGGCGATCTCCGCGAATGCGCGAGTGCCTTCCTCAGCCAGACAACCGCGCACCAGGACGTCGCGGCAGTTAGCGAGACGCAGGACGGCATCGTCCTCTTTCGAAGGGCGCGCTCGAAGACCGTCGAGGCAGAGCGCGGTTACGTCGTCACAGAACAACGCGAGCCCCGCGCGCCCGGGGGCGGACGGCTGAGGAATCCCCGCGTTGTTTATCCACTCGATATCCCGGTTTCTCGTGGCCTTGAGGCGGTAGAAGCCGTCGTCATAGGAGAGGTTCATGTCCGTCAAGAGGATCCCCTTCACATGGCGGCAATACACACCGTAGGCCGGTAGGACTTGAAACATGTCTGCGCTGGGGTACTGGCCTTCCACTTCGGGAATGGTCTCATCGGGCGCACAATAGGGCCCGCCGCCCGCGCAGACGATCTGGATGTTGGAGAGGGTAACGTTCTCCACGTCATGTCCGGGGATACCCGTTATGCTTGAAGCGAGGGAGGCTCCCGTGGCCACGATGTTTGAAATGCAGACATTCCTGAGAGAACCGGGAACGGGCATTTCCATGTCCCGTCCGCGATTTCCCAGACGGATAAAGACAGGCGCGCGCACGTTGACCATGGTGATGTGGGACACAACGACTCCGTCAATATTGGAGCCGTCCACGCTTTCGAGGCAGATGCCGCCTGTCGCGGGCTCCCCGCGCAGCCCCATGATGACGCAATTGCTTACGGCGATTCTCTTGAAATCGCCGCTCGATTCGGTGCCGAGTTTGAATCCGTTGCATTCCGTGGCCAGGATGCAATTCGTGACGACGACATTCTCAGTGGACCGCCGTTCGCCCAGGGTGAAACTGGCTTTCGGTACGATGGCGTCATCGACGGATTGGATGTCGCAGTTTGAAATGCGCACATTCCGGCAGGAATCCGGGTCGATACCGTCGCAGTAGGCGTTGCGAATAGTGATGCCATCGATATTGACGTCATCGGTGCCGAGCATGCTGATGCAGTAATTAGGCGCGTTTACAATGGTGATGCCCTTAATGTCGACATGGCGGCAGCGTTTCAAGGCAATGGGTTTCGGCCCGCGCCGCTTTGTCCGGTTCCCGTCGATGGTTCCCTGTCCAACGATGGCGACGCGCTCGACGTCCTCGCCCCAGATGAGCGCGTAGTGGAAGTAGGACGTTTCGCTGTCTGAATCATTCTCAAAACCCAACTCCTCGTATGGATCGTAGTCATCGTTGTTCTCGCTGCCTTTGATGGTGGCGCCGGCATCAATCCACACCGAAACGCCGCTGCGAAGATGCAGGCTGCCAGAGAGGTACGTGCCAGGGGGGAAATAGACGGTTCCGCCGCCGCTTTCAGCGCATGCATCAATTGCGCTCTGTACCGCGCGGGTGTCCATCGCATGTCCATCGCCGACTGCGCCCAGTGCTTTTACGTCCAGGATGGCCGTTGGTACGGTGGGCTGTCCTTCCGCTCGTGGAATCGCGTTGAGCAGGATGAGCAGGAGAAGCGAAAAAGCACAGGGGACACTCGATTTGACCATGTCTATCAAGCCTCCGTCAGTTGAGCAAACTGCGCGTCTCACGTGCGCAGTGGGCCGTTACTCCTGGCGTTCGGTTTCGGGGATGGCGACGCACATCACCGAACAGTTGCCGAAGACATCTCCACTCAGCCGTTCCCCTTCGTGCTCGACGAATGCCCCGTTCCACACCATGAACAGCCGTTCCCCTTTTTCGTCCAGCTTGATCGAGAAGGTCCCGCCGGCGGTATATCCGTATTTCGCGAAATAATAGGGAAAGAAGAACGCCAGCACCTTCCTGGTTCCTGTCCGGGTGTCATACTGAATCAACGGTGAGCCGTCCGAGTAGCCATGGCCGTGGGCGCCGGGCGCATAGTAGAGATACCGGCCGCCGGGACTGCGCGCCATGGAACCCGTGTAGCGCTGCTGACCGCACCAGTTCGGGCCTTTGTCGACGATTTCCTCGCTTACGGGGTCGAAGGTGAATAGCTGGCCGCTCAGCGTTACGCACCAGAACAGGCCATCCGGCCCGCGCTGGGCGGTGTGCGCCCGCATGGGAGCATAGGCACCCAAATCGCGATCCAGTTCCGAAGGCGGGCTGGTTGTCGCGGGAACATGGCATGCGAGCCTCGAGAACCGGTTCGTAAAGGGGTTGTACTTGAGAAAATGGCGTTCGGGATCGCGTTCGTGGCCATTGGCGCAGTAGACCATGCCGGTCTCCTCGTCGATGAGGAAAGCCCGTACGTACCAGGCCATGCCGTCAGGGAGGTGCCCCGCCCAAAGCGTCCGCTGCGCGTTGACGTCCCACGCGAGAAACTCCGAGAACATGCCCACGGCGTAGAGAATGCCGCGTTTTGTGTCCAGACGGTGAAACGGCCACGAGGCCCGTTTCAAGGGCACCCCGTAATCAACGTAGTCGCCCGTCAGCGGGTCGCAGCTCATGATGTGGCCGCCCGAATAGCCGCTCGCGTAATCCTCCTCGTCCGGCTCGGGGTATTTGGCCCAGTACGTGCAGAACCACAGGTGTGAGCGTTGAGTCTGCGAACTCCGGTACAGATCGAGCCACCCGTGAACCTTGCCATCGGTGAAGGTGGAAAGGCCACGGCCCAGGGCCCGGTTGATCTCGGGAAGACAGCGGACCGTTTTCGCAGCCGGATCATATTCGATCGGGTAGATATGGCCGCCATATTTTCCATGGTCGCCGATGCAGGAGTAGAACCGGCCGGTACGGCTGTCAAAGGCAGCCTGTGACCAGCATGCCCACGGCCCCGCCTCGTTTGAGTTTTCGGACCGGGACGCTACCGGCGACGCGCTGAAGAACATGGGGTCGGCGGGGATGACGGCAAAATCAACCCGCGGCGGCACGCTGGCAATTACGTACTCCGGACCGGCACGTTCCGTGAATCCCGACGGCGGTTTGAGCATGCGCCGGGTCCGGTCCGTGACCACCTTGCCCGTGTACAAGAGCGCCGCGGTGTCGAGACGTTCGGCCACGCGTTTTCTCTCCGCCTCTTCCGGGCGCAACACCACGGGCGGGTCGACCACCGGGTCGGTCTGAGCAAGTGTGTCGGGCGTGTCGCTCCGCCTGGGCGGAACGGCATTCCCGGGCGCGTCAGAAGAAGCGTGTGCGGCAAACGTCAAGAATATGACGACGGCGCAGCATGCCGAATAAAAACGGATGTCATTCACACCCACCTCCCGAGACAGCAGCGGCAGGTCCGCGGCAGTCCGCGCACCGCCTCTCTGGCACAGTCAGGGTAACGTAAAGCGGCCTCGCACTGTCAAGAAGCGGCCGGACTCCCGGGGTCTGCCCTCCCGCCGCCTGCGAAACACAGGATACTGCCAGAAGTTCACAGCGCGGCCACGAGTTCGGCGATGGCCGGGTAGGCGCCGCCGGCTTCGGCGACGTCCTGCCTGAGGAGACGGAGACCTTCCGGGATGTATTTTCGGAAATGGAGTTTGCCCCGCACGGTGGACAGGAAGCCATAGGCGCCCAGCGCCTGCATGTGGCGCTGGAGGCGGCAGATGAGGAGCGCGTCGAGGAAAGCGGGCGTTGAGAAAGCCTCCGTTTCGCGGTCCGCGCGCAAGCCGGTGTAGTGCGCCAGGAGGCGTTCACGCATGGCGTCGTCAAGGCGGTAATAGGGATCCCAGAGGACGGCGGCGATATCGTAGGCGGCGGGGCCCATGCGCGCGCCCTGGTAGTCGATGAAACGGGGAACGCCACGGGCAATCATGATGTTCTGAGACTGGAAATCCCGATGGATGATGGACTTGGGGAGGGCGTCGGCCTGCCGCGCCAGGCGGTCGAAGTCGCGGTTGAGGGCATCGCGGTCCGCCGGGCTCCGATTGCACAGCCCCTCGACAAAGCGTTCGAGGAAATAGGCGGTTTCCCATCGGAAATAGTCAAAATCAAACAGCCGGGTGGCGAGCAGTTCGCACTCCTGGACCTGACGGGACGCATCGACATGCAGCGAAATCACGCGCGTAAGAACGAGCCGGTAGAGCGCCTCGACCTCGTCCGCCGTGCGCGGGAACCGGAGGTAGTTGTAGAGCGACAGATCGCCGAGATCTTCGAACTCCGCGCGTCTGGCGTCCGGCTCGTGGTGCAGCAGTGCTGGCACGGGGACCTGGTGACGGGCAAAGAACCGTGAATAGGCCATGTGGCGCTCGTAATCGGCTTCGTCGGGCGGACAGACCATACGGACGACAGTTCCCCCGGCCTTGCGGAATCGGTAGTAGCGGCGGCCCGAACCGCCGACGCCGATGGGGATGCCGTGTCCGGTGACGCGATGGCCGAGAAATTCCGGTTCGTCGAGCGCCACGTGAAAGCCCTTGCCGACAATGGCATTCTCAAACCGGGCCCCGGCGGCGACCGGAGTATCCGGAAGAACGATGCAATTGCGCAACGCCGCGGCGTCGCCGAGCGTGCACCTGTCCTCGAGCACGACGTAGCCGTCCAGCTCGATGTGACGCCCCTGAACGTCCCGGGCGGCGTAGATCCATTCGCCGTCGCGGCGGAGCGTATCGACAAGGGCGGCCGCATACGAGGCCGGGGTGCCGATGTCGTGCCACAGGCGGCCGGTGACGTCGACACACGCGACGGCACGCCCCGCCCGGATGGCGTCCAGCCAGGCGTCCACCACATTCGAAACGCCACGGGGGAACAAGTCGAGAAAGTCCGGGTCGTAGACGGCGATGCCCGTGAAGGCCAGAATGCGGGCCGTGCCGGGAGCCAGAACGACATCCCCCACGCCCACGACCCGGCCGGCGCAATCGACGGCGACCTTATTGAACGCGGGGCAATCGTGCAGGGCCAGGGTGACGATGTTGCCGGAGGATCTGTGCGCCTGGACGAGCGCCTCGAGGTCGATGTCGGTCAGGATGTCCGGGTTATGAACAATGAACACGCTCCCGCGCAGGAACGGTTCGGCGTTCTTGAGCGCGCCTCCGGTACCCAGCAGGGTGTCTTCCGGGAAAAAGCAGGCATGCTCCCGGTACGGAGAGGTCTTGACCCACGAGACGATAGCGTCCGGTTTGTAGAACAGATTGAGACCGATGCGATCGACGCCCAGGGCCGAAAGCCGGTCGAGGGTTCTGGACAGGAGGGGTTTTCCCAGTACCGGCAGCAGAGGTTTGGGGGTGTGCAGGGTGATGGGGCGCAGGCGTTCTCCGACGCCGGCGGCGGGTACGAATGCATTCAGGTTTGGCGACACGAAAGATGGCCCTCCCCGGGTTTTGGCAAATCATCGCACAGTCGCGGCATGGATTGGAATCGGCCGTCCCCTGAGGGCGGCATCAGGAGCGCGGCGCCTCGGAATGGCCCGGCTCAGCGGCTTGCCAAAGGGATGTGCGCGTTTCCGCGACAATGAGCCCGCTGAGAAAAATCAGGGAGATCAGATTGGGAATGGCCATGCAGGCGTTCGCGATATCGGCGAATGACCACACGACGCGCAAGGTGGTGACTGAGCCGATCATGACAAAGGCGACCCAGAGGACGCGATAGGGAACGATGGCCCGGGAACCCAGGAGGTATTCGGCGGCTTTTTCGCCGTAGTAGGACCAGCCGAGGATGGTGGAGAAGACAAACGTCAGGAGACCGCCCGTAAGCACGACGCCGCCGAGCATCCCGAATTCGCCGAACGCGGCTTTGGTGAGGGCGGCGCCGTCGTGCACGCCGGATTGCCATTCGCCGGAATTGACGAGCACCAGCCCGGTCATGGCGCATACCACGACGGTGTCCCA
Source organism: Candidatus Hydrogenedentes bacterium UBA2224 (assembly GCA_002348185.1). Taxonomy (GTDB): domain Bacteria; phylum Hydrogenedentota; class Hydrogenedentia; order Hydrogenedentales; family SLHB01; genus UBA2224. Next base: position 42,478 of record DDYW01000104.1, on the reverse strand, counting down.
GAACGTGCCCGAGGACGAGACCAGGGCCTGGCGCACGGGGGCATTAGTTTGCGCGGCCGCGGCGACAATCGGGGCGCTTCCCAGCCCGGACTCGTTGGAGAACAGGCCCCGGGCCGCCCCGTAGCGGATGGCCTCTTTCATGGTCGCGCCGAGGAAACCGCCGAGCGCGGCCTGCCCCGTGAAGGCGCTGGTGAAGATCAGGGCGACGGTCTGGGGAAGCGTGGAAGCGTTCATGGCAAGGAGGACGAGGCACCCGGCCACGTAGACGATGGCCATGAAGGGGACCAGCGCCTGGCACACGCGCGCGATTGAGCGGATGCCCCCGAGGATCACCACCGCGGTCAGGAGGGTCATCAGCGCACCGGTAATCCACGGGGAAATGTGGAAGGTGTCCCGGACCAGTTCCGCGATGGAGTTCGCCTGAACCATGTTCCCGATTCCAAAGGCGGCAATCGCGGTAAAGAAGGCAAACAGAACGCCGAGCCACTTGAGGTTCATGCCGCGTTCGAGCACATACATGGGGCCGCCGGCCATCTGTCCGTTGGCGCACGTCACACGGTACTTGACGGCCAGCAGGGCTTCGCTGTACTTGGTGGCGATGCCGAAGACGCCCGTCAGCCACATCCAGAACACGGCCCCGGGCCCGCCCGCGGCAATGGCCGTGGCGACGCCGACGATGTTTCCAGTGCCGATGGTGGCGGCCAGCGCGGTCGTGAGCGCGCCGAAATGGCTGATGTCCCCGTCGCCCTCGGAGCTCCGCGTCAGCGAGAGGCGAATCGCTTTGGGAAGGTACCGCTGAATGAAGCGGAGGCGGATGGTGAGGTAGACATGCGTGCCCAGGAGCAGGATGATGAGGGGCCAGCCCCACATGAATCCGCTGGCTGCATCCAGCAGTCTCTCGATGGATTCCATACGCTTTCATCCCCAGTGCGTGTGCGCCATGCGTGCACAGTTCGACGGACGGAACGATTGGCCCTGGTCGCGGAAAGAGAAGTCAGAGAAGGCGCGTCGCTGGGAGTGCTTCTATCACAGCCCGCACCACAGCGTCAAGATTGCAGGCAAATCGAACGCGCCGGATGAATGCGGTTGCCGCTGACGGGCGGACTGAGGAACGAGGTGCGAGCGCAGAGGTGTGGACACAATGGACGCGATCGACACGATCGACACGATCGACGCGATGGACGGCCCTGCCCCCAACGACACCGCAAGTGTCGAACTTGAGTAGGTACAGGTGAAACCCGTGGATCAGGTGCGTTCCCCTAATTGCCAACCCCCGAATGGGGGTTGAACAAACTCGGCGCCTGTGTTCGACCTTTCGGAATCGGGTCATTGTGGTGCAGGAGCTCGCAACGCACGTTGGACCCCGTCCCGGGGTCCTCCCCGGAGCCTGCCCTCAATGCTCGGGAATCGATGGATCCGGCGTGTACGAGACAATCCCGATGCCCGCGTTGAGACAGGGCGAGCCCTGCCGGAGCCGGAAATCCCCCCGGGCCGGGTCTTCAAATAAGGGGTCCGCCCAGATCGAATGCGCGTCCTTGCCGCTCTCCGCCTGATACGCGGTGAATTGCGAGGCGTCGTACGACTGGCCGCCAAAGAGAAACGACGTGCCTTTTGTCTGGAACCAGCAGTTGTTGTCGAGGGTGACGGTCGCGACCTCCTCGGGCTTCCATCCCGCCATGTCGAGCAGGAACTGGGTGGATTCGAAGAAGATGTTGTTGCGGATGAACACGTTGCTCAATCGGGCGTCGGTGCGGCGCATGCCAACGTTTCTACCGTGCGGATCACCGCGCTGCGCATGGCCCCAACCATACCCGGCGAACGCGCAGATGTTGTTTTCGAAATAGATGTCGTGCGTTGAGGACGACTCCGGCCTGCTCCAGTATTCATAGAGCCATTCGCAATTCCACACGACGTTGTTCCGGTACTGGATGTTGTACTGTTTCGCCTCGGGCTCGCCGCTCTGGTTGCTCAGGCCGGTGTCGTAGATCTCCCAGATCCGGCAGCCCTCGACCAAGTTGTCGTGCGCAGGCCCCCAGAACTCGACCGCATTGCCGAAGCGGACGATGCGGTCGCCCATTCTCAGTTCCCCGCCGCCGATGTAGCTGAATTCGCAATTCCGCACGATGATGTCATGCGTGCTGCCGCCGCCAATGCCATGCGCGGCGCCGTATTTGAGGGCCAGGTCTTCGTAGGTGATGTGGTGGCATTTACCCTGTTCAATGATATGTCTGTTCACGGCGCATTCGATGTCCGAGTAGTGGCTGGCCGGATTCCCAGCGCTGAACAGATAGAGCCGCCACGGGGTCTTGTCAAAACAGAATTCGCCCTGCGTATCGAGGTCCGCACGATTCCAGACCTTGACGCCCACGGCGCTTTCATGATCAAAGATGATGTTGCCGACGTCGTTCTGGAAAAAATCGCCTTCGCACTCGACGAAGCTCAGCGAGTCAAGCCAGAGCGTTGCTCCGGCGGGAAGGGCCTCTCCGAGAAAGAACGTCAGACGGGCGTCGGCCGATGTTTCGGACGCCGAATACCAGAAACGGTGCAGGGACCACTCGGGCCCGACCGCCGCGGGGACAGGAGGGGCGGGACGGCCATAGCTTGACCATGGCGACCCGCGCTGCGTCAGCGTGGGGGGCGGAATGTTGGTCGGCACGTCGCAGCGGGCGCGAAACGCAAGCTGATACAGCCTGTGGCGCACAATGGGAATGCCGGCGGTGCAGAGTTGCACGTGTGTTCCAAGGCGGCCGCCCTGGACACAATGAAACTTCAGTGACGCCGGCGCGGAATCAAACACGGACGTGTCGCGCGCGATTTCTACGGCGGCGCCATCTTCCGTATGGGTGGTCCAGGAGGCGAGCCCCTCATCAAAAGTGCCATTGGGGAGCAACTCGACCTGGCCGGGTCTGGGCTCGGTTGTCGCCCAGATGTTGGCGCCCAGGTCTTCCCAGTCGACGGCCGCGTTCTTTTCGAGCGAACCCATCAGGAGGGGTTTGGGGCCTTCGCCATAGGCGCCGTACGTGATCGGCGCGCCGGGGGCGCCGCTCTGGGGATGTAGCCGGCCACGCCATTGGCCGCCGCGCTCGAACAGCACGGTATCGCCGGGCTGCAAGGTGGCTTCGCTCACGCGATTGAGAGAAGCCCACGGGGCATCCGGCGACTCGCCAGTCGCGTGGTCCGAGCCCACGTTCGAAACATAATAGGTAGCGCCTTCGGCCGTGCATGCCAAGAGCATTGCGGCCGCGCAAACCGCCATCACGCCGCGCGGCAGGCTCTTCGCAGCGCAGCTGGATTCATGTCCGGCATCCGGTACGATGTTCATACCTTTACACCTCTCCGTTCGGCACCTATGAAGAATAACGCCCCGTCTCCATCTCTCGAACGTGCAATCCGGCAGGCGTCACGCGCACATGCAGAAACCCGAGGGGGGCGCGGCCGGAGTTCCAGCAGCAGGAGCACGCGTTGAAACAGCGCGCCGCGCCGATGCGGTATTCTTCCGTGGCGCGGTGCAGATGGCCGAAGAACAGGGCGTGCGGCGTGTCCCGTGTCACCAAATCACAGAACCAGCGCGAGTCATTGCGGCTGAGGTACATGTTCCGGTCGGCGCCGTCGCGTTCGGGGGGAATGTGGGCGAACAGGATCACCGGTTCGGGCTGGGCCAGTTCCTGCTCGAGCCATTCGCACTCCCCCGCGGGCGCGATAAGCTCCGAACACCAATGGCCGACATGGTCGCCGCCGCTTCCCGCGTCGCACGCGGCGACAAACCGGACGCCCTTGTGCACGAAACTGTAGTAATCGGATTCCCTGCCGTCCCGCTCGAAACCCCGGCCGAATACCTGCCGGAGCTGGTCTCTCTTTTCGCGGGAAGACTCGTGATTCCCTGCAACGGCATAGATTGGGATGGGCCATTGGTCCTCGTGTTCGAGGAGCGCCCAGGGATGGACATCGCCGGCAACCAGGAGAAAATCCGGACGTTCGGCAAGGTCAAGCCGCTGCATCTGCTCGAGACAACGCATGAACTTCGCCACCCCGTCTCCCAGGGCTTCGAGGCCCTCTTTTGCGGGTTCATCGCAATGGGGATCGGCCAGCACGCAAAACGAGAAGGATTCGGCCGGAGACAGCGCCGTGCGTTCCGAGGCATCCACAGCTTCCGCGTTGAATGCGGCGGCAGCGGCCGCCGCGGCGCCCACGGTTTGTCCAATGAACTCCCTGCGGGCAATTCTCATGAACTCCGCTCCTTTTCACGGTATAGCGGCGCTACGGGCCCCCGCGGTTTGCGGCAGCAACAGGGCCATGCCGGCTGGCGGGACATCAGCGAACGTCTACCCCGCGCTCTTTCAGATAGCGTTTGAGCTCCGGGATGCCGACGATATTGAAATGAAATACCGAAGCGGCGAGCAGAATCGTGGCGCCGGCTTCGACGGCCTCATAGAAATGCTCGAGCCGGCCCGCGCCACCCGAAGCGACGACCGCGGCGTTCACGGCCGTGGCCATGGCACGAATCACGGGGAGGTCGTAGCCGGTCTTTGCGCCGTCGCCGGCCTTGCTGGTGGGTAGAATGCACCCCACGCCGAAACCGTCAACGCGTTTGGCCCACTCGACCGCGTCGGCGCCCGTCGCGGTGCGCCCGCCGTCGATATAAACCTCATACCCCGACGGCAACTCTGAGTTCCGGTCAACATCGATGGCTACGGTTACCGCTTCCGCACCGAAGGCGTCGACCATGTCCCGGATCATGTCTGGATTCCGGAACGCTGCGCTGCTGACCGAGACCTTGTCCGCGCCGGCGTTAAGCACGGCCTCCGCGGCCGCGACATCGATGATTCCCCCGCCGACAGTGAAGGGCACGCTGACCGCATCGGCGGTACGGCGGACCACATCGAGCATGGTGGCCCGCCCTTCCACCGTGGCGGTGATGTCGAGCAGGGCGAGTTCGTCGGCGCCGGCGGCGCAATAGGCCCGCGCGCATTCGACGGGATCGCCCGCGTCGCGGATATCCACGAAATGGACCCCCTTCACCACGCGGCCATTTTGCATGTCCAGACAGGGCATGATACTGATTTTCGCAGCCACAGGGGACCTCCGATTCTCTTACGAACGGTTCGGCACCGTTGTTCCAGCATTTCCGAACAGTTACCACCGATTCCTTAGTATACCTCTGGCGAATTCTTCCGCGGTCCAAGGGTGCGCAGGCCCAGATAATAAACCCGTCCAGGTTACCCGGATGTCGCCGCTCCAGAATTCCGGCACCATCACTGTGGACGGGGTGCGAACAGGGCCTCGAGCGTCTTCGGGTCCGGGGTCTGCTCTTTGGCGGGTCCAAACGGAGTCCGGCTGGGAGTCATGATGGTCAGCGTCTCGTTATAGGACCAATAGGCCCAGCCGATCCGGTTCTCCTCGAACGTTTCGCGAACGTCCTTCAGATACCGGTACCTGCTTTCCGGATCGATTGTGCGCTGGTAGCAGCCGAACTCGGCACACCAGATTCTCAGGCCGCCGCCGTGAGACACGTTCCGATCCACGAGCTTTCTGACCTCGCCGGCGATCTTCTGTTTGTTCCAGCGGGCATTGCCGTATTCGAGCGACAGGCCCTCAGCGGCGGGGCGTCTTCCGCAGCCAGGCCGAGGCGGCACCATGGGAGCAGCATCAGCAACGCCAGAATGTACGAGCCCGCTAATCTCATGCGGCTTTCCTCCGCTCATGCCGGCTCTCGCTGACCGGGAGGCACTCCAGATACAGTGTCAGGGTCACGGCGTCTTTACAAGGACTACGCGCTCGACGGAGATGGCGTTCGCGGCGCCCGCGTCGCCGTGCGGGAAGCCGGGCCCTTCGAATTTGATGCGCGCCCAGACATCGAAACGTTGTTCGGGATGCGCGGGCTCGTGCGCACAGTCGACGTCGACCTGAATGACCCAGCTCCAGAAGAAATAAACATAATACGACGGCTGAATGGCAAACGTTCCCATTTTATACCAGTGGTACCCGGGGCCGGGCACGTCTTCAGGACGGATAGTTCCCCCTCCCCCGCTCCGCTTGTTGATGACGTCGTACAATCCCCAGGACATGGGCAGCGCGTACTTCTCCACCTCATCGCCGGACAGTTCCAACCGGTTCGTGAAGCCCGATTCGGCCTGGGGATCCGGGACGCGTTTGGCCTGGTCATCCCAGTTGCGGGACATGTCGGCGGTGAAATCGAACACGGTCTCGCGGGGCAGGTCGCGGAACTTCTCGGGAATGCGCACAATGGCCGGACGAGCGAGCAGCGGCGCGAGTTCCGCGTCGATTTCGGCCAGCGCGGCCGGGCGTTGGGACTCCGGAATGCGGAAATGGATTTGAGTGGTCCAAGTGTCCCGGCAACGTGCGGCGATCGCGTCGCGGTCCAGCGGCAGGGTTTCCGGGGTGTGGCCGCTGCGCACCCACTGCGCCACGAGGTCGGGGAACAGAACGATGGACGCGCGGTCCAGTGGCAGGCGCGCGAAGCGGACCCGGCGCAGCAGCACATCGTCGTTTGCCACGGCCAGCTCCGCCTGGTCGAAGAGCGCGTGCGCGTCGAGCATGAACGGAAGATTGAGGTACTGGTACTGCCTCGGGGACGCCCCCATGCTCAAGTAGCTCGGCTTGGCCTCGGAGGCCTGCTCGAGCCGGGTCAGGTAGTGTCGGATGGGCGCGCCCGCCGCCCCGTAGAAGCCATCGGTAAACGTCTGAACCAGGACGCTGTAGTCCTGGTAGGGGTCTTCGAGCGTTTTCATCATCATCCAGACTTTAAAATCGCGCATGTCGGCCAGCACGGGGTACTCGTGTTCGGTGAAGACGCCTTCGACGTTGTGCTCGGCATAGAACCGGTAGTCGGGGGCGTAGGTATGCGCGGTGGGCATGGGAAGCCCGTAATGGGGGGCATAGGTGACAGCATAGTCCCAAATCCGCAGATTTCGGGCGATGGCGGCCCAGCGGAGGAGGTGGTCGTGAAATTCCCGGTTGACGGGGTCGGTGATCGTCCGGGTGAAATTGCTGGATGTGTCGCAGAGCCGGATGATCACGTTGTCGCGGGGACGGATGGTCCTGGGAGGCTTCTGCGTCATCATGTAGGCGAGGGTATCGATGTAGATTTCAGGGTAATCCTCCCGGATTGCATCGGCGATATGGTTAACGAAATCGAGCAGGGGCCCCGCCTCGGATTCCTCGGCCGTCGCAATCGCCTGGCACGTGTCGCATTCGCACATGCCTTCCCAGTCGTTCTGGGAGATGCTGAACACGGTTGGCGGGGGGGCGTTACTCGCGCTGGCCTCGGCGCGGGACTGCTCGATGTAGCCCTTGAGCTTGTCGATGAAAAACGCCCGCAGCTCGGGATTTGTGAGGCAGAGCTGTTTTCGCTCGGTCTCGCGCTTCCCCTTGGCCAGCGAGAACCACTCGGGATGCGCGGCGAAATGAGTTTCGGGCGGGACGTACATGTAGAAGGTGTGGACATGGTAGGGCGGACCGTAATCCAAGGCGCCGCCGTATTCGCCCGTGATCGGGGAGTCGCCATCGCGATTCAGACGGTTCCGGGCGGCGAACCGGCCGTGATCGTTTCCGTAGAGCATGTAGATGTCGCGGCAGCGGATTACGGGCTTTCCGGTGCGGTCGAGGGCGTCCAATCGAAGCGAGGGACTCCGGGGGACACTTTCCTCATAGGCGTTCCACCAGTGCACCCCGACAACGTCCTCGAGAAAATGGTAGACGGCGTAGAGCGTCCCGCGGGGTCTTCCTCCCGTGAGGATGAGATTGTTGCCGGCGGTCCGCATGACCCATTCCTCGGGTCCGAGGGAAGCGGGGTCGATGCCGTGGGATGCGGCAAACGCCGTCGGACCGACAAACAGGCGCGGTCCCTGCGGAGGCGCCTGGGATTCCGGGAGAACGGTATAGGCCCCGCCCGTCACGGAAGCGAGATAAGCCGCGAGTTCGCGCGCGGCCGTCTGCTCGGGCGCTTGTGGCGAATCGCATAAGACAATCACGGCAACGGCCTGGCCGTCCTCGGCAATCGTAACCGCGCCCGAGGGCATTCCGGCGGAAATCAGTAACCCGATAACAATGACACGTACCATCGTTGGTCCTCCCTCCCATTTGCCTGGGCTGCCCGTCGAAGGCAGGCACGCGGGCCCGGCAATCCCGGGTGCGTCGCACCAATGCCGTCCCGGCGCCGGAAAACCCTGTATTCGCCGTCAACGCGCAACTGAGTGTACCGCAACTCACGATCGAGCGCACCTCAGGCGACACGCCCCGGTTGATACCACGCAGGGATGAGGCGTAGATTGAAGCCGGGCATTTCCGGAAAAGAAGGAGAAGAGCGATGACGTCGTGGAGCCGGCTGTGGACGTTTGGATGTGTGTTTCTTGTGTTGTGCGGTCTTGTGCCGCTATTTCCGGGCGCTGCGCTTGCCGCACGCGCGCAAGAGACGGCCGAAACGCCCCCGGCAAACCCGGCGTCCGTGCGGGCGGGTTTTGCCAGGACGGACCTGACCCCCGCCATCGGGATGGAGATCCCGGGGGGCTTCAACAAGAATTTCTCGACCGGCGTACACGACCCCTTGTGGGCCGAGGCGGCGTATTTCAGCAATGGCGCGACCACATTGGCCCTGGTAGGCGTGGACCTCATTACCGTGACGGAGGAGATGGTCCGGGAGGCGCGCAAACAGGCGGAGGCCCGTTGCGGCATCCCCGCGGCCAACATCATGATCGGCGCCAGCCATACCCACAACGGCGGCCCGGTAAACAGTTGTTATTACGTGGAAAAGGACGATGCCTACTGCCTCTTCGCGGCCGAACGGATCGCTGACGCGGTGGTGAAGGCCAGCGAGGCGGCCGTTGAGGCCCGCATCGGGTATGGCCTGGGCCAGGAACCCGACGCGGGGTTCAATCGCCGCTTCCGCATGAAGGACGGCATGATCCGGACCCATCCGGGGAAGATGAATCCCGACATCGTCGCGCCGGCCGGACCGATCGACCCCGACGTAGCGGTACTCGCCGCGGAAGATGCCGAAGGCCGGCTCCTCGGATGCATCGTGAACTTCGCACTGCATGGCACCACGATGGGCGGAAGTCTGCTCTCGGCTGACTGGCCGTTCTATCTGCGGGAGACGGTCCGGGGCGGACTGGGCAGCGACATCGGCGTGGTGTTCCTGAACGGGGCCTGTGGCGACGTTACGCAGGTCGACAACCTCAGCCCGCGTCCAGGGGAGTTCGGGGAGGCCTGGGCGCGCCGGACAGGCATGAGTGTGGGCGCGGTCGCGTTGAACGTGCTCGCGAAGATGGAGTTCGTGCCGGATGCGCCGCTGGGCGTGACGTCGGAGACGCTGGACCTGCCCATCCGCGATATTGGCAGTTCAGACGAGGAACTCGTGCGGCGGGAAGCGCCGGGTATCGGCCTGGGCACCGGAGATGAAATCTATCTGATGGAAGCAGCGTTCGTGCGCGCGATGAAGACGCAATCGCCGACGGTCCCCGTTGAAGTGCAGGCCATGCGGATTGGCGACGCGGGCATTGCGAGCAATCCCGCGGAGTTTTTCTGTGAACTCGGGCTCGCCGTCAAACGCGGGTCGCCCTGGAAACCCACGATGGTCGTCGAACTTGCCAACGGTTGCTGCGGGTATGTGGGCACCTCGGAATCGTACCTCGGCGGGGGCTATGAGGTTCGCACGTCTCGCTGCAGCTATCTCTCCGCGGGTTGCGGCGAACAGATTGCCAACGCGTCGGCCCGGCTTCTCTGCCAGCTTGCGGCGAAATAACCGTCCGGCTCGGGAAGGGCCGGGTCACGGAACCCGTTCCGCGATGACCAGCCCCTTGCGGGGCACGTCTACACGAAGCGGCTCTCCGGCAGCGGTGTGCAGTGGTTCGGACACGGACGACAGGTTGCCGTCGGCCGTGTAGGTGTAGAACCGGACCGTTGCGGCGGAGTCCGGCCAACGGTAGCTGCCTGATTCAACCGTCATTATGCGTTGCTCCCCCAGGATCCATCCCGGCCCCAATTCGCGAATGGTGATCGGGTATAGTTTGCTCACGAAATTGTCGGGACCGTCCAGCAGGAGGTTGACGCCGTGCGTGGGCGAATAGACCAGCCCGCGAGACAGGGCCTCACGCACCGTGGCGAAGACACCCTCGCGTGTGGTGAAGTCGCCATAGTTGCCCAGGATCAGGGGCACGGACGTCAGGTGGGCGCCGGGCCAGGCGCCCATGCCGTTTCCGGCTTCCGTGAATCGGAAGAACGTCGCGTTGGCGCAATCGCGGTGGGCATCGGCCTCATTGGCCAGGAAGAGCTTGCCTCGCGTGGCGGCAAGGTCGATCAGGCGCTTCTGAAACGGCAGGCTGGTCCACGCGTTATCTGACTTGAGGCGGACGATCTGCCCTCGCTCGTCCAGGTCGGTGGAGAACCCGTCCCATCGGCTGTAGTCGTAGCGGGAATACCCGAGCCGCCGGAACCCCCAGGAGAACTCATCGCAGTAGATGCCATCGGCGCCGCAGCCATCCATAGCTCGTGCGGCCGCATTCAACACGTAATCGAAATAGGCCGTTCCTTCCCGCGGGACGAAATACAGAACTGCCCAGTCCTTTTTCGCGTACTCTCCCAGCCACGCGCGGCTGTAGGTGCCATCTTCAAACACCCGGCCGTCGGGCAGCCGGATGGCGCAATCCAGCCAGGGCCACTGGTCCAGCGCGGGACGGTAGACGACTTCCATGGCAGGATGGCAATACGGGACAACCTTGACCTGCGGACACATCCGGTGAATCAGTTCCACTTCGTGTTGAAGAACTTCCCACGAGCGCTCGCGGTGCTCGAACGTCAGGAACTTCGCCACGTCGAGTTCGGGGACGTTCCCCGGCGCCGGTTCCGCGTTCGCGGTTTTTCGGGGCCAATCTCCCGAGCCGACAGCGATGCTGTCCTGTTGGAGACGGAGCCACGGAGACAGACCGACGCAGGCCGGTCCGAGATGGGCAAGCGCGCGGCGAACCGCGTCTTCCTCGCCGGCGGCATCCTCGGGGCGTTTGTAGCCGAAGAAGAACGGCTGGGCAACGCAGTAGCCGTTTACCCCCCATCGCCGTCGCACGTCGTTGATGAATGTCCAGTAGGCGCCCTGGCGCACGGGCGTGATGGTAAGGCTGAACTCGATGCTGGCCCCGGCATCAAGGGCCAGGCATTCGGAATAGAGTTCCGCAACGCCGCCCCGTTCGCGCAGCGACATCAGCCGTCTCAGCCAATCGCTTTCCGCCGTGATCCCGAACCCCGCGCCGTCCCCCGCCGGAGAAGCGACAAAGATGGTCGGATTGTACGCGGCGCTGTCGAATACGCTTGCGTCCGCGTCGCCTGAAAGAAAAAAGCGCCCCGCTGCATCACGCAAATGGAAGCGGTGGCGAAACGGCAGCCCGATCCTCCCGGTGCCGGTATTGGTCCAGCGTTCGGACCATTCGACGCGCCCGTCTCGCAGGATTATGGTTCGCTCCAGGGTCACCCCGGGCCAACGCGCGGAGAGGCGAAACCCGTGGTGCTCCTCGTGCGCGGTTGCGATCTCGGGCATCTCGGTCACGCCATCTTCGGCGCGCAAACTGACGTCCGGCTGCTGCACCGCCATCCCCAGAGCCGTCTCCACCCGCAGTTCGAGGTCACTCATGCGGACGGCGAACCCGCCGGAAGAACCCTGGCACAGCGTGAGACCGTTCTCAGCGGCATGCGCCTCTATGGGGCCACGTTCCGGCACGCTGGAAGGCGGCGTGGGCACAAGCGCGTTGTCCAGCCAGCCTATCTCGAGGCTACCAACGAGCAGTTCGCCCATGCCCTGCTGAAGCACTCCTTCATTCAGCAGATTCGTCAGTTCCAGCGTGTTGCCGTCGACGCCGCGCGCCAGGTCGGAGATGTCCAACACGAAGACGGCCCCGAGCCCGTCGCGGGCAGCGCGGTTGGCGAGCGCTACGTCGGGCGCATAGGGCACCAGCAAACCCTGCCCGCTGAAGATGGGAAAAACGGTATGGCCGTGGCTGTCCCCGGACAGTTCCATCACGCTTTCGCGTCCAAGAAGCCGGGGCTGCCCTCCCGCGACGGTGCGGCCCGGCGCGGCCTCGTTGATCTTGAGCCCGAGGTTGTAGTTGCATCCGCCGCGGTCCGGTCCCTCGCTGAATGCCGTCAGACGGAGCAGCAGAACCTTGCCCGGGCGGGGCGGCAACGCAGGAATTGGAATACGCACCGTCTTCCCGCACGCCACCCGCAGATCGTCAAGTTGCAGCGCGTCTTCAAGCGGAAGTTGATGGACCGGCGCCGTATCCGCCCACGCCATCGACGAGGCGATGGCCAGCATGGCCGCCAAGGCGACCCGGACGCGCAGGCGGCGGTTCCCCCGGCTCCCCTCTCGCAAGTTCATGTCTATCCTGCCTCTCCAATCGTTCTGGGACCCGGAGACGGGCCGCCCGGCGCATGGCCCGGGCGGGCCTGAACTCACCGATTCGCCGGCACGATATCGCGGGGGGCGATGGACGGGAACGAGCGCGAAGCACGAAACGCCTCGGCGAATTCGCATCCGGCCTGGTAACCGCGGAATCGGGTCTGGATCCCCGCGTAGTGCGTTGGGGTTTTGCCGTACTGGCTGATAAGCCATTCGGCCTGGCTGACATGACAGTCGATCATGCGCGCCTTGGTCTCCCAGTGTTCGGAGATGTCGACGTAGAACTCGGGCTGGAAATCGATGCCGGCCATGGTGTCGTAAAACCAGATTTCGTGGATCTGCCCGGCCGGAGGCGTGCCGGTGGGGATGTTGGGCACGGTGGCCATGACGTGGGTGTCCCAGACCATCTGACCGGTGCGGATGTGGTCGGGGTGGTAGTCATGGTCCTTGTCGGGACAGAAGATGACGTCGGGCCGGAACTGGCGGATTACGTCAACGACATGCCGCCGCACATCGGGCGAGTCGTAGAGGAACTCATCGTCATAGCCGAGCCAGAAGAATTCGGCGTTGATGATGGCGGCAGAAGCGCGGGCTTCGCGTTCCCGTATGGCGCCGATTTCTTCACGGGACAAGGTGGGCGAACCGACGTCGCCCCGGGTCATGACGGCCATGCCGATCGTGTGCCCCTGCGCGGCGTATTTCGCCAGAGTGCCCGAGCAGAAGATCTCGATATCGTCGGGGTGGGCCCCGAAAGCCATAACGCGCATTGCTCATTTCTCCTCGAGGTTACGGCACCTGCGGATGAACGCGTGCCGGGGTTACCAGAACTTCCAGTACAGATAGAACCAAATCGCCGCAAAAAGAGCGTACCAGAGCAGGGCCCGCGCGTACCAGGGCCGGGGCGCTTCGAGCCGTACATGTTCGGTCAGCAGGGCGGGCCGCCACAAGAACGGTTCCGCGACTTCCGTGGCCGGGGCGGGGGTCATGAGGGAGGCAACCACAATCACCGCCAGCACGAACAGTTGTTGGAAAAACCCTACGTAGAGCCAGTGCATCGGCATCTCGACGCCGGCAATGAGCAGGGCGAGCAGCACCACGGTGGTGATGATGCCGGCAATCAGGCCGGCCAGCGCGCCGCTGGCATTGACGCGGCGTGAAAAGATGCCCGCGAGGATGACGGTGATGATGGGCGTGGCGATGAACGTGATGCCCTGCTGAAAGTACATGAAGATGCCGCCGAAGCGTTCAACCTGGGGCGCCACGATACCGGCGATCAGGAGGGAAGATAAGGAAGCCGCGCGGCCGACCGAGACGACGGCGCGCTCGCTGGCATCGGGCCGAATGAGCTTCTTGTAGACGTCGAGGGAGAAGATTGTGGCGGTCGAGTTGGCCAGGGCGCTCACGGTGGACATGACGGCGGCAATGAACCCGGCGAGGACGACCCCCCGCAGCCCCCATTCGGGCGCAAGGTACCGCAGCGAAAAGGCAAAGGCCTGGTCGACGGTTTCGAGCGGCTCGGCCTGATGCATCTCATGGATCCAGTGGTACACGATGAATCCGAGAAAACAGGTGACCAGGGGGCGCACAAAATTAATGAACCCGGCAAAAATGATGCCCATGATACCGTCCCACCGCGAACGCGCACCGAGCACACGCTGCACCATCACCTGGTTGGCGGCGGAATAGAACACGAACAGGCCGATAGTTCCCGCCAGCACACCGAGAAAGGGCGCGACTTCGTGGTCGGGAGCGCAGTAGAGGTGAAAGCGCTCGGGATTGGCCGCGACCATGGCGTCCCAGCCACCGGGAACCTGATGGAGAGACACTAAAAAGAGCAGCAGTCCGCCTCCGATGAGCATAAGACACTGGAGGGCGTCGGTCCACACGACCGACATCAAACCGCCCTTCACAGTATACGCGGCGACGAGCGCGATCATCCCCCAGAGAATGTAGTAGAAATTCCACCCGGTCAAACTGGCAAACGTGAGGCTGCCGCCATAAAGCACGGGCACAAGAAAGACGAAGATGTAGGCGAAAAGCATGATGTAGCTGTAGATGTCGCCGCAGGCGGAGTTGAAGCGTCTGGAGAGCAGTTCCGGCACCGTCGAGATCTTGTTGCGGAGGTAGACCGGAATGAAAATGATAATGAGCACGCTGTAGACGGGAAGCAGCCACCATTCCCAGTTGGCGATGCCCATACCGTGCTGGTACGCCTGACCGATGGTGCCGACGATCTGTTCGCTCGACACGCTGGTCGAGACAAACGCGGCGCCGATGATCCACCAGGGCAAGCGGCCGGACGCGAGAAAGTAATCTCGGGCGGTACGGCCCTGCTTCCGGGAGGCCCAGAGCCCCACGCCCACGACGAGCAATAACGAGACCAGGATGATCGTGATGTCAATTGCACTCAGTGTGAAATCCATTGCATAGTACTCCAGATGCGGTCAACAGACACCCATTCCCCTGCAACCAGACAGCGTTTTCTTCGATCGCGTCCCCGGGGGATTGCTCCCCACTCCCCTGGTGTTTGAAACCGTCCATTCCCCCGGTTACGGCCCGTACACCGCCTGAACACGAATCGGCTTCCGATCCGGCACAATGCGGATACACTCGCGCGCGGCATCGATAACGTACTCCCTGGCCCCGCTCACACCGGCCGATTGCAGTGGTTTCCCGTCGGGATGGCGCATTCGGATAACGACCGCTCGCGGGATGGAACGCGCGGGCGGGTCGATCACCGCGGTAATGTGGCCATCCGCGGCATTCGATGTGATCTCAAACGACACGGGGCCAAAGAAGGTCGGAGCGTGGCGCACGGCCACGCGCATACCGTCGCGTAACCAGTTGTTGGTGACAAACGGCGCGAGCCAGAGTTCCTCGCCGCGCTCCTGCACAAGCATCAGGCGCGACTGGTGCACGAAGTATCCCGTTTCGTGGGTTTTGTTGTACGCGCCGTTCATAAAATGCTCCCACAGGGAAAGATCTTCGCGGTTGAGGAGAGACATCACGCTGTTGAAATAGGTGCGGATGAACGGCTTGACGTCGTCCCGCAAGGCGTGAACTTCGCCGGTGCGGGCGTAGTAGGGTTGCACCTTGGCGAAACCGCCCAGGTTGAACCAGTTCGACTCATTGGCGTCCTTGTCCTCATAGTAGAACCAGCCGGGACGCAGGAACTGAGTATCTTCCATGTGATTGATCACCCAGTCCGCCTGGGGCCCGGTGGGGTCGAGGATGCCGAAGGGAATGAGGTGGTGGGCGCCCAGCTCGACATCGTAGCACCAGCTTCGGCCAAAGTCTTCGCCGACATACAGGTTTTCGATGGGACACGGGCTATACACGTGCGTGGGATACTCCGGGACCCACGTGCCGTCGCGCAGCGGAAACACCGGGGCCTGGGCCTGGATCCACGCGTAGGCGCGCCGGATGTCCTCTTCGTACGCCCGGGCATCGTCCACGATCTCCTGGGCGCCGGGCCATCCGGCGTCGGCCATGGCCTCGCCCGCCGCCCGAAGACCGGCGCAGTAATAGCCGTTCAGATAGAAGTAATAGGCGTAGACCTCCCAATCGGCGCCCACGCCGGGCGGCATCAGGCCGTATTCGGGCACTCTGGCGCCCCGGGCGCCGGTGTGCATGGTCTTGCGGCGCTCGCTCATGATCCAGCGGCAGACCTTCTCGACTTTCGGGGCCTGGGCCCGCATCCATTCGGGGTCGTGTGCCAGACGGTAGTACTCGCCGAGCGTCCAGAGGTGCCAGCCGGTGCCCATGACCGTGTAGCCCGTGGTCAGGAACCCGTCTTCGTTGTAGCGCTCGATATAGTATTCGAGGGCCCGGCGCGCGAAATCGAGATACCCCGCGGCCATCATGCCGCGAACCACGGAATGGCCTTCGCTCTCCAGCGGACCGTAATACCAGGACGAGACCCACGGGGCAATCCGCACGAGATTCTCGTTGCGCGCGGCAAGCAGGCAGTGAATCTGCGACGCGGGAATCAGCTTATCGAAGAGGACATCCGGGACGTCCACCGGCGAGGCTTCGTCGACGACGCGGTCCCAGTAGGCCAGCGTCTGTTCCCTCAGCAGGTCCGGCGCGGGACTGTTGTCCAGGTCGGCGGGCAGCGCGCCTTCCCAGCGCGGCAGATATGCCGTGAACCCGCGCAGCTGTTTTCCGGGCACGGGGCCGGTCACCCGCAGCACGCCGTTTTCGGCCTGGACCTCCAGTCCTTCCGCGTCGTCAAAACGCACGAGAGCCAGAAGCGCGTCATTCTTCTCGACCAGCGCAACGCCGTTCTCGATTCGCACTCCGGCCAGCGTAGACGATTCGGCGTCGGCCGTGAATTGCAGCGCGAACGCAGCCTCGGCCGCTTCGTCATCGTGATTGGTCACGCCGAACTCGACAACGCCCAGGGGACGGTACTGGAGATACCACGGCGCCTCGGCCGGCGCGTCACTCTTGCCGAACGGTGCGACAAAGGTGCGTTGGCCATAGACAAGCGCGCCCTCGGTCACGGTGAGCACGGGCATGGGCGCCCAGTCGCGCTCGTTCCGGCGGCTTACGCTCCGGGCGGCGCCGGAGCCGAACGAAGGCGTCATGCCGCAGGCATAGGGCTTGTTGTACATGTGCTCGATGTAGTTGTAGACCTCGGGACGGTCGTCAAACTGGATGGCGCCTTCCCGCGCAACGATGAACTTGCGGTTATCGCACGCCAGCGAGAGCATCGTGGGACCGAGGTCGCCGTCGAGCCGGTGGACGTGACGCATGGCCTGCGCGACCGTCTGGTCGGGCCTCTGCCGGACCTGTTCGAGAAGGGTCTGTTTGTCCGCGATCAACGCCCGGTATTCGTCGATGGTCTGGGGCCGGGCAGCATCGCAGATGAGCACGTTGGCGTGTTCGACGTACACGGCGCCCTTGTCGAGCACGTCCGTGACTGCAACACCGAACGCTCCGCCAGGAAGCGTGAAACGCATCACGGTACGATCGGCCAGTTCCCAGCGCCGCCCGGAGGAATACCGGACGGTCACGCGCAGCGGTTCGCCAGACGAGAATGCGATGCCGTGGCGATCGTCGTGTCCGACAAGTTCCCCGTTGTACATTTCGAGGCTGCCGGTCTCTCCTGGCGCGACTTGGGACACGACAAGCAGGTCGTTTTCGAGCCAGCGCGACGCGGGATACGCATGGAGGGCCTTGACCCGGAACGGCGCGGCGGCCGCGGGGAGTATCCAACGCACTTTGAGCGTGCCTGTCCAAGCCTCGGGGAGGCCGCTCCAGTCCGGCTCGGCGGTCCACAGGGCGCCTTCGAGATTCTGCGCGCCTGCGAGCGGTTTCCATTGCCCCTGCCACCGCGAACCGCCGGGCGAGCCGCCATGTTGAGTCATCGACCAGTACTCGAGCGCCGCCCCTTCGAGCGCCGCGGGCGCGCCGGCGAATTCCAGTTCGAGACGGGTGATACGGCGGCGTTCCAGCCATTCGAGACCGATGCAGGCCCGCCCATCGCCGTACACCGTCGCTGCGTAGAGGCCGTCCGCGTTGGGAACGAGTTCGGTTCGCATGAAAAGGTCGTCTTCGGGAATGGGCTCCAGGCGATTGGCCTGGGTTCCTTCGACGCGGGCCGGGTCCCAGGCCGCGACGCACGCGAACGGCGCCACGTCGACGGCGAGCGTCTTCGCCTGCTGGCTCGCCTCGGGGTTCGGGGTCAATACCGGGTTGACCCAGTTGGCCATGTCGCAGGTGATGCCGTCGTCCGCGTTCTCGGCGACCAGGCGCAATTCCGAGGCGTCTTTAACGGATACGCTGGCTTTCCGGGCGGGATTCGTCTGCCGCATCACACCGCTGTCAAAGACCTCCTGCTCGTCGACAAAGATCTTGAAAACGATTGTGCCGGCATCGTATTGCTGGAGATGGACGCCGCATTCCACCTCAAACGTGAGGAATTGCCCGTCCAGCAGAAAGACGATTTCGGAGGGGGCGTGCGAGCCCAGCCCGTGCGTGTAGGTCTGGTCTCCGATTTTCAACGGTTCGGGCTGAATGCCGGGTGCATGGGCAGCGGTCCCGACGCCGAGCACGCCCCAGCCCTGCGTGTGGTGGACCATGCGATCCATCAGGGGCTTCATGGCCGCCGGAACGGCCGGAGCTTCCTGTGCATGCGCTGGAGTGAGCGCCGCGAGCACGGTGTACACGCCTATCGAGAGGAACGGAATGTTTTTCACGGTCATTGCTCCTGAGCGAACGGGTTGCGTGTTGACGGCTGTTCGTTGTGGCGCATGCCAGAGGCCGCGTCATTATGTAACATCGAGCTCCCCAGGCGCACGTTTCATTGTGCAAACAGGTCGGCCTCGTTGATTGCCACGCGGATGCCGCCTTGCATGGTGGTGAGCCAGAGCACGCCGGGCGTCCGTTCGTAGACGTACGGATACGCGAGCGAGGCGCCCGGCTGCCGGGCAACCACCACGGGCGCGGTCCAGGTCTTTCCGTCGTCTTCGGAAAACGCCACGGAGACTTCGCCGCGATGGTTGCTTACCGGGACTTCCGACCACTCGCAATCGCCGCCGCTGAGGGGATATTCGGTCTGCCCCTCGGGAAACGGCCGGTTCCAAACCAGCATGAGGCGTCCGCTCGCCAGACGTTTGAGCAGGCCCGGAGCGCTGCTGGCCGGGATGGTCGTGGGCCCCATGGTTCTCCAGTAGATGCCGTCTTCGGAATACGCCTGCCAGAAGACGCCGAGGTTGGTGCGGATGAGTTTCCAGAGACGGCCGTCGCGCAGCTCCTCGACCGTAGCCTCCGTGGCGCCGTCGTGGTGGCCGTTGCCGCCGAGATCAAGGATGTTGCTGGGTTTCCAGGTGAGCCCATCGTCGGTCGAGGAGTACGTCAGCACGGAGTGGCGGCCCGGGCGGTTCAAGAGACGCATGGAGGTGAAAACGACGCGTCCGTCGCGCGTCTGAATCATATTGCGGACCGCGCCGGTCCAGTCATCGTGGAGTTTCTGAAAATCCTGCCAGGTCTTTCCGTCGTCCAGGCTTCGGATCACGCAGTTGGGCAGACGCGTACCGGGGTCGGCGTCGTGGGTCTGGCTGTTCCAGCGCCAGTCCTCCTCCCGCATGTTCATGAATGCAACGATGATCACACCGTTTCGGGTCCGGCACAGTGCGCGCTCCGTGCTGATGGAGACGTTCTCTCCTTCCTTAAATATGGGAGAGGATTGCCACGTGACGCCTTCATCGGCGCTGATCAACGCCTGGGTGTCGTGCACGGCAAGAATGCGTCCGTCGCCGAGGGTGACGAACGGGCCCAGGGTGTCGGTGGGCAGTTGGCGGCACTGGGGATGCAACCAGAGTTCCGCGGCGGCGACCGGACCGGATACAGACAGCAAAACAACGCTCAGACCCATCAATCCGTACAACAACCGCATGGGAATCCTCCCCTGTTGAGGCGTTCGGCAGACCTGCTGCACACCGCGCGTTCGGAGTTCTCCGTCGCCCTCATCCCTCATGGTATACTCGCCCCCTGCGTTGCCTCAACTCATCGTGCAATCTACGAACCGGAGGAATCTGGACATGGATCGGCGCCGATTTCTGGGCGTGACGGCGGGCGGGTTAGCAGCGGGCCACTGGGTCCAGGCGCAGGAAGGAGCGGCGCCGGCCGGCGAGACCGCACCGGATGCCTTTCCATCGCCCTATGCGGCCCGCCAGGAACGCCGGGGCCGCCTGGAGATCCGAATTGGCAGCCCGCGTGTCGTGATGCGCGGTCCGATGTTCCCGAACCTCGCACGGTTTCGCGACGGCTCGATCATCCTCTTCGCGCAGGCGGTTGAAGAGGGCGGCCCCCTGACCGCCATCCGGTCTGAGGACAACGGATGGTCGTGGCGGCCCCATACCGCGGGCGTGGACGGCATGGGCCTGAACACGTTCCATCCCCGCTCAGGGTGCGCGGTGTCGATTCATTACGAGACCAGGCCCATTCCGGACTCGCACGGTCTGCGCTCGACCCGGCGCTGGGAATCCGACGACGAATGGCGCAGCCTTCGCGGCCCCCTTGAGGACGGCACCCTGTGGCTGCCCGAAGACCAGTTTAAGGCGGAAGAGAAACAGTGGTTTCACGGCAACCTCATTGAGCTTCCGGACGGGCGGATGCTCGCGGCGATGCAGGGGACCCACGAGCCGTGGCTCTTCCGCACCTTCCTGGCGGAATCGCCCGACCGGGGCAAGACCTGGCGTTTCTTGAGCCACATCGCATCCCTGGACACCCTGGATGATCCGGAAGATGCAACGAAACGGGGCTGGACGCTCTGGGGCCCCTGCGAACCCAATGTGGCGCATGTGGGCGGCGGACGGCTGGTCTGCGTGGCGCGGCTGGTCAACGACGACCACAAACCGCTGATGGCCGCGCCGAAGGATCGGTACCACGACCTGTCGTACGCGATCCCGGGCACGGGGATTCATCCGGGCACGCTTCCTGCCGACGCCTATTACGAGCCCGGGCCACCCAGCGCTCCGCTGATCCTCTCGTTCTCGAGCGATGCCGGAAAGTCCTGGACTCGCGCCAGGCCCATGCAGCAGGCGCGGGGGTGCTTCCCGCGCATGGCCCTCGGGGACGGTATACTTGCGCTCACCTATGGCGGCCTCGCGTACCCGCGCTGGGGAAACTGCGTCACGTTCAGCACCGATGCGGGGGAAACCTGGACCAGCGAGATCCTTTTCGCGCCATTCTTCACCACGGGATACACGGACATTATCGCGACGGCTCCGAGGAAATTCCTGGCAGTATTCGACTGTACACCGCCGCAACCGTGGAAGAACCATGCGGCGCACTGGGTCGGCGCCGTGGATATTGAAATCGTCTAGAACCGGATAGTATTGGCGGCAACTCAACGTAAGGAGAGATGGCATGACCCCATCGGCCCTGGAAGCCCAACGCCTTCTACGCGACAGCAGCCAGTTTCAGTGGTATGTGATCCCCCTCCTGGCGCTTGTCGTGTACGTGTATGCGGTCGAGATTGAACGGCGCAACTGGGACCTGGTACTGGCGGGTCTGGCCTTCTGGGGGATGGACTGGTTTAACGAGACCTGGAATGCACTGGTTCTTCATTTTACGCAGCACGCCCCGGTCTGGGCGGCCCCCGGAAAGACCGCGTATCTAATCTTGATCGGCCTGAACATCGAGATCTGTTTCATGTTCGCCATTGCCGGCGTAATCTTCACCAAACTGCTCCCCGCTGCCAAAGACCTGAAAATCCTCGGTCTGCCCAACCGCCTCTTTTTTGCGTTTACCGGCTCGGCGTTTTGCGTGTTCGTGGAATACCTGTTGAATTCCGCGGGAGCGCTCACGTGGGATTACGCGTGGTGGAATCGCGGCGCGCCGTGGCTGATCTTCCTGCTGGGTTACCTCCCGTTCTTCCTTGTTGCCTTCCGGGTCTACGACATGAACAACCTCAAGCACAAGATCGGCGTGGTTTCGGCCATCTATGTGTTCGACTTCGTGTGCCTGGCACTGTTTGCGGGCCTGTTGAACTGGATTTGAGCAACCCGAGCACCGCTGTCGACACGACCTCAGCGGGATTCCCTGCCGGACCGCACGAACTGAAACGTGTAAAGCCGCGCGTTCTGGAGTTGAAACGAAAGCCGGGTTGGGACCGACGCGCGCGACGACACACGGGAACCGTCTTTCCAGGCGACCGTGACCGCAGTGTGGTCGCCCGCAACGGGCAGACAATCCTCCACGGACCGCCCTGGCACCGGCTGGTCCTGGTCATCCAGCAAACCGGCGCGCACCCAGCCCCCCTCGAGCACCTGCACATTGAGCACCAGGCTATCCCCTTCGAACAAGAGAAACGGCGTGACGAAGCTGCCGCCCTCGGGTCCGGCGGCAGCGGCCACAAAGCGGTCCAGCGGCACCGTGACCCGGCTGTAAATGCGCTGGTTACCGGGTGTGGTGAGGTTGGGAAGCTCCGCTTCGTTGTGTTTGAGCGGGCTGCCGCTGTAATACAGCCAAAGCTCGTTGTCTTTCCGGAGAATCCCCTGACCCATATACAACGAACCGCTGTCAAAATCGCCCGGAGCGCCGAGGGGGACAAAGCGCGCAGCGGGTTCGGGCCAGGTCCAGCGAACGCCATCGCGACTGGCCGCGAGCGCGATGTCCAGCGTGTCCGTATCGTGGCGATAGACGCTGGGAAACATGAAATAGACGCTCTCCGCATAGGGATACTGCATCGCAGCCGGGTTGTAGATGTCGCACTGCGGCATGTCGCGTTCGTGGGATTCGAGCACGAGGGTGAGCGGCTCGAAGCGGGAGAAACTGGCGCTCTCGCCTCTCCCAATAGCCCTTCCGCGCCCCCCAACGCGTCCCAGAAGGACATACTGGCCGGTACGCGCGTCCCGGAACGCCGAGTATTGACTGTCCGCGAAGATGTCGCAGATGGGTTCGGGATACCGCGTCCAGCGCAGGCCGTCGGCACTGAACATTCCGGCGACCCGGTGTGGCGGGTCGCCCAACCAGGCAAAAATGCCCTGGGAGACGGCCTTGTACCGCTCGAGTTCCGGCGCATTGCGGTCCAGGAAGACACCGGCCCCGTGAACGCGGGAATGAGCACCGGCGGGCCCGATCATGCGGAAGAGAATGTTCGTCTGTTCGGCGTCATGGTACGTGACCAGACCCAGGGACGGTTTCTGCCAATGCACGCCATCGGGCGATTCCGCGTAGCAGAACGAGGTGTCATCGCTGGTGGGCCAACCCTCGACGTCGTAGGCCTCGTACCACATGCGGTACTTTCCCGCATCCTCGAGCACGCTGAACCAGTTGAGCGAGGCGCTTTCCCACGGTCGGTCCGGCGTCAGCGTCTGTTCGCCGGTCTTCTCCGCGGTACAGACGCGGAGCGCTACGTTACTCACTTCTGCAAAAAATTGCGTGTCAATGAAGAACTGCTTCTGGTTTCCGATTTGCAGTGGTTCCGCGCCGGCAACGGAAGCACATAAGAGCAGGGCGGCAGTGATGAGCGGCATGCGTGTCCCTCCCTCGACTCCATTCGTTTCTAGACGTATTGTAGCAGCACTCGCGACCGAAATCGGTTTGTCTGTCCGCGTGTGAAGCCGCTCGCGGCCGTGTACTGGAAAGCCCCTCGCCATTGTGTGAGAATGGCGAGCACATGCCCCGAACATGACCGGCAAAAGCGCCGCCTGCAGACCGTCTTGCAGAGGCGGCCGGGCGCGGCGGGTGTTCTACCCTACAGTTCGACAAGGAGCGTTGTCCATGGCCCTTTTCGCCGCCATACTCGCCACGACCGCCTTTGGTGCAAGCCTCGAGATTCCCCCGGATTTCGACCCCGGCGTCAACATGATGATCCGTACCAGAAGCACGGGCTCACAACATTCCGTATTGGACTCGGCCGCGTTCGCGGAGAGACTCGTGGGCAACGGCACTCCGGAGGACCTCATCCTCGCGGAGAAGGTCCTGGACGCCGTGCTGGCCTGTCAGGAGACCCGGCCCGGGCATGCTTATCACGGAAACTACCTGTGGTACAAAGAAGCGCCCGCCGTGCAGGATTTGAACGCCGTCGGATTCACCCAGCGGGCGCTGGTTCCCATGATGATCCGTCACGGGGAGCGCCTTTCGCCCGGGATGCGCCAGCGCGTACTGGAGAGCATCCGGCGCGGCTGCGACGCCATCCGGCGCATGGATGTCGCCATCACGTATACCAACATCGCCTCGCTCGACTGCCTGAGTTCCTGTCTCGGGGGGGAACTCCTGGATGAACCGGAGATTCGCGAACGCGGCTACGAGAAACTCAAACGCCTGGCAGACATCACGGCCGCCAACGGCACGGTGTACGAATTCAACAGTCCGAATTACATGGGCGTCACGATAGGCGCCCTGGACCGCCTTGCCGACCTGGTGAGCGACGACGCCACGCGAATCCGGGCGCGCACGATGGCCGCGCGGCTGGCCCTGAGCGCCGCACTCCATCTTCAGAACTCGACGGGGCGGCTTGCTGGAGCATACAGCCGTGGCTTTCTTGACGACGTGATGTGCACGAACGAACCCGAGAGAGACATCATCCGGCGATGGGTGGCGGAGGGCACGGCGCCGGCCTGGCTCGGCACGGCGTTGAATGCAACCGCGTTGCCGATACAGTTGACCGAAACGGCGCACGCGGAGTGGCGCATCGGAACCACGCTGTGCCAGACCCCTTCGTTCGCGCTGGGGACCGCGACGCGCGAGATCAGCCGGCAAACTAACATGTTTGTGGTTCATTGTCCCGTGCCGGAGTTCGCCAAACCGGCGGTTATCTTCACGCGCTACCTGGTCGACGACACGTGGTTCGGCGACCCGGATCGGCCCGCGGACCGAAGCCAGCCCACGCGTCTTGCGGATGCGGGCCAGGCGTATGCCGCGCAATGGGGGTCTCGTGCCATCGTGCTGTATGCGCCCCGAGTGCTGGAACACCCCGCCAGTCTCGCGCCCGCCAGTCAATTCACGTGCCGTTCAGCCAAACTCGCCGTGGTATGTACCCAGCGCCGCTTCGTGGAGAGCGTGTGGATTGGAGACGAGAGGGTCCGTACATTTCCAGCGGAGGTCAGGCCCGGCCAGATTGTGACCTTTGCGGCGGGCGGCATGCTGCTGGCCGTACGGCCCCTGACGCGCAGCGACATGGGCGTGGACGCCCCCATGCGGCTTGCGGCCGTGGAGGATGAACTCGTTTTTGAAATATACAACTACCTCGGACCGGAAAAGACGTTCTGGGACGCCGATCGGCAAAGCCGTTTCTTTCGAGGCGAACCGTTCTGCGGGTTCTATGCGGAGGCGGCGGACCGTTCGGATTATCCCGACCCGCGGGCGTTCGTGAAAGCCATCGCTTCCGGTCATCTGAGAGACGAGGCCGCGCCGCCCGTTACCGGTTACCGGGACGCCACGCAACGCCCATGGACCGTGGAGTACTCACGGCAGGGCGAATCGCTGGGCATCGAGATTGACCTGCTTGCCTGGGAACTCCAGCGCCGCTGGACGCACGAGGGCGAACTGGGCTGGCCGATGCTCGAGTCGCCCCTGGCGCGTCAAAACGCTGACGGGAAGGTCGTTGTGGGCGATGCGGTGTTGACCTGCGGAAAGAACCCCGCCTGGCTTTACGGAAACCCGGGCGCCCGGCTGTGGGTTGCGGGGTACAACGGCCCGCCGGCCCGGCTGAAGCTCGAGGTGCCCGGCGGATCCGTCAGGCTCAAATCGATGGGTACCGGGATGGTGGTCTGGGACAACGGACGGGTCTCCATCGACGCGGTCGATCTGCAAGGCGCCCCTCAGATTCGGGCCGGGGGGTGAGACGGCGACGCTGACGGATGCTTACTTGGAGAAGCGTCTCCGGAGAATACGGCTCCAGCCGGCCATGCCGCCTCCGATAAGCAGCAACGCCAGCCCCGCGCCACCGTTGACCACACGGGCATGACCGGGCGCCTGGAAGACAGTGGCTACGAGAACAATCACCGCCAGGACCACCAGAAAAGCGCCAAGGATAAGGAGGGCCTCGGCATCGCGTTTAACATGACTGAGAGGATCTTGGTCGCTCACGGCTAGCTCCATTTCGAGAAGTAGAGATACACCAACACATGGGGCAGCATGGAGATGATGGTCCAGAATCGCAGATCGTAAAAGAAGCCCTTCCCGGGGGCGTCGACGTTCACATATTCCTTGCGGAGGGTGAACACCCAGATCATCGCCCCGATAAACAGGCCCAGCGCACAGATGGTCGCCCAGGGCATGTAGTAGCGGCCCAGGAAATCATTGATCGGACTGAAAAATGGTTCCAGAATGGGCTTGAATATCCGTGTCATCAGGTTGGGATCGGTCTGGGGGGCATCCATTTACTCAACCCTTTCCGCGAGCACACGCTGGATCTGGCCATCCTGCATCACCTGACCGAAAACGAGTCCCCGGATTTTCTCCTCCGGCTCGGGTTTCGTCAGCAGGCTTACGACGACCGTGACGACAATGGTAAACACAAAGGACCACCATGCCACGAACAGGAACGCGTCGGCCGAAGGGAACAGGCCCTCGGTGAAGTTAAGCACGGTGCTGAACGCGACACCGCTGAGCATGCCGACGAGACCGCCCCAGCGGTTCGCGCGACGCCACATGATGCCCAGGAGGAGAATGGCGAACACGGGCCCCTGAAACATGGACAGCGAGGTCTGGATGAAATTGTACATGCTCTCGACCCGGTCCAGGACGGGCACCAGCGACGCTCCAATCACCACGAAGATGATGGTAAAAAGGCGGCCCATGACCAGGCCGTGCTTCTCGCCGGGGAGGCGCCCCGTGAAAAACTCATGGACGCGGCCATAGAGGTCGGTGGTCCAGATGGTCGAGGCGGAATTGAGATAGGTGTCGGCGCTGGACAAAAACGACGCCACGAGCGCCGAGAAGGTGAGGCCGCGCACGCCCGCCGGCATCAGGTGCCGGATCATGGAGGGCACGGCGTCATCGCCCTTCGTGATTGCACCCTCAGGGAGAATGACGATGGCGGCCAGGCCCGGAAGGGCGACCATCAGCGGGATAAAGGATTTCAGGAATCCGCCGAAGAGCATGCCGCCCTTGGCGTCCCATTCCGAGCGCGCGCCGAATACGCGCTGGACTACGCCCTGATGCCCGCTGAAATAGGCCGTCGACATGACCAGTCCGAGCCCGAAGACAATCCCGGCCCAGGGATACGGGGTATTGGGGTCGTTGTTAGGCTGCAGCATCGTGAGATGCCCTTCGCCCTTGATGGCGATCACCCGTTCCTGCAGGGCGCCCCATCCGCCGACTTCCCACATGGCCAGCGCGAGCAGCGACAGGCCGCCGACGAACATGACCACAAGCTGGATTACGTCGGTCATGACGACGGCCGCGAGACCGCCGGAAAACGTGTAGATGAACACGGCCACAATGGTGATGGCCACGCCGACCCAGATCGGCCAGCCGAGAATGCTCGACATGAAGTTGCCGGTGGCCTGAAAGATGACGCCCAGCATCGTCACCATGAACACGCCCCAGATGGCGGCATGAATGATCTGAACCGCCATGTTGTAGCGGCGGCCGAGAAACTCGGGAATCGTGTAGACCCCGGCGCGCCAGTAATAGGGCATGAAGATGAAGGCCGCAATGACCATCGCGGGCATCGAGCCTATCCAGTCGAAGTTCGCCGCCGAAACGCCATAGGTGTAAGTGGCGCCCCCCACGAACACGAAGTCGCTGGCGCCGATGTCGCTCACCACGATGGACATGCCGATGGCCCAGAACGGCAGGGCCCGGCCCGCCAGAAAAAAGTCCTTGGCCGATTTGACGTATTTTCCGTAATAGGTGCCGATTGCGACGACGCCCACGACATAGGCCAGGATGATGATGACGTCGAAGATCGACAACCCCCAGAGTTGGGGTCCCGCTGCCATAAGCACTCTCTCCCGCTGCGTGTTAGTGGCCCTTCCGCCGCTCCGCCGTGGCCAGGCGCCGTGCCGGCGGACCATCTGCCCGAGGGGATGATAACGACGGACCCAACGCAGCAAGTATGTCAAAGAGTGCCGGGCAGGTCAAGTGAACTGAACCGGAGGGGCTCACGGCGGGCGTGAATCCAGAAGAGGCGCCGGCGCGAGCGCGTTCAGCCGGCAAGCCTCGCCCAGACGCGCGAGGGGGCGCATCGTTCTGACCCACCGCTCATGGGACGATGCGGGAACGGTCGTGATTGGCGGACGGTGCGCGGTTCTCCCCTCCCCCGTTGACTGCGCCGCAACATCCGCCGGCGGCCGCCGGGCTTCCCGCGGCGACTTCGGTGACGATCCCTTTGCTGGCGTAAATGGGACGAATCAGCCTGCGCAGCCGGGGCAGTCTGCGGGAGAACTCGATGGCGCCCAGAACGCACGCCACGCCCCCGACGGCCATGGTCGCGGCCGAACCGAATTCGCGGGCCGCCACGCCCGCCAGGAGGTTGCCCAATGGCGCAACCCCCATGAAAGAGAGCGAATAGAAGCTCATGACCCGGCCGCGTTTGTCGTCGTCGACGATGGTCTGGAGGACCGTGTTGCAGGAGGCCATCAGCAGCATCTGGCCCAGGCCGAGCATCGGCATGAGCACCAGGGCCAGCGGAAACGAGCGGTTCAGGGAGAAGACCAGCAGGAGGCTGCCGAAAAGGGCCGGCGCGATGGCGATCATCCGGAGCAGGCCCCGGACGGAGAACCGGCTGGCGAGATAGAGCGCGCCGGACAAGGCGCCGATTCCCGCCGCCGCCACCAGGGCTCCGTAGCCCTTGGGGCCGCCGTGTAGAAGATGCCGGGTGAATGCCGGTAACAGGGAATGGTACGGCATGCCCGCAAGACTGACCAGCGCCATGATCAGCAGCAACGCCCGGATGGGCGGAAACGTGAACGCATAGACCAGCCCTTCAGCCAGATTCTGGAACACGTGTTTCCTGCCCGGCTGCTTGGGCCGCGGCTTGGTGCGCATGACCAGCAAGGCGAGAATGACCGCGAGAAAGCTGAACCCGTTGAGAAGAAAACAGGCGCCTACGCCGAACAAGGCGGTCATCAGGCCGCCAAGGGCAGGACCTGCCAGGCGGCCGGCATTGACGAGGGAGCTGTTCAGTGCGATGGCCCCGGTCAGGTCTTCGGGGCGTTCGACCATCTCAATGACGAAAGACTGCCGGGTGGGCACATCGACTGCGTTGACCACACCGAGCCAGAGCGAAAGCGCGACGATCTGCCAGATGTGCATCTCGCCCGAAAGGGTGAGGAACGCCAGCAGAAACGACTGGACCATGGCCAGCGATTGTGCCCCCAGGAGCATCCGGCGGCGGTTCCAGCGGTCGGCCAGAGCGCCGGCAAGAGGCGTCAGGAGCAACGCGGGAATCTGCGACGCGAAGCCCACGACGCCCAACCAGAACGCGGCCGTCTTCTCGTCGGCATACATGGTGCCGACGAGCCAGAGCAGCGCGGTGCGTTGCATCCAGGTGCCGGTCAGCGATATTCCCTGACCCATGAAGAACAGCCGGTAATTGCGCGACCGGAGCGGCCGCACGATATTGTTCCAGCGCGAGCCACGGGGGCTATCTGGCGCAAACTCGCTCACGAATACGTATTCCGACCTCCACGCGCGGCATCTGGCGCCGTGCTTGCGATAAGCGCCGTGTTCCCCGGACGCGGGCGGGCGCATGCTTGCTTTGTTTTTCCGCGCCGCCTTCCGTTAGGCTGGGATCGCAGGGAAAAGATGGGACTCGTTCACCTGAGAATACTGTATGCACCGCGGCGGTTCCAGCGGGGTCTCACACTCACATATGTTAGATCACGCGCCAAGGAGGTCCGATGATCATGACTGTCAGTTGCGCGCTGGGTTGTTGGATTGTTGCGGCGGGCCTGGGCATGCCGGGCGCCGGCGCCCCGCCCGAACCGCCACCGAGCCCCCCCCAGAGTGAATGGGCCTTCGTAGAAGCCCTGGCGGCGCCGCTGACCTGGAGGCCGCATTGGGAGCGGACGGAGGCCCTCGACGGCGAAGCGGACCTGGGGAGGGGCGTGTCCGTCGAAACGGCGTTTCCCGACCCGGACGGCGTGCTCGACACGGCGTACCAGGACCTGCAGGATTTTTTTGCAGCCGTCAAGCTGCCCCCGAACGGTCCGTACCGCGTCATCACCGAACAGATACCCACGAACCGGTCCGAGACCTTCCGGCTTGTCGTGAGAGAAGCCGAATGCCGCATTCAGGCGGGCGACACGGAAGGAATCCGGCGCGGTATCTTCTTCCTGGAAGACCGCCTCATGAGCGCCGAAGGGCCGTTTCTGCCGCTGGGGGAACTCGAACGCGCGCCGTTCATCCATACCCGCATTTCACGGTGTTTTTTCGGGCCGATCAAACGGCCGCCCAAGAACAAGGACGAGCTGCTCGATGAGGTCGACTATTATCCGGACGGGTACCTCAACCGCATCGCCCACGACGGCGTGAACGCCCTGTGGCTCACGATTGAATTCAAGGACATCTGCAAGACCTCCTTGACGCCCGTGGTTGATCCCAACCGGGACCGCCGCCTCGATAAACTGCGCAAAACCGTCGAGAAATGCCGCCGGTACGGCATCAACGTGTTTGTTTTCTGTATTGAACCGCGCGTGATGGATCCCGACAATCCGCTGCTGCAGGCCCACCCCGAACTGGGCAGCAAACCATTTTCGGGCACGGGCCGCCTCTTCTGCCCGTTCTCGGAAGCGGCGCAGACCTACCTCTACGAGGCCATGCACGACATTTTCTCCGAGGTGCCCCATCTCGGGGGGCTCATCAACATCAGCTTTGGGGAGCGCTCGACGACGTGCCTGAGCGTTGCGGACGAGGACTGGCGGGTCGCGTGCCCGATCTGTGCGGAGAAGGCGCCGGGAGAGATTCTGCACGCCTCGCTTTCGGCGATGGAACGGGGCATGCACGCGGCCAATCCCCGGGCGAAGCTGATCTCGTGGCTCTACGTGCCGGGAAACGGCACGGGCGTGCCGCGAAGCACCGCGCCCCTCGTGGACATCGCGCGGCGCACCCCGCCCGGCGTGATCTGTCAGTACAACTTCGAATCGGACGGCGCCAAGCTGCAACTGGGCAAGGAACGGCATGCGGGCGACTACTGGCTCTCCTACATCGGCCCGAGCGAGATTTACACGCGCATCGCGGAAGCCGCGGCCGGGAACGGCGTGGAACTGGGCGCGAAACTCCAGGCCTGCAACTCGTTTGAGGCGTCGACCGTGCCGTTCATTCCGGTTCCCGGCAACCTCTACCGGAAATACGGGGCGATGCGGCGGCTGGGGGTCACCAGCGTCATGCAGTGCTGGTATATGGGGAACATGCCGTCGCTCATGCACCGGGCGGCCGCGAGCGTGCTGCCGTTCGCCCCGGACGAGATCAGCGAGGACGCATTCCTTCTGGAGCTCGCGCGGCGGGACTGGGGCCCCGTCCATGCGGATCGCGTTGTGCGCGCGTGGCGGCTCTTCGGGGAAGCATACGACCACTACCCGATCACGAACGCATTCCAGTACTACGGCCCCATCACCGACGGCATTGTATGGCCGCTCCATTTGAGGCCCGCCCACAAGAACCTTTCCCCGGTATGGAAACTGGAGTTTCCTCCCAGCGGTGACCGTATTGGGGAGTGCTTTTCCGGCAGCCATACGATGGAGGAGGTGCTCGAACTTTGCGGGGAGATGTCGGCCACCTGGCAGTCCGGATTGGATGAACTCCTGGCGCTTGCGCCCCTCTGTGCCGGGGACCCGGAGCGGCAGCGCGATCTCACGGTGGCCCAGGCGCTGGGCATCCAATTCAGGACGGGATACAACATCCTCCGCTTCTATGACATGCGCGAGCGGCTTCTCTACGACTCAGCCGGTTCCCGGGCCGAACTGCTCGCGGCGATGCGGGGCATCGTCGAGGAAGAGATCGAAAACGCCACGAAAATGGCGGCGCTGTGCGAGAGCAACCCATTTCTCGGATTTCAGGCCGAGGCCGAAGGCTACACCTACTTTCCCGCCGAACTCCGCTGGCGCGTGGAACGACTGCGTGAATTGCAGGAAACGGAGTTTGTGGAAGCCGAGAAGGCCGTCGCGGCCGCTCAACCCGTGTTTCCGGAGGAATCCGGGCTGGTGGACGGCCCGCTCAATTACCGGTGCCCGCGGGTGAACGAGGATTTTACGTCCACCTGGCGGGAGACCGAGGCCTGGGCGGCCCTGCCGCAGGCCGCCCTGCCCGGGGAAGGGCTCGCGTGGTCGTGGCAGGCCGCGCATGACGACGATTTTCTTTACATTGGCGCGGACTGCCTCCCGTCGGAGCAGTGGCGTCCGGTCGCCATCGCCGTGGCCATAGAGCCGACCCACATCTACCCGCGCCGCACCTTCCGCGGCGACGTGAACGGAAAGCAGACCGCCCGGCTGGGGTGGCTGGTGCCCGATGTGCCGTGGGACCTCGCCGTCGCGAACCGTGAGGGCCGGCAGACGTTCCGGCTGCGCATTCCGATGGAGGCCTTCCGCGGCGAAGCAGCGCCCGCCCGGCCCATGCGGATCAACGTGGAGATCTCCGGGCTGTCACGCGACAACACACGCCAGACGCTGGTCAGTTGGGCGCCGCCCTCCGAGGTTTCCGTGATACCGCGGTTGGGGTATGGCGCCGACAACCCCGCCCGCATGGGGTGGCTGCGGTTGGAACAGGCTCCGCGCGAAATCAGTGGGATGTGATCGCCGGCTCCGGTTCGACGCGCTGGTACGTGAAGACCAGCGCGCCGGGGCACGCGGCAATTTCCACGGGAAGGCCGTCTTCGAGCAGCTCGGCTCCTGTCATCTCGAATGCGGCGCCGGGCTCGTCGAGATTGGTGATGCGGTAGCGGGCGTCCGGCTTGAGTCCCCGCAACACCAGGTCCGCGGCACGAAAGATGCACGATTCGCGCCGGAAGACCTGCACCATGCCCTCGCCCGTTTCGGGCCGGTCGAATTGCCAGCCCATCCACACATCGTTAGCGAGGCTGTACCGCGTGAGGGGATAGAAATCCCCCGCGTAGTTTGGCGCAACCGCGCTCCACTGCGCCGTCAGGCGCCGGAATTCGTCGTAGTCCAGGTCGGTTCGACGGGCATCCCACAGGCAGTTTGGATAGGGCGTCATCATGCTGCGGAACCGGTAGGCATCGGCCTCTTTGACCCCGGTGCCATGAAAGGGGATCCAGGAGGAGATGCCGTACGTGCAGCCCTGCGTGCCGATCGGCTCGAGGATGTAGTCGCTGCGCCACAGGGGGACGGCGCGGCGAAGCGTCTCGAGATCGTTGCGGCGGCCGCCGCTGGCGCAGGTGTCGATGCGCAATCCGGGGCGGCGCCGCAGAAGCTCGTCCCAGAAGGCAAGATAGCCCGTGACGTGCCGGATCTCGGCGATGCCTTGACGGTCGGGAGCGTCCGCGTTGCGCCAGTAGGTCAGCGGATCCATGTTGAAATCCTGCCGGTAGAGGTCGATGCCCTGGCTGGTCAAAAGCGCATCGGTATGGTCCACGAGCCACCGCCACGCGTCGGGGTTGCCGAGATCGAGGAGCTTCTGGCCGCCGTCTTCGCCAAGCAGCCATTCCGGATGGGTGTCGTAGAGCCACGTGCCGGGCGTCACCCGTTCGGGCTCGAACCACAGGATGGTCTTGAGGCCCCGGGCGTGCGCGTGGTCCGTGATGGCCCGCAATCCCCGGGGGAAACGGTTCGTGTCGACTTCCCAGGTGCCGGTGTTGGGCCATCCGGAGGTGTTGATATACCAGCCGGCGTCCATCCACCAGTAATCGAGGGGGATTCGCTCTTCGAGGTAGCGGTCGATGAACTGAATCTGGCTGGCCTCGTCGGCCGTAACCATTTCCCCGAAGAAGTGCGACGAACAGCCCGCCAGATGCATGGGGCGAAGCCGGCCGCCGGGTCGCGGGACGTTGTGGGCAATCATCCACCGCCGCCAGGTGTTCTGCGCATCGACACGCTCGCCTTTCCAGAACTGCAGGACAATGAGCGGCGTGCGCACTTCCTCGCCGGGGTGAAGCGTGAAATGCGTCTGTTCCTGACCGGCGGCGATGCGCAGGCCTGTGGCCTGGTCGCGAGAAAACGTCGCGTTCCATTGCCCGGGCCACCCGACCACCGCAATGACGCCCTCGCCGGGCCATTCAATATTGAAGTAAGGAAATTCGCCATTGCTGCCGCGTCCGCCGGCGGACGCGAGCTGGTTGACCTGGCCGGCCGGCAGGACGGTGGCATGAGGCTCGTAATCGTTGGGCGCGCAGATGCTGCCCGTATGGTGGTGAAGCACGAACTCGGACGGCCGCGCGAACCGGGCATAGAGGTCGTCGGGAAGCCGCTGGAATGACGTGTCCAGCGCCAGAATATCGGAGAGAATTGGGGTATCCACGCTGCCGGCATTCTTGAAATACAGGGTCCATTCGACGATGGGAAAGTCGAGGTATTCGACGGCGACGCACCGGACTTCGAGACCGGTATCCGGATGGCGGTACTGCAGTTCGTGCTGGCGCCGTGCGTCATCCAGGTGAACCCAGGTGGCATCCGCGACAAACTCCGCCAACGCCTCCGGAAAGGCTCTCTCGCCGTATTTGAAAGAGAAGGGCGGAACGGGGGCATATTCGGGCGGGTCTTGCCCCTCGATGATGGGCAGGGCGCCCAGCCACACTTCCTCGCCGCTGGACAGCTCCACCCGGGCGTCAACCCAGACGGCCTGGTCGCAGGCGATTCCGTCGCCCGCGTCGCTCACGCGGAGATGGAATGCGGTTGCCCCTGCGAGCTCGACGGAAACCGGCAGCGCAGGCATGCCTTCGCGGACCACGGGCGATGTGAAGACGTCCCCGCCCTCCCCCAGACTCACCGCAAAGACAACGCTTCCGCTGCCTCCCTGAGTCTGGCTGTTGCTATCCACGCCGGCAAAGGCGGTCAAGGTCGTGCCCGGGGCAGGCAGCTTCACCAGCAGATCGCTCGGAGCATGGGTAAACAGACCGCGACGGTACGCGCGCGCACCCAGCATGAGAGGCCGGTCTACGCGGCAGTTCTGCCAGACACGGTCAAAATGTTCCAGAATAACGATGCCGCCGGACGGTTCGGCCGGGGCCGCGTTCTGAAACTTGGCGTCCACCCAACGCCGCATTTCGTACATTTCGCCCGGCCCCGCGCCCGCGTGTGCCAGGGCGCTTGCCAGTCCCAGGAGAACACCACATATCGAGGAAGCATGTTTCACGGCTGGACGCTCCTTTTCGTCATGCAGTCCATCCTACCACGTTAATTGGCAGATAACAGTGTGCACCCCAATCGTCGGCTAACTCGAAGCCAGACTACTGAAACGCATCTGCTTTTGCGCGCGGGAGCATAAGCCGACGCATCCGCGGGGGACACAAGACCGGAACACGCGGATTTGGCGCCCTTGCTTTGCCTTGGTGAGGCATGTTCCCGGTCCCCCGAGTCCCGTAGGGACGGCAGACAATAGCCCACCACTTCAGTGATGGGAACCCCCGTGCCCCTCAAACCCCGAGTCCCGTAGGGACGACAGACAATAGCCCACCACTTCAGTGATGGGAACCCCCGTGTCCCTCACTGCACGAGTCCCGTAGGGACGGCAGACAATCACGACGCCGAAACTCAAAACCGGTGTGCGAATCTTCACCCTCTGGCGGAGATGGCCTCGCGGATCCGCATGGTCGGGTTGAGGCGTCGGAGTGGTTCGTTGTGATAAACTAACATCTTCCCGTTGACCGCATCGTACGTCCCGGCGGCCCGCGTTCGAAACGGATAGATCAGACCAGGCACTTAAGGACAATTATCGCCATCCCGGCGGGAATGGCCCCTGTTCCCGCGTGGTCCCATCTTAGGAAAACGGCGTCGCCGGGCACAGACCCGGAAGGATTGAAGTGTGAACAGCATAGCCGGCGGGCAGGAGCCCGCGCCCGCATACCGCCAGACGATTGATGAAGTTCTCGCGACCCTGGGCGCCGACGCGCAACGGGGCTTAAGCCAGGCCGAGGCCACGGCGAGACTCGCGAAGTACGGCCGGAACGAGCTGGCCGCGGAAGAGCCCGTGCCTGCGTGGAAGAAGTTTCTCGCGCAATTCAAGGATGTCCTGGTCATTCTGCTGTTGATAGCCACGGCGATCTCGGTAGTGTTATGGCTTGTAGAACGGGACTCGGCGCTTCCCTATGAAGGCATCGTCATCTTCGCCATTGTGCTGCTCAACGCCTTTCTCGGCTACATTCAGGAAGCGCGCGCGGAATCGGCGGTGGCGGCCCTGCGACAGATGGTCTCGGAGATGGCCACCGTCATGCGTGACGGCGAGCGGCGGCGGATTCCCGCGCCCGAACTGGTGCCCGGCGACCTCATCTTGATTGAGGAAGGCGACGGGATCCCGGCTGACGCGCGTTTGATTCACTCTACCGCGCTGCAGACGGCCGAGGCGGCGCTTACCGGGGAAAGCCTGCCGGTGTCCAAAGAAACCGCCCCGATGAAGGACGAAGCACAACTCGGCGACCGCGCCAACATGCTCTTCAGCGGGACGGCCGCAACCTATGGCCGCGGCCGGGCGGTGGTGGTAGCCACCGGCATGCAGACCGAGCTCGGGCGCATTGCCGGCATGCTCCGACAGGCCCCCAAGGAGACCACGCCGCTCCAGGTGGAACTGGACCGGGTGGGCAAGTTTCTCGGGATCATTGTCGTCATCATAGCGATCGTGATGATCGCCACGTTGATCTTCGTCGAGAATCTCCGGGGCCTGGCAGCGCTGTTTGAGGCGCTCATCCTGGGCGTGGCCCTGGCGGTGGCGGCGGTGCCAGAGGGCCTGCCCGCGGTGGTCACCACGGTGCTCGCCCTGGGCGTGCAGCGCATGGCCAAACGCAACGCCATTGTGCGCCATCTGGCGGCTGTCGAAACATTGGGGTCGGCCACCATCATTGCCTCCGACAAGACCGGTACCCTGACCAAAAACGAGATGACGGTGCGGACGGTGGTCACGGCGAGCGGGCGGGTAGATCTTGAAGGCACGGGGTACGCCCCCGAAGGCAAGGTGCATGTAAACGGCGACACGCTCCCGGAAGGCGTTCTCCGCACAGAGGTGGAGCACGCCTTGATTGCCGCCGACCGGGCCAACAATGCCGTGCTCCAGCAGAAAGACGGCCGATGGACGGTGCAGGGCGACCCGACGGAAGGCGCGCTGGTCGTGGCGGCGCGAAAAGCCGGTCTGCCCGATGAGACGCTGGACGCGCGCTTTGAGCGGATCGGGGAAGTCCCGTTCTCGTCCGAGCGCAAACTGATGACGACCGTTCACACCGATGCCGAACGTCCCGAACGCCTGTTGGTGTTCACGAAGGGGGCCCCGGACATCCTGCTGTCCCGCTGCACGCTGGAGCAGGTGGGCGCAGAAACCAGAGCCTTGACCGAAGCGCGCCGGCAGGAGCTCGCGGCCACCAATGACGAACTCGCGCGGCAGGCATTGCGTACGCTGGGCGTGGCGGTGCGGGAACTGCCCGCCGACGCACTCGAACACGAGGACGCCAGTGAGACGCTGGAACGTGAACTCGTGTTTCTGGGCCTGATCGGCATGATCGACCCGCCGCGTGCGGAGGCGAAGCCCGCGGTGGAGCGGGCCCGCAGCGCCGGCATCCGCCCCATGATGATCACGGGCGATCATCCGACGACCGCCGCGGTCATCGCCGAGGAACTGGGCATCGCGCCCAGGGGCCGGGCGGTCACCGGCGCGGAGCTGGCCAAGATGCCGGAGGATGCTCTGGCGGAAACGGTCCGGGAGGTGTTCGTCTATGCCCGGGTAGATCCGGAGCATAAGCTGGGCATCGTGAGAGCGCTGCAGAAGAACGGCGAGACGGTGGCCATGACCGGCGACGGCGTGAACGACGCCCCGGCGCTCAAAGCGGCCGACATCGGGGTCGCCATGGGCATCACCGGCACCGACGTCTCCCGCGAGGCAGCGGACGTGGTCCTGACAGACGATAATTTCGCGACGATCGTCGCGGCGGTCGAAGAAGGCCGGGCCATCTTCGACAACATCCGCAAATTCCTGCGATACCTCCTCTCGTCGAACATCGGCGAGGTCATGACGATGTTTTTCGGGGTGCTCCTGGCGAAGTCCATTGGTCTGAGCGCCCAGGGACATGGCGTAGTGATGCCCCTGCTGGCCACGCAGATCCTCTGGGTCAACCTGGTGACGGACGGCGCCCCCGCGTTGGCCCTCGGCGTGGACCCGCCCGACCCGGACGTCATGCGCCGCAAACCGCGGCCGCGCCGTGAAGGGGTGATTACGCCGGCCATGTGGGTCACCATCGTGCTGGCGGGCGTGGTTATCGCCGCAGGCACGCTGTTTGTGCTCGACGCCTCCCTGCCCGGCGGTCTGGTGGACGGCGACGGCGACATGCGCTACGCGCAGACCATGGCGTTCACCACCCTGGTCATGTTTCAGATCTTCAACGTGTTTAACGCGCGTTCGGACGAACGCAGCGCGTTTCACGGTTTTTTCCGGAACAACTGGCTGTGGGGCGCACTGGCCCTTTCGGTGGGCCTGCAGGTGCTGGTCATCTACACGCCGTTCCTGCAGGACGCCTTCTCCACATGCTCTCTGAGCTTCAAGGACTGGCTGGTGTGCATCGCGGTCGCCAGTACGGTGGTGTGGGTGCGTGAGGTGAGCAAAATTGTCGTGCGGTTGACAAAACGTCTGCTCGTCTGAGTTTAGCGAGCAGGCGTTCTTTCACAATCCGCACCCGAGCCGGTCGCGCCTGTCCCCGGCGGCTATTTGTCCGCCCACAGGGCATTAACGGCGGCGACCGTTTCATCGACCAGCTTCTGGCCGCCTTCCGGCCCCACCGTATTGCTCGGCACGATGGCGCTGTAGCCCCTGCCCGCGGCGGCAAACGGCGTGGGTACATAGGTGCCCGGCCCGGCAAGCTGGATCACAAAGGTATGCAAGGCCTTGCTCTTGGCCTTCATCTGGATGCCGTACTGGGTGAACAGCTCGAAGTGATTGGTGGCAATCGCCACATCGCCCAGCCGAAGGACGTGCAGATCCATGACATAGGGCGGAATCTCGCCCTGCTGCTGGCTTTCGTAGCGTTTCAGGACGTCCTGAAGCCACGCCACTCGGCGGAAGTCCCTCGGCTCGGTCGACGCGGCCGCGATCTCCGCCTGAGTATCCTGGTATTCCTGCTCCGTAACCAGACGCCGGGGCAATTCGATCGGTTTCACCACGTGGACTAGCGGCAGGTCCGCGAACTTTTCTTTTTGTCCGCCCTCATAGGCCTCCTCCCAGGCGCGGATGATGCGCCGGGCAATCTCGTCGAGGCGGCTCAGGCCGCGCAACTCGCGCATACGGTCCTCCGCGGCGCTGCGGTACCGGATGTGGGGCGACTGGTCCCCCGCCGCGCCGATCCACCCGAGAACGACCAGTTCCTCGCCATACTTGGCCTTCAGGCCTTCCCGGACGGGATGCCAGAAGTCGGCGCTGACGACACTGAGGCCTTCCACCTCCTGGGCGGTGCAGGCAAGGTTCACGGCCGTCGCGATGAGGCGGTCGTCGTCGCCCCAGAAAAAGAGCACCTCCACGGCGTGATCTTCGGGGCCTTCGATCCCGCGAAACTCATTGATGCTGATGTCGCCGTACATCTGGCCGTGGCCATCTTCGAAGAACGAGCGGCGGTTGTATGCGATAACAGCATCGCCCATGCCCCACCCGGCCTTCGCGGGCTTGCGGTTTTTCCAGGCCGCTTCCGCGGCATCGGCGATGCGCGCGGAGAAGAATTCGGAGAATTCCGCGGGCCGCATCACGTCCTCGTCCGGGATGACGTAAATGTCCTCGATCATCACGGGCGCCGTGTGGGTGTGGGTCCCACTGAGGATGAGCTTGGTCACGTCAAAGTCCGGAACGCGCGGCGCCAGGAGTTCGACAGCCCGCGCCCGGATGTGTTCGGGTATGGACACGATATCGCAGGCCACGAAAATTGCCTGGTCAATAACCGTGTCGCCGTCACGCGATTCCATAGCGAGAGCATTGGCCAGCAGTTCGCTTTGCACTTCCCGTGCGATGCGCGTCGACATCTGTCCGCACAGGGCCACGGGCTTATCGGGCGTGATGCTCACGGTTGACGCCCCAACCTGCAACACAGCGCCCTGCGCGGGAACCGCCGCGAATACGGATAGAAGTCCCATCACACAGCACACGACGAACGCATCATGAGATTTCATACCGGCATCTCCCTTAGATTCTGTGGAATCCATGCCCGTACAGGCTATCTGATTCCCCTGGGTCAGCGCAAAGTCCAGGGAACCGACCATGAGCCGTTCGGCACATGCGTGGAAGGTCAGAACCGCGGGGCCCGTCCGGTGCAGCACAGGCGTCTCGCCTCTTGTAGCGCAGGCGTCTCGCCTGCATCCGGATCGCCCCCCAAAAGCCAGGAATGCAGGCGAGACGCCTGCGCTACAAGAAACAAGATTACCGATCTGGCGTTTGGCGAGTTCTTTTGGAAAAGGGCTGGCCACAGAGTTTGAAAACATCGGGACCGCGCGCCATGATCAGTCTGGATCCCCCATAAGAGGTGAAACGGGGATTCCGGGGATCCCGGAAGAGGGTCCAGTTTGCATAGCTATGGGCGCAGCCCGTTCTGGTGAAATAACAACGTTGGGGGGAAAGTATCATGCATTGTGCGGCATGGCTCGTGATGGGGTGCGTGACCGTTCTCGGACAGGCCACCGGCGCCGCACCTGAAGCGGCGGGCCGGCAGGGAGTAACGCTGTACGTGTCCAAACTGGGCAGCAATACCGACGGCCAGTCCTGGGCCACCGCGTTCACAACCCTGCAGGCCGCGCTGGACGCGGTCCCCGACGCCCAGGGCGGACACCGTATCGTCGTGCGCCCCGACACCTACCTGGAAGCCATGCTCTCCCCCGCCTTCAGCGGCACGGCGGGCGCCTACAACGAACTGGTGGGCGACGTGGATGGCCGGTTCGGCTCAGGAACGTCCGGGCACGTGATCATCGATTCGGGAGACCCCGGCACGGGGTTCAAGAGCTACGACTGGTGGTCGACGATTCGCGCCACTGCCCAGGGCTGGTCGCCCGCACATACCGACGAGACGTTTTCGGCCATCATCTGGGACCGCTGGGTTCTGCGGAACCTGTATGCGACCGGCAGCGACGGCGGCCTCTTCTGGGACTGCACGAACCGGATCGAGCCCTTCACGGTGATCGTGGAGGATTGCGTGGGCATCGGGCGCGCCTTCGGCGGCGGCGTGGCGAGTTGCTTGTCGCGTCCCGACGAACCCATCGTGTTCCGGCGCTGCAATTTGTGGTCGCTCGACATGTGGGGCGACACGGCCGGGGGCTACATCCGCATCGAAAATCCCAGCATGCCCGAGCGCCCGGACGTCCTGTTCGAGGACTGCACCCTGGTGAGTCCGCAGTGCGCATTGAAGGGCGGAAACTACGGGTTCCACACCTACATGCGGATCAAGGTCGACCGATGCCGCCTGGTCGCCCTGAATTTTTCGCAACCCGCCGGGACGCCCACCGACGGCATCATCCAGAGCGTCCAGAACGGCAAGTACCTTCACGTGGACCTGACGGACACCACGCTCATGGGCTACAAGGTTTTCGGCGTTAAGGTCGATACGGACTCTGAGAACGCGATTGGGTACACGGCCCGGGGGGCGGTCCAGGCGTACGTCCAGTTCCAGCAGGGCATGCCCAAAGGCATCCATCGGCTTCAACAGTGGCCGGCGGAGGTGTTTCAGTCCATCGCCCCGCCTCCCCCCCTGTCCTCCAAACCCGTGATGACGCAGGTCGAGAGGGTGGCGGAGAACCTGTGCGAACTGTCGCCGATTCTCTGGAAAGGCCGGCTGTGCCATATGGAATGCATTCGTCCGGGCAGCGGCGGCGTCAGGGAAGATTACTATCTGCTGGTCAAAGA
Organism: Candidatus Hydrogenedentes bacterium UBA2224; assembly: GCA_002348185.1. Taxonomy (GTDB): domain Bacteria; phylum Hydrogenedentota; class Hydrogenedentia; order Hydrogenedentales; family SLHB01; genus UBA2224. The sequence goes on along the minus strand of DDYW01000104.1, from coordinate 651 downwards.
CGCCGAAACCGGCGAGGTCCTAACCAAATTCGCGGAGGGCTACAGTCTCGCGTCCGCGTTAGTCCACGACGGCGTCTTTTACGCTTTTGCGTCGCGATTTGAAGACAACAACTGGAACGACGTCACGATGTTCAAATCGGCGGATCTCGTCCATTGGGAATCAAACGTCGTTATCCCGCAGGAGAACGAGCACCTGTTCAACAGCTCCGTGTGCGCGGGCCCCGACGGTTTCGTCATGGCGTATGAGTCCAACGAACCGGCGTACCCGGCCTTCACGACGAAGTTCGCGCGGTCCACGGATCTCGAGAACTGGACGAAGCTGCCCGATTCGACGTTCGGCACGAACCGGTACACGGCCTGTCCCTGCATCCGGTACGTGAATGGCCACTATTACGTTCTCTATCTTGAGAACCGCAGCCCGCGCCACTATTTCGAGACCTACATCACGCGTTCGAAGGATCTCCAGCACTGGGAATTGAGCGCGGCGAATCCGGTGCTGACGCCCCGGGGCCTCGACGAGAGCATCAACACCTCGGACCCCGACCTCATCGAGGTGGACGGGAAAACCTGGCTCTACTACGCGGCCGGCGACCAGCTTACGTGGATGAACATCAAGCGGGGAATGTATCTTTAATCGCCGGATAAAAAAAC
>DDYW01000087.1 GCA_002348185.1 Candidatus Hydrogenedentes bacterium UBA2224 | reverse complement strand
TGCCTGAACGATTGTGAAGGGGTCGGACAAGAACGCCGGAGCTGTTCAACCCCTATTCAGGGGTTGGGACAGGGGACGCACCCGGTCCACGGGTTTCACCCGCGGCCTCAACCTCTGCGGAGTCGTTAAGGGCCGGGGCGTCCACCATGTCCACCGTGTCCACCATGTCCACCATGTCCACCCCTACGAACTCGTCCACTCGGGCCCGCAACTTGTTCCTCCGGACCCCGTCAGCGGCAGCCGCAATTGTGTCGTGCTTAGGTGGCGATGCGGGGGTCCTCCCCTGCTTTATTTCCGGGGATTCAACAGGTAGACTACGCGCAGGATGCCCGCATGGCAGGTGGCCGGCGCTATCGCGGCGTCTTTCCAGCGGGATTGTGGCGTATCCTCAGAGCACAAAGATGGGTCGCGAACAGGGAGTGTATCCATGCGCGTAATACGGTGCTTGTTGGTCCTGGTGCTTGCGGGTCTGGCGGCGAACGCCTCCGCGTCTCCCGCCATCTATCTCGGCCCCGAGGCTTCGGATATTGAGCGGGGTGCGGCGACGGATCTGCAGCGTCTTCTCTATGCCGCCACCGGCACGCTGTATCCCATCGAGACGGTCGAGACGGCGCCCGCCGATGCCCAGGGCATTGTGCTTGGAACCCCGCAGTCCCTCCCAGAGACCGGGACGGCGTGGCCGTTTGGCCTCGAGGAACCGGGGGCGGACGGCTACATTCTTCATGCTGAAGACGCCTCCAACGCGCTGGTGCTCGTCGCGGGGAAGACGCCTGCCGCGGCGCAACACGGGGTCTACGGGTTGCTGGAGGCCCTGGGATTCGGCTTCTATACCTCGCAGGAGACGCTGCCGGACGCCTTTGCGGACATCCCGGCCCTGAAACTCCCCCGGTTCCATGAATCGGTCACGCCCGTGTTTACGGTGCGCGGCACCCTGCCGTTTTACGACTATTTGATGGGGCATTCGACCTGGGATATCCGGGACCACAAGGCTTACATTGATGCGCTGGCCCGCATGCGCATGAACCTGGTGACCTTTTACGTGCGCGATGACCAGCCGTTCGCGGCGTATGAATTCGACGGAGCATTGGCGGGCGGCGAGCCTCTGGCCAGCATGGCAAGCGCGAAATGGCGGGTCGAACCCGTGCCGACGGGGGAATACTATGCGGGCACGGGCCGATTCTTCGCCCGTGACACCTTTGGGGCGTCCGACGCACAGGTGGAAGAGCAGCGGCCCGCCATTGAGCAGGGGAAGGCGGTATTGCGCGAGGTCATGGCCTACGCCAGAAGCCGCGGGCTGGACACAGGCCTGGGGATCGAGGTGAAGGGCGACGCGATGGACCCGGCCGTTCGCGAGCGCTTCGAGGCGCGGCTGCGAGCCCTTCTGGCCGATTATCCGGATATCCGCAGCTTGTGGCTCTGGCAGCCGGAAGGCCGGGCGCTGTATCCGGGAGAAGACCCCGCGACGCGGTCCGCGTGGGCCTCGTACGTCAATCGCTGGAATGGGGTTTTCGAGGACGGAACCGAAGCGCGGCAACGCGCGGAGGCGGTCCGGATGGTGTTGTTTGCCCTGCACGGGCGGCAGCTCCTTGACGCGCTTCGCCCGGACGTCCGGCTGGTGGTCAGCGGCTGGGGCGGGGACGCGTGGCTCCGGTGTACGGACCTGTACCCGGCCATGGACGCGCTCCTTCCGGAAGGCGTTGTGCTCTCGGCCCTCGACAACCAGTGGACCGCCTCGAGTGTGAGCAGCGTGTATGACAAGCTGTCATCCGGGCGGGAATGCTGGCCGGTAATCTGGCATGAATTCGCCGGGGATCTCTGGATGCCGCAACCGAATCTGTACGACACGGCGGGAGCGTGCCGCGACGCCCGAAGCAAAGGCTGCGAGGGTCTGCTGGGCGCCCACTGGCGCACCCGGTCCGTGGAAGAAGCGATGGCTTATACGGCGCGGTTCGCGTGGGACCCCGACCTCACGCCGGAAGCGTTTGTGGAGGCTCGCGCGAAACACCTGTTCGGCGACAAGCTCGGGGCGACGCTCGCGCCGGGCCTTCTGCGGCTGCAGGAGCTTGGCTACCGGTACGTGGGCGGATCGGGACAGACCGAGGGCAGCCCCTTCGTGTGGTCGGTTGGCGACGAGGAGAAACGGGCTCAGCTCGCGCAGATCGCTCTGGAAGTGCGCGACGCGCTCGGCGAAGACCGGACCCTTCTTCGTGATGCGCTCAAAGAGATCACCGGTCTTGTGCCCGTGCCGGAAGCCGCCCGGGAGATTGTCCCGACGCTGACTCTGGGCGTGGGCGATGCACTCAAGGACATGCTCATGGGCAGCACCATCCGTCCGGACCGCGCGGCACGGCTTCAGGCGGGGCTTTCTCTGATCGCCGCCGTGCTCGCGTACGACCATGCGGCGGGGGTGCTGGGACCCGATGGGGAATTCGCGAAGAATCTGAGCGACCAGGACCTGGAAGCCGCGCTGGCCACGCTGCGCAAATCGAAGCTTGCCGAGGCCATGTACGCCTACGGCCGCTGGACTACCACCAAGGGCCAGCTCGGGGTTCTGGCCTCGATGAACGGCCGGGCCTGGGCGGATGTGCGGGCGCGGCTGGACCTGCCGCCGGAGAGGCTTGTTGAGTTGACGCAGTTGCCCGCGGAAATCACCCTCGAGCCCCGGATTCTGGTTCTTCCGGACCGGGTCCTCGTCATGGGGCCCGGCGTTGATGATGTAAACGTTCGCGTGCGGGCAAGAGCGCTCGGGGCATCCCGTTGGGAGAAGCGCGAACTCTACCCGATGGGCGAGCAGAGCTTTGCCCTCGCCTTCCCGGAAGAGGCCGCGGAATGGCCCAGTTTCGAATGGGGCATCGAGGTAAGTTCGCGGTTCCGGACGCTGATGGTGGCCCCGGAGACGTTTCCGACCCGGACGTTTTCCTCGCTCAATGTGGTTGCGGCGGAACCATCCGCGCCGGCGTCTCCGGCCGAACATGAGGTCACCCCGGTTGACGTGACGCTGGAAGTGGTCCCCGACGCGTACTGTGTCCGTCTGACCTGGGGCGCGCGGCCGGGCGAACTGTACACGGTGGCCCGCGACGGCGCAGCGCTGGGGGTCACGCCGGACGGGTGGTTTGAGGACACCGCGCCCCCTTCGGGACATGAAGTGCGGTACAGCGTCACCGCGCGCGACCTGTTGACGGATAAAAGCGCGGAGCGGTTTGTGCACGCGACCCTCCCGGAATTCCCGCTGCCGCCCCCCCCGCAGAACATTGCCGCCGCCACCCGAAGCAGCCGGATTGTGCTGGGGTGGGAAGCCACATCGCCGCTGGCTTCGGCCTACCGCGTCAGCAAATATGACGAAAACGACAACCCGGTCGAAACCATAGAGGTTGCGTCGGAGCCCGGCCACTATCTGCAGTATTCCGACGAGGCCTCCGCGGGAGAGATTTTCACGTACGAGGTCAGCGGGGTCACCCCCGACGGCCGGACGGGCCCGCCGTCGCGGCGCATCGGCGTGATCGCCGCGGAATCCCCCATCACCCCGATGGTTGACCTGTCGTTTGAAGACGACACCTTTCTGGCGGGGCTTGCGCAGATTGCCGAGAACGCCCTGGCTCTGGGCGGCAGCGGCTGGGCCGAACTGGCCCCGCAACCGGAGTGGAACCCCGAGGAGCAGCTTTCGGTTTCGATGTGGGTGAAGCTGGACGATTTGGAAGGGATGCCGGTATTGATCTGCAAGGGCGCCTGGCAGCAATCGGGGTATTTCCTGCAGATCTTCCGCGAACAGTTGCGCTTTTACATTGCGGGCGTCGGCACCCTGGACGCCGGATATCCCAAAGCCGGGGAGTGGCAGCATCTGGCCGCGACCTACGGTTTCGGGGAAATGCAGGCCTATATCAACGGCGAACTTGTGGGACGCAAACGCGTGGCGGGCCGGCCGCGTCCCAGTGCCAATCCGCTGCTGGTTGGACGGTATGCGTTGGGTGAGGACGTATATTTTGTGCGCGGCATGCTGGACGACATCGTGATCCACGATGTCTGCCTGGCGCCGGAAGAGGTCCGGGCAATCTATGACGGTTCAAAGCGCGATTGACGCGACGCAATCCCCGGTCCCCGCGATGGCAGCCCCGTATGCGGGACACTGACACCGCCAGAGCGGAAGGAATCACCGCAAGAGAAGCAGCGGGCCAGGCATTGCTCCTCGTCGTGCTCCTGGCGGCGGCCTTCCCGGGAGTGTTTTTTCGGGGCGAGATGATCTCTCCGGCGGACATCGCGTTTCAGCAGCCTCCCTGGGCGTCCTATGCCCCCGAGGATTGGGAAGGGCCGAGCAACCCGTTGATGGCCGATGCGCTGACCCTGTTCCGTCCGTGGTACACGATCTCCCGCGAGGCAGTCCGGTCCGGAGCGTGGCCGCTGTGGAATCCTTATGAGTTCGCGGGCATACCGCTGCTGGCTAATTACCAGAGCGCGGTATTCTATCCGCCGCGGCTCTTGCACGTATTTCTGGATGTTGATCTCGCGACGACGCTGTGCATTCTTCTCAAACTCTGGCTGGCGGGCATGACTGCCTATCTTTGCGGGCGGACGATGCGTTTGCTGCGTCCGGCATCGGTGTTTTGTTCGGTCGGATGGATGTTTGCGAGTTACAACCTCATCTGGTGCAATTGGAGCCTGCCCGATCTGAGTCCCTGGCTGGCGGTGCTGGTTATGGGCAGCGAATTGCTGTTTCAGCGGCAGTACCGGAGGGGATTCTTCGCGACCGCGCTTGGCGCGACCTTGCTCCTGCTGGCGGGGCATCCGGTCTCCGCGTTCACGATGGTCCTGGGCCTCGGGGTGTACTTCGTGGTCCGGCTGGCCCTGGAGGCGCGCCGGGGCCAGGCTTTTCTGGCGCCGCTGGGGTTGTGGGCGGGAGCGTGGACGCTCGCGCTCCTGATCTGCGCCGCGCTTCTGCTCCCGTTTTTCGAGTACCTGGGGAACCAGTACCAGGGCCAGGATCTTGCGGCCTTCGGGGCGGAACGGGGGCTGCCCTTGAGCGCGAGCGCCGTGTTCTGGGTTCCCCGGTTCTTTGGAACCGCCGCGGAAGGCAATTACTGGGGCGAACTCGATTCGAACCGCTACTCGATGATCTATCCCGGCGTGGCCGTCTGGCTGTGCGCCGCCATGGCGCTGTTCGCCCGGCGTGAACGGCGGGAAACCCGGGCCGCGGTGATGGCTCTCGCTGTGGCGGCCGGCCTGGGCATTGCGTTGGCGTTCGAGGTCTATCCCATAAGCCTCATCCATGGGCTTCCGTATCTCGATGCCATCAAACGCAGCTATCACGTCTGTTTTGCCGTGTTTGCCCTGCCGTTGCTGGGTGCGATTGGCCTGGACGCCTGGCTTCGCCAAGCCCGGCGGGGTACGCTCCTCCCCCCCCTGGCCCTCGCCCTGGCCGCGTTCGCGACGGTGGCGATGGTGTGGCAGTTCAACGGCGCCATCATCCGGATGCGCGAGCTGACCGGGTATCTGTATGTGCAGACGGGTCTGGCGGCCGGTTTCGCGGTGGCGGGTCTGGCGCTCCTGTCGGCCGGCGTCCGGCTTCGGCGCAGGAGTCTGCCGGGGTACGCACTGGCCATCCTGCTGGCGGTCGACCTCCTCGTAGCGCATCGCGGCCTTAACCCGACGATCGCAGGGGAGCACCTCATGCCCGAGACAGCCCTGACGCGGTATGTGCAGGAGCAGGGATTGGGCGGGCGTGTCGGGACCGCCGAGGGCGGGGTGCCCGGTGGCTTGATGGCCGCGTACGGGATACACGAATGGCTTGGCGAGGATGGCATGTACCCCGAACGTATGATCCGGTTTCTGAAAGCCCTGGGCCCCGAGCTCTGGAACGCCATGGAACCCGCCTGCGGGATTGGCTGTTACCTGAAGCACCCGGAATTCGCCGACGCATTTCCCGGGGACGCTTCGGAACGCCTGCGTCTTCTCGACACCCTGGACGGCCTGGAAGTGTATGCCAATCCGGGGGCGTTCCCGCCCGCCTACGTGGTCCCGGAAGTGCGCGTGTGCCCCGACCGGGAGACGATGTACGCGCTCCTGGCGGATCCCGGTTTCGACCCCGCCCAGACGGCCCTCATTGAGGCCCCTCTTACGGCTTCCCTGCCCGGCACCGGGCGGGGAACGGCCGAGATGGTGAGCCGGGGCTTCACGGAGGTACAGGTTCGCGTCGAGGCGGACGGCGCCGCCCTGCTGGTTCTGGCGGATGCGTATTACCCCGGCTGGGCCGCGACGGTCAACGGTGCGCCGGCGGAAATAGTGCCTGTCAACTCGGTGTTTCGCGGAGTGGCCGTGCCGGCGGGGCACGCCGACGTACGGTTCACCTATTTCCCGACCGTCTTTCAGACAGGGCTGGCCTGCAGCGTGCTGTTCCTGGCTGCGGGGAGTGTCGCGGGTCTGATTTCACTTCGGAGCGCCCGCCGAAGCGCGGTCCGAAAACAAACGTGACCTGTCGGGGAACTTTTCAGGCAATCGACTCCATAAATGAAGTGTGAAACTTACGCAACGGGAGCATAATGGTTGCGTTTGTTGCCTCGCTCGGAAACCGTTCGACAACCTGCGGGAGAACTTCGTCATGCGGTACCTCAAGCACCACCTCACCCTCCTCTCCTGGCCACTCGTGGTCGTTCTCTGCGTTGCGGTACTGGCCGGCCCCGGATGCGGCCAGCCGGCGCCGTCCCAGCCCGGGTCGCAGTCCGGAGGCACCGCCCCAGCCCAGCCGTCCAGCTCGCCGCCGGAGAGTGCGCAGCCCGGGCCGGCTGCGCTCGCGCTCACGGGCATTCTGCCTCTCGCGGGGGACGCGCTCAGCGATCAGATCGTGTTCTTCTTCAGCGAGCCGGTGCAGGTCGCGCCGGAGGCCGGATTCACCGAGCCGTTCACGATAGACCCGCCCGTGGAAGGGACCTTTCGCGTGAGCCGCAACTTCGCCGCGTTCCAGGCCACGGAAGGGTTCACGGAAGATACCGTGTACACGGTTGACTTGAACCCGGACCTGGTCTCAGCGGCCGGCGCGAGAATTCCCGAGACCTCCCGACAGCACCGTTTCGCGACGTTCGCGTTTGAGCCGCGGCAGATGTGGGAAATTGAGGAACAGGCGGACCGGGTCGTGCTGGGCATCCTCTTTCCGTCGACGGTCAATCCCGATGCGCTGCGCGAGCACCTTTCCGTCGAAAGTCAGGAGGGGCAAGCGGTTGAGTTTGAGCTCGAACCCGCCGAAGAAGGAGTCATACGGCTTGTGTTCGCGGGGGGCCTGTCGGAACCGATCCTGATCAAGATCAGCAAAGGACTGACCGACGAAGCGGGAGCGGCAGAACTCACAACGGACCGCATGTTCGCCTATCCGCAGGAGCCGTTCTTCTCGGTGGAATCCGTTCAGTGGGGGCAGTTTGAGGGGCCGAAGAAGGAGATCGTGCTCCAGTTTACGAAGCCCGTCGCCGCGGAAACCCTCTCGAAGGGCGTGTCGCTCACGCGCACCGACAACCAGAGCGCGGTGCCGTTCGAGATCGCGTCGCAGGGCGAAAGCACCGAACACCGGATCCGCGTGGAGATTGCCGCGGCCGACTTTCCGTCTCTGAACGTGCAACTGCCGAAGGGCATGCCAGGCAGCCAGGGACGGCGTCTTGTTGAGGACTACGCGGCAGCCCTCGACACGCGGCCCGAACCGCTGAAGGTGGCCTCCGTGCGCTGGGGCCCGACTGACGGCGACATGCACCGGCTGTTCGTGAAGTTCTCGCATCCCGTCCGCAACGACGCCCTGACCGCGCGTGTGAAACTGACCGAGACGGCCACCAGCGCGGATCTCCCGTTCGAGGTGCTGGGAGAAGAGCAGTCCGTGGACAAGACCCTGGAATTTCACCCGGTGGAGCGCGATAAGGTGGGTGTGATACTCGCGATTGAGGCGGGGTTGCCGGGCGCACCGAACGCGGCGCTGCACGAACCGTACCGGTACGAGGTGACCCGGCCCGCGCCGCCCCTGCGCATTGAAGACACCTGGTGGGGCCAAGACTACAAGGAAGGCCTGTTTCTCTCGATGCGTCTGAATGTGGCGGTCAATTCGCAGGAGCTCGAAAAACTCCTTACCTTCACGCCGGCCGTGGAGGGCATTCGAATCGTGCCGGAAGGCAGCAACTATTTCCGGGTGTTTGGGGTGTTCCGCTCGAAGACATCGTATCAGCTTCGTATCGCGGAGGGCGTCCAGTACCTCGGCGGTGGCAGGAGCCAGACTGCGCTGACGCGGGAACTGCAGACGGAAACCGTCCCGGCATACGTGGGCTTCAACCATGACGGAAAGTTCTACTTTCCGACCCGGGCCACCTCGGCGCTGGCGATCGCGTCGCGCAATGTCGAGAAGGTGACCGTGGACATCTACCGGATGTTTCCCTCGAACGTCGCGGTGGCTGTCAGCGACATGGGCATGACGGTACCACCGGACAATTACTGGGAATCCCAGCAACGGGGCGGCAATTTCGCGTACAAATGGAGCGAGAAGATCACCTCCACCGAACTCGAGATGCCTGCAGGGCAGGACGTTCTTGTCAGCGCGCCGCTGAACCTGGAGGGACTCCTGCCGAGCGACAAGCGCGGGGTCTTCTGCGTCCAGGCGCGTTCCGAGCGGGGCGAGAGCGCCACGAAGATCGTGTTGTTTACGGACATCGGCGTGCTGGCGCACTGGGAGAACAACGGGGTGATGCTTTTCGCGCACAACCTGTTTTCTCTGGAACCGCTGCCCGGCGCCAAGGTAACGCTTCATTCCGACAAGAACCAGTTACTGGCCATCGGCCACACCAGCGAGCAGGGCATCCTGCGGATGTCGAACCTGGACGCGACCCTGGGAACCCCGGAGGTGGCGGTCATTGAGCACGGGAACGACTGCACGCTGATCGAGCTGAGCCGCCGCAGTGACGACACCCCGGAGATTCTCCCCGGCATGCCGGGATACGACAAGGAGGGCTACGACGGCTTCATCTACGCCGATCGCGACCTGTACCGTCCGGGCGAGACCGTGCATGCGCGGTGGATGGTGCGCACGAATTACGGGGACGGCCTCGCGGACACGCCCCTGCTGCTGAAAGTGCTGAAACCCAACGGCCGCGAACTGATGTCGCGAATTACCAACCTGACGGCGTTCGGAAGCGGGGCGCTGGATATTGAGACCCAGAAGCAATACCCGACGGGGAAATACACGGTTACGCTGGCGGTTCCGGGAAGCGAAAAGCCGGTGGGCAGCTACCAGTTCAGCCTCGAGGAATTCGTGCCCAACCGCATCGAGACGAAGGTGGAACTGCCGCAGACCGTGTGGCTGGCGGGCCAGTCCTACGACATTCACGTGGAAGCACGGCATCTGTTCGGGGCGCCCGCGGTCAACCGGATGAGCAGCGCGAAGGTGGCGCTCGAGCGGAAAGGCTGGACCCCCGCCGGCTGGGAAGGGTATCGCTTCGAGAACGATTCGGAGTTCAAGCCTGACACGATCCCGGCCGGCGAAAAACAGACCGATTCGAACGGCAAGGCAACGTTCGCGTTTTCGCATGCGGCGCCGCCGGATGCCACGTCCCCGCTAACGGCAACCGTATTCGCGGGGGTCTTCGAACTGGGCGGGCGCGCCGTCTACGGAACCGCGGAAGCGGTGTATTTCCCGTCGGACCTGTGTCTGGGGATTCGTGCGTCCAAACCGGAAGGCGCCGCGGGCATCGAGGCGTTCGTGGCTGCGGTCAACCCCGACGGCACACCGGCCGGCCTCGAGAAGGCGACGGTATATCTCGAGAAGCAGGTCTGGAACTACTACGTCCGGCGCTATTACAGCCACTATGGCTCCAACTGGACGGAGTCCTTCGATCCGGTGGACTCGAAAGAGGTCGCATTACAGGGCGGCAAGGGTTCGGTAGCCTTCGATCTGAACGACTGGGGGTATTACCGTCTGCGGGTGGTCTCAGACAAGACGAAGCAGTTCAGCACGGTGACGTTTTACGCCTACGGGGGCCGGGTCGACATGGTCTCGGCGGTCCGTCCCAGCCTGATCAAGCTGACGCTCGACAAGGCGTTATACACGATTGGGGAAACCGCCACGCTGAAGGTGGAATCGCCGTTTGACGGTCAGGGGATTGTGACGGTCCAGGGCGACTCGCTTCAGGACATGATCCCCGTGACGATCGAAAACAACGTGGGCCAGATTCAGTTGCCCGTGACGGAAGCGCATTTCCCGAACGTCTGGCTGGAGGTGACGGTGATCCATACCGTCGAAAGCGGCAAGACCCAGATGCATCCGTTCTCGAGCTTTGCGCTGGCGAGCGTGAACGTCGAGAATCCCGCGCGAAAACTCGCCGTGGCGTTCCCCGGGCTGCCCGAGGAAGTGCGGCCCGCGGGCCAACGGGAGTTTACGGTGCAGGTGGCCGACCATGCGGGCAGCCCCGTCGAGGCAGAGGTGACGCTCGCGGCGGTCGACGAAGGCATCCACGACATCACCAATTACCAGAACCCGGCGCCGTACGAGCATTTCTCGCGTCCGCGCCGGCCCGATTACCGCCGCGCCCACTACTACGACAAGGTAGCGTACGACTTCGACAAGCCGGAGACCGGCGGTGATGCGCTCCGCCAGCTCGCAAAACGTTCCGGAGCGGCGGACGAGAACTGGATCAAACCGGTCGCCCTGTGGTCGGGCGTTGTACGGACCGGGACCGACGGAACAGCGCGGGTGCTGATGGACGTGCCGGAGTTTTCGGGCCAACTGCGCCTGGTGGCCGTGGCGTGCACGGCTTCCGCGGCAGGCGCTTCCGGAGATTCGGTCTATGTGCGGCGCCCCTATATGCTGCGAACCAGTCTCCCCCGCTTCCTGCTGCCCGGCGACGCGGCCACATGCCGGGCGGTGCTGTTCAACACAACGGACGCGCCGTGCACCGTGCTGCTTTCCAATTCCGTTACCGGCCCGCTGCAGATTGCCGGCGAATCAAAAACGCTAGGCGTACCGGCCAACGGCGAGGCCAGCATCGAGATTCCGCTGCAGGCGGCCGAAGCCCTGGGCCAGGGCAACATCCGCTGGGAAGCGGTCGTGACCGATGCGCAAGGGAATGAAGTGGAGCGGCTCGTGCAGGAGACGCCCTTGCCGGTCAGACCGCCCGCGGCGTACCAGTCGCACCAGGAGATGACGGGGGTTGCCCCGGGCGCATCGGAGACCTTCAGGAACACCCGTTTCATCACAAACGAGCAGTCCGAACTTGAGGTGGTGGTGAGCGCGAATCCGCAGATCCAGCTCTACGAATCACTCAAATACCTGGTGCACTACCCCTACGGGTGCGTCGAGCAGACCACGTCGGCGCTGATGCCGATGTATGTGCTGCGCAAAAGCCAGGACCTGGTCGATGAAGTCATGAAAGACCAGGCGCGGCTGAATGACTACATCGAAGCGGGAATTGGACGCTTGTTTTCGATGCAGACGGCCACCGGCGGGCTGGGCTACTGGCCCGGGAGCGCGGAAGCGTATCCGTACGGGTCGGTGTACGGCCTCCACTTCCTCACGCTGGTTCAGAACGGCCGGGAATTCGAGCTGCCCGCGCAACCGATGGCGGCCCTGCAGGACTATGTGCGCGGCATCGCGGACGACTGGACCCGGAAAGACACGGAATCCAGTCTGTACCTTCGCGCCTACGCGACGTACGTCCTGGCTCTGGGCGGCGACATCAACGCCATCCACCAGATACGCCGCTTCGACAGCCTGACGCTCCCGCGTTCGGCGCGGTACCTGCTGGCGGCGGCCTTGGCCAGGACCACCCAGGACCGGGACCGGGTCGCCTTGTACCTGACGTCCACGCCGTCTCAACCGTATGCGGTGGCGGAACGCGGCGGTACCCTGAACTCCGAGATCCGCAACACGGCGGTCGAGGTGCTGTCGCTGACGCAAATCGATCCGAATTCCAGCGAACTGCACGCCAAGGCCAAGGACCTGATTCAATACCTTTCCGGCAACCAGGGGTGGACTACGCAGGAGCGGGCATTCGTGGCGTCTGCCCTGAGCGACTATCTGCAGACCGTCGCCGCCAACGCCGACCAGGCATCGGCAACGATCACCGGGCCGAACGGTCAGCAGACGCTTCAGGGCCGGGCGATCTACCGGGAGAAACACGAGGGCCCGGGCGGCGAATACACGGTCACCAATACCGGCCCATCCACTCTCTTCGTGAATGTGACCACGGCCGGGGTGCCCGAACAGCCCGACACGGACGGGTATGCCGAGGACATCGCGATCACCCGCCGCTACTTTACGAGCCAGGGCGAGGTGTACGCCCCGGACAACGGGTACATGCAGTCGGACAGCTACGTCGTGGAACTGACAGTCACGCCGAAACAGCCGGTGGAAAACGTTGTGGTGGTCGACAAGCTTCCCGCGGGGTTCGAGATCGAGAATCCGCGGCTCAACGCCGAAACCCTGCCTCCCGGGAAGTTCAAGGAAGTCACCAACCCCAGCTACGTTGACGTTCGCGACGACCGCATCGTTCTGGCCTTCAACGCGCTTCGGAACAAGCAGGAGGGCCACCGGTACTACTATGTTGTGCGCGCGGTGACTCCGGGCGCGTATCAGGCGCCTTCGGCGACAGCCGAATGCATGTACGACGCGTCCATAAGGGCGGCCAGTCCCATGGGCCGCGTGGAGGTAAAGTCGCGGCAATGAAGCGGCCGGATACCGCACGTCTGATACGAATGGCCAGGGCGGTGCTTGCGCCGCGCCGGACGATTCCGGCCTGCGCGGCCGCCGCTCTGGCCGTTGTGGTGATACTGGCCTGGCCCATGGACACCCGGCCCTATCTGCAACTGTCCGGGTCAAGCGAACTGCTCGACCGCGAGGGCCGTCCCCTGTACGCATTCTTAAACGGCGAGGAACAGTGGTGTTTTCCGCGGCCCATGGCGGAGATGAGCCCGCATCTCATTCACGCCACGCTGGCCACCGAGGATCAGCGGTTCCGTATCCATCCGGGTGTGGACCCGCTGGCCATCGCGCGGGCGGCCGTGACAAACCTTCGCGGCCGCGACGTGGTGTCGGGCGCGTCAACCTTGACGATGCAGGTGGCCAAACGCGGTCTGCCGCCCACGCGCTCGGTATACGGAAAACTTCGCCAGGCCCTCGCCGCGCTGCGGCTCGAGCGCCGGGCGTCCAAGCACGAGATTCTGGAAACCTACCTCAATTCCGCGCCGTACGGGCTGAATCTGGTGGGTTGTGAAGCCGCTTCGCTGCGGTACTTCGGAAAACCTGCCCGCGAACTGAACCTGCCTGAGGCAGCATTGCTCGCGGGGCTTCCGAAAGCGCCTGGCCCCTACCTGCCGCTCGAGTATCCCTCGCGGGCGCGGGCGCGCCGCAATCACGTTCTCGAACGCATGCGCGACGAGGGGTTTATCGACGCAGACGAGTACGCGCAGGCCTGCAAGGCGCCGCTGGGCGTGGAATGGCACAATTTTGCTGCGCTGTCGCCGCATCTGGCGATGAGCCTGCGTCCCCTGCTGATCGAACAGGCCCGGCTTCGAACCACGCTCGACGCCGACATTCAGGCACGCATGGAACAAATCGTGCGCGAGCGGCTCCGGTACTACCCGGGGGAGATCACCAACGCCGCGGCGATCGTCATCGACACGCCGACAGGAGACGTGCTGGCGAGAGTGGCCTCGGGCGATTTCTACAACACGCCGGGCGGAGGGCAGGTCGACGCGTGCCGGGCGCTGCGCTCGCCCGGGTCCACCCTGAAACCGTTCATCTATGCCCTGGCCATGGACAGCGATTGCCTCTACCCTTCCGAGGCGCTGTATGACGGTACGCTCGATTACGGACGCTACGCGCCGGAAAATTTCGACGACCGCTACCGCGGCCTCGTCTCGGCTGGAACGGCGCTTCAGTTGTCTCTGAACGTGCCGGCCGTGACCGTCCTCGAACGCGCCGGTGCGGACCGGTTTCACGCGTTTCTGCCGCGGGCGGGGATCACGACGGTGGTCAAACCCGCGGAACATTACGGGCTGGGCCTCACGCTCGGCAATTGCGAGGTCCGGCTGGAGGAGTTGGCGGGGGCCTACTGCATGCTGGCCAATCTAGGAGCGTGCCGCCCGCTCCGGATACACGAAATGCAGCCGCCCGGCCAGGAAACCCGCCCGTTGACGCGGGGCACGTGCCTCAAACTCTTCGAGATGCTCGAACAGACCCCGCCGGATGAGTTTGAACGCGAACTGGTGCCGGTCGGCGCCGCCACGACCCGCGTGGCGTGGAAAACCGGCACGTCGGGGGATTACCGGGACGCCTGGACCTTCATGTTCAACCGGCATTATGTCGTTGGGGTCTGGATGGGGAACAACGACGCGGCGTCGTCGAAGTGGCTGGTTGGGTCGACGGTGGCCCTGCCCCTGGCGGCGAAGATCTTCCGCGCGCTTGACGTGCCGAACACGCCCGCCTGGCCTGAGACTGGCGATGATCTGCGCGAGACTGCCGTATGCGCGGTCAGCGGCCTCCCGGCAACCCCGTGGTGTGTCAGCACGCGGCGTGAGACGCTCCCGTGCACCCAGTTCCTCCACCGCGTGTGCGACATGCATTACCCCGATGGGACCGGTGGGGAACGCATCCTGGAACGCTGGCCCGGCGACGCCCGGCGCTGGGACCTGGCCGCGGTACGCAACCCGCGCATTGTCGACCGGGCTTCGCCGGAGACGCCGCAGGCGCGGCGCGACGCCCTCGCGATCCAGCATCCCTCGGAAGGGGCCGTCTATGTCCTCACCGGCGAGCCGACCGGAGATCGCATCCGGCTTCGGGCGTCCATCGAACGTGCCGGCGTTCTGCACTGGTACCTGGACGACCGGTATCTGGGGGGATCCGGACCGGAAGCGCCGGTCTATCTCGACCTCCGCCCCGGGAATCACAAACTGACCTGTCTGGCGCCGGACGGCGTGCTGGACAGCGTGCGGTTCGAGGTCGTTACTCCGGAGGACGCGCGGCGCATGGACCCGAAACAGCCGCTGGCCGCGGGATGATGCCGACAACACACCGACTGCTGGACGTTTTAGCCTGGCCCTTGTTTGTCTGACCACGTGCCTCTACGAGCATTGTTCTGGAGTGCGGGCGCCGTCCCCGGCGGTCATTGTTCTCATCGTATGGCGTCGCCCGGAATCGCGGAGCGGCAGATCGGTATGTCTGTCTCTCGTAGCATAGATGAAGAAGGCGCGGACGAAGTCCAAGAACCCGGCGTCGTCCATTTTCCGAACGACACCGAAGGTGTCGAATTTGAGTAGCCACGGGCGAAGCCCGTGGATCGGGTGCGTCCCCCTATCCCAACCCCCGAACGGGGGTTGAACATCCGGGGTCCCCGGGCAATAGGCGATCCCGAGGCTTTCGATGAAGAGATGACCAACCGCGCGGGCCCGCGTGGTCCTACACCGGAAAAGAACGGGAATCTTGTAGCGCAGGCGTCTCGCCTGCATCCGGCTCGGACCCCAGAAGAATGAGAATGCAGGCGAGACGCCTGCGCTACAAGAAAGAAGCATGCCGGGCTTTTCGGATGACCACGCGGTCTCGCGTGGTCCCACAACGGAGGGGAAAAGACCCGCAGGGGCGTTCTGTCCGGAGTGAATACCGTGCGCGCCGACGCGTCTTGTTGAACGGAGAACAGAAGAAGCGACAGTGCTTGCCTCGGCTGGAACCTGTGGTAAAATGGGTGAGGCGAAGCAAACAAAAGGGTTTCGCGCCATGAACGTTAAGACATTGATAACACTGGTGCTTACGGCGAGCGTCGCGGTGGCGCTGGCGGGGTGCAACACCACGCCGGTCCAGGATGGCGCGGTGCTGGGCGGCGCCCTGGGCGCCGGAACGGGCGCCATTATTGGACATCAGGTTGGAAAACAGGGCGAAGGTGCTCTGATTGGCGCGGGCCTGGGTGCGCTTACGGGCGCGCTGGTCGGCGACCAAATCGACCAGGCGGGCCGTCAACCGGCGCCGCAGGCCACCGCCTACCGTTCCACGGCCCCGGCGGCTTCAGGCCATTACGAGACCCGGCTGGTGCGCACGCCGTCGGGAGAGACTTACGAAGAACGCGTCTGGGTGTATGACCGCTAAAAGGACGAGTGCCCCGGCACCATGACCCTGCAGACGAAATGGCGGATCGCGGGCGGCATTGCCATCGCGGGCAGTGTCGTTCTGGCGTATGGAGGCCGTCACTGGGACTTTCCCCGCCAGTCGCTCACCCATTTCATGGTGTACTGGCTGATCTTCTTCGTGTTTTTCGTGACGGCCCTGCTGCTGGCGGTCTGGGACCTTCGCCACATCCGCGCCCAGTATCGCGTCGACGAGCGCGAACTGTTTCGGCAGACGCTCGGGGAGGAGGATTTCCGGAAACGCCTGCGTGACGCCGAGCGCCGGGCCCGTGAGCACGGCAAGGGCCGCTGATTTCGGAAGACGCCCGGGCGCCCCTTCGAGCCCCGCCCAAGCGAGACTGTACACACCCCTTCGCGGACTGCTATCATCTCCCCGTACTCTTGCTGGAAACTGGAGATCGACCCGCGGCGCGAGCGCGCCGTCACTGCAACCTGGGGGTTTGTGCACGATGAAACGGCTAGTTCCTCTCGTTTTGATTGCAGCCATTGTTGCGGCGTGTAACGGGAAACCTGGGGCCCCCGGGACCTCCGGCAATGCCCGCACGGGCGGAGGCGGACAGGTCATCCCCGCCCCGACAGAAGACAACGTGGGCGACCTCGAGCAGGCGGCCTTGATTTCGGTGGCCGTCGCCCAGAAGTCCCAGGGACCCAACGTTGAAGCCACGCCGCTGACGGATGCCTCCGGGCGCATGAATCTGTTCACGGTCGATATCACCCCGCCCCTGCCCAATGAACTCTGGCTGGATTTCAAGGTGGAGTCCCGCCGGAGCTTCCCCAAGAATCCCGGCGTGTTGCGCATCGTGATACGGGACGGCGAACAGGTGCTCGACACGTTCGGCACCGTGATCGGGAAGAGCTCGAAACCGAGTGTTTCTGAGCGCTCCGTAAACGTGCTTTCCGCACGCGCGGGTCTGCCGGATACCATGCTGGTCACGATTGCGGTTGAAGCGCTGCTCATGCCCGACGGCACGGATCCGGACACCATCGATCCGATGACGGCCGAGGTCTCCGAAGATCGCTATTCGCAGGCGGTGGCGACGCCTCCCATTCGCATCAACGTCAAGAACGCCACGGCCCAGCCTCCGGCCGCGCCGGCGGCCCCTGCGCCCGAAGGACCCGCCGCCGCCGGGGGCGCGCCTGTGGAAGGCGCTGCTGCCGCCAGCAACGCCTCATGAACATCCTCGTCATTGGCGCGCATCCCGACGACTGCGAAGCCTACGCCGGCGGCAGCGCAGTGAAATGGCTTCGCGCGGGGAACCGGGTGCTTTTTGTGTCCCTGACCAACGGGGATGCGGGGCATCATGCGATGGGAGGCGGCGTTCTCGCGCGGCGCCGCCGGGAGGAATCCGAGGCATCGGCCCGCCGGGGTGGCATGGAGACGCTGATCCTGGATCATCACGACGGCGAATTGCTGCCCACGCTGGCGATCCGGCACGAGGTGATCCGCATCATCCGCCGTCACCGGGCCGATGTGGTCATCAGCCATCACCCGGAGGATTACCATCCCGACCACCGCTACACGTCAACCCTGGTACAGGACGCTTCGTTCATGGTAACGGTGCCCAATTGCTGCCCTGATGTTGAGGCGCTGCGGCACAACCCGTACTTTTTCTATCTGATGCACGCGCGGCCGAGCGCCCTGACGCTGGCTCCGCATGTCGCTGTCGCCATCGATGACGTGATGGATGTCAAGTACGAGATGCTCGACGCCATGGAGTCGCAGATGTACGAGTGGCTGCCCTGGCTGGAAGGCACGCTGGACCAGGTGCCTGCCGCCCCCGCCGCCCGGAATGCCTGGTTGCGGGAGAATTGGGATGCCTCGTTCACCGGGCCGGCGGAGGCGCATCGGGCTCTCCTCGAGAAATGGTACGGGCCGGAACAGGCAAGGGATACGCGCTATGTGGAGACCTTCGAAATCTGTCCGTATGGACGCCAACCGTCCGAAGACGATTTACGCCGGCTGTTTCCATTCTTTCCAGACCCGCGGACATAGCGTCTGGCGCGCCCTCCGCGGCGTCTGCGTTCCGCTGTTTGTTGTGGTGTTTCTGTGTGCGGCGGCGCAGGGCCAGGACGCGCCACCCGTCGCCCTGTCTACCATCACCTCGGCCGGAACGGCCACTGTCGAGATCGCTCCCGATCGTGCCGACTTCTGGCTCTACTTCCGCGTGACGGGAAGCACCCTCGAAGAGGCGGCCGAAAAAGCCAGGACCACCGAGGTTGAGATCCTGCGGCTGCTGAAAGACCGGGAGATCGCGCCGCTCGAAACCACGGTCACCGGGCCGAGCATACCCGATGCAAACGCCCTGACGGTCACGTTCGCTTTCCGGTTGCGTTTCACCGTGGGCAGGCTGGCGACCGGCGTCGAGGAGCCCGTGCAGAGCCTGGCGGCGATTTGTGACGCGTTGCGCCTTGTCGCGCGGGAAACCAGCGCCGTGCTGACCGGTCCGCTGCTCAAGGTCTCCGACCAGAACACCGTGGAGCGCACGGCGGTCATGCGCGCGATGGAGAACGCCCTGCCCAACGCTGAAGCGGCCGCGCAGATCATGTCCACGCGCATCGCGACGATCTTTGACGTGCGCGTGGTGGAGATTGCGTGGAACCAGGACCCGGAATACGGCGCGGACCAGCCGGACACGGAGCGCGCCTCGTGTTCGGCCAAGGTTGAGGTGGTTTACGTGCTGGAGTAAGCGTTACGCGCCTGTCGTGCCGTCTTTCGTCTCCAGGGGCCCGGCGCCGCTTTCCTGAGGCACTCGCGCCGAAAACCCCCGCGCGGGATCATAGGTCACATCTCCCCGGAACGCGCGGAGGTTGTGGCGGGCGGTCCAGAGGCCCAGGCCGAGATGCCCGCCTCCCCGGGTCGTGAAAAACGGTTCAAACAGACGCGCACGCACAGTCTCTGGAACGGGGCCGCCCGCATTCCAGAAACAGAATTCGACGGACTCCTTCCCGGCGGACACCGACAGTTTGATCCGCCGGTCCTTTTCCCCCTCAACGGCCTCGATGGCATTTGAGAGCAAATAGAGCAAGGACTGCTGGAGTTTTGGGAGATCAACCGAGATCTGCGGCAGGCCGTCCTGACAGCTTGTCTTGGCATCGATCCGGGCCATCTTGAGATCATACTGCCGGAGAGCCAGGACGCTTTCCAGGACGTCGCGGGGCGAGACCACGCGAAGATCCGGGCGTTCGCGGCGGGCGATATCGGTCAGGCCGCTGATCAGGCGGCTTGACCGGCGTACCGCCGTCATGATTTCCTCGAGCATGCGGCGTGACTCGTCCGTCTGGCCGCTCTCGAGACTCAGAAGCTCGGCGTAGGCCAGGATGGCGCCGAGGTAGTTGTTGACATCGTGCGTCACGCTGCTGACACAGCCGCCCACCTGGGCATAGCGATAGAATCGCGCGAACCGTTCGCGCATGCCGCTGTCGGCGAAGATGTCTGCCAGCTCGGACACCGTTTACGTTCCCTCAGCAGGTCGTTGCACGGCGCAGTGTGCGCGCGCACACGGCCGACTGGCCCTGAGTGGCCCGCCGGCAGCTGCCTGATGCCTGGCCGAATCCCGCTCCGGGCTACAGGTTTTCGATAACCGCCTTACCGAATTCACTGCATTTCAGCAGCGTGGCGCCGGTCATCAGCCGCTCGAAGTCGTAGGTGACCGTCTTGTTGGCGAAGGTTTGCGTCATAGCGCGCACAATGGCTTCGGCAACCTCGGTCCAGCCCAGATGCTCGAACATCATGATGCCCGACAGAATCACGCTGCTGGGATTGACTTTGTCGAGATTGGCATATTTGGGCGCGGTGCCGTGGGTGGCTTCGAAGATGGCCATGCCGGTCTCGTAGTTGATATTGGCCCCGGGCGCAATGCCGATGCCGCCCACCTGGGCGGCAAGCGCGTCGCTCATATAGTCGCCATTCAGGTTCATGGTGGCGATCACGTCGAATTCGGTGGGGCGCGTGAGAATCTGTTGCAGGAAGATGTCGGCGATGGTATCCTTGACGAGCAGCTTGCCGGCCGGCTCCCCCCCGCAATCGTCCCAGGCTACGGCCACATCGGCGAATTCGTCGCGGACGAGGTCGTACCCCCATTTGCGGAATGCCCCTTCCGTGAACTTCATGATGTTGCCCTTGTGCACGAGGGTAAGCGATTTGCGGCCGTGTTTCAGGGCATACCGGATAGCCGCGCGGACCAGGCGTTTCGAGCCTTCCACGCTGACGGGTTTGAGGCCGATGCCGGAGTCGGGTCGGATCTTCCAGCCGAAGGTCTCCTGGCAGAAGGCGATCAGCTTTCGCGCCTCTTCGGTTCCTTCCTGGACTTCGAGACCGGAGTAGACGTCTTCCGTGTTTTCGCGGAAGATGACCATATCGACCTTTTCGGGCTCCTTAACGGGGCTCGGGACGCCCGGGAAATAGCGCACGGGCCGGACACAGGCGAACAGGTCGAGGCGCTGCCGCAGGGTAACGTTGAGGCTGCGGAACCCGCCGCCGATGGGCGTGGTCAACGGCCCCTTGATCGCCACCCGGTATTCCTCGATGGCATCCAGGGTTTCGTCAGGGAGGTAGGCGCCGCACACCTGGTTGGCTTTTTCGCCGGCGAAGATCTCCATCCAGGCGATCGCGCGTTTTGCGCCGTAACAGTGCTTGACGGCGGCGTCGAAGACCATCTTCGAGGCGCGCCAGATATCGGGGCCCGTGCCGTCGCCTTCGATAAACGCGATGATGGGCCTGTCTGGCGCGGTCAGGGCGCCGTCGCTCGCCACGGCGATTTTTTCGCCCGGCGGAACCTGGATATGCTTAAACATGGTCATCCCTCTTCCCCATTGCGTGCCACACCGGAGCGTTTTTTCCCGAGGCGCGGGCTAGAGTTTCAGCAGCCGGGCTTCTTTCACGTGCGGCACGGCGCGAATCTTCTCCATCACGTCGTCCGAGAGCGGATCGTCGATATTCAGAATTGTCGCCGCCCGGCCGCCACGTTCGTCGCGCCCGAGCACCAGGTTGGCGATGTTGACGCCGGCTTCGCCGATGATCGTGGCCACGCGGCCGATGATGAGCGGCTTGTCTTCATTGCGGCACACCACCATGTGCCCTTCCGGGACCGCGTCGACGCGCGTTCCATCAATAACGCAGATGCGGGGATCGTCATTCCCGAACAGCGTCCCCGCGACATGGTGTTTTTCCTTGTCGGTCTCGACCGTGACGCCGACGAGGAAATTGTAATCGGGCACATCGGCCCGGCGGGTTTCGCTGAACTCGATGCCATGGTCTTCCAGGAGGCTGGGCGCGCTCACCTCGTTGACGCTCTCGACAAGGGGCTTCAAGAAGCCGATCAGGACGGCCACGGTGAGCGGATAGGTGTCGGTAACGGGCAGCACGCCGCTGTAGTCGATGCGAATGGCTTTGGGAGTCCCTTTCATGTATCCGGACAGGAAGGTGCCCAGCCGTTCGGCGAGGTAGAGGAGCGGGGACAGTTTCTTGCGGGTCTCGCCGTCGAGGCTCGGCACATTGACCGCGTTGACGATCGTGCCGACCGTCAGGTACTCGACCATCTGTTTCGCGACATCGACGGCCACCGTGAGCTGGGCTTCGTCGGTCGACGCGGCGAGGTGGGGCGTCATGATGATGTTGTCGAGGCCAGTGAACGGGTTGCTTTCGAACGGTTCGGAGGTGTAGACGTCGAGCGCGGCGCCGCCGATAATGCCTTCCTTGAGGGCGCGGGCGAGGTCCGCCTCGTTTACGATGCCGCCGCGGGCGCAGTTCACGATCCGGCATGTGGGCTTCATGCGTTTGAGCTGTTCGTAGCCGATCATGTTGAGGGTCTTGTCGCTCTTGGGCGCGTGGATCGTGATGAAGTCGGCGCGCTCAATCATCTCGTCAAGCGAAACCAGTTCGACGCCGAGCGCTTCCGCTTTGAGCTTGGTGAGGATGGGGTCGAACGCCAGGACCTTCATCTCGAAGGCCAGCGCGCGTTTGGCAACCTCCCCGCCAATTCGCCCGACGCCGATGATGCCGAGGGTTTTGTCGCGCACCTCGGTGCCCATGAAGAGTTTGCGGTCCCATCGCCCTTCGAGCATGGACTGGTGGGCCTTGGGGATGTTGCGGCAGAGGGCCAGAAGCAGCGCGAGGGTGTGTTCGCATGTCGATATGGTATTTCCGCCCGGGACATTCATCACGACGATGCCGCGCTTGGTCGCTTCCGCCTTGTCGACGTTATCGGTGCCGACGCCAGCGCGTCCGATGACTTTGAGTTTGCCGGAATGGGCAAGGGCCTCGGCCGTCACTTTGGTGGCGCTGCGAACGACCAGGCCGTCGTATTCGCCGATAATGGCGGCCAGTTCGTCGGGTTTCTGCGGAGGCTTCACATCCACCTCGAAACCTTCTTTCCGGAACACCTCAAGACCAAGTTCGCTCAGGTTATCAAGGGCGAGGATTCTAGGCATGGTTTCCTCCGTAATGGAATGAACTTCGCGTAGTTACAGTCCGCCCCCCCTACGCGTTGACCCAAGTTGAACTAACGGCCTTGACCAGTGGTGTCGCAGCCGCGGACTCACCGGCACCGATTGAAGCGCTGAATTTACCAAAGCGCGGAACTGATGTCAAACAGTGTGGATAGGGCGAAAACAGCGCACCCGGGAGGGTATTTGAGGCCGCGGTGCAGCGAGTTGCCGGCACGGCGCCCCCCAGAAAAGAGAGGCCGCTCGGGGCCACGAGGACGGAGCGGCAACGTGTAGACCGGGCGTATGGGCAAAAAAAATACCCGGGGCGGCCTGACTCGGCCTACCTTTGGGTAATTAAGCAGAAAACGTGCTTAGGTGAGGGATACGTAATCAGGCCTCTTCAAAGACCTCGCCGAAGTACTCGGCGTAGCAATCCAGGTGCCAGTACTCGTCATCGAGGATGGCTACTTCATTGAACTGGATGTCCACTTCCTCAATGTGTTCGTTGCACAGTGCGCAGCGATGCATGACGCAATCCACCTCCTTTCCGAAGATTTTCTGGTATGTCCGCGCGATGTTGCCATCTTGGGCCTGAGCATTCGGATGTTTCTTCATCGCGCCGACGTGTGACTCATTCACACCGCGTGTGCCGGGCTCGATGTTAGGGAAAATTCATGGCCACTCGCCATCGGATTCCCGGCCCAATCGGCGGATATGTACCACATCCAATGGCCCTTGTCAAGCCTTTTTTTGGAGATCTGGGCGCCGCTGGGAGCGGTCCACCAGGCCCGGTAACGCGCGCAGGACTGTAAGCCTTTGTTCCGAAAAAAGTTACGTCATTATACCGAAAACGCCGTGTTCGGCGGGCCGCCCAGGCAGCCGGATTGAAAATCCACCTCCGTTTCCGATATTTTATGTAATCTTTGCGGCGCCGCCCGCGGGGCCAGGGTCATCAATGGAGAACACGCGTGAAAACCGACGACATCCGTTCCAGTTATCTTGAATTCTTCCGTGAACGCGGCCACGTAGTGGAGCGCAGCGACAAAATCGTGCCCAGCAACGATCCGACGTTGCTGTTCAGCAGCGCGGGAATGGTGCAGTTTAAGCCGTACTACACGGGCGAGGTCCCGGTGCCGTACCGGCGGGCCGCCACGGCGCAGAAATGCCTTCGGGCCGGGGGCAAAGCCAACGACCTGGACGAGGTGGGCAAGACCGCGCGTCACATGACGTTCTTCGAGATGATGGGCAATTTCTCGTTCGGCGATTATTTCAAGCGGGAAGCAATTCAGTGGGCGTGGGAATACTCCACCCAGGTGGTCAAGATCCCCGCGGAGCGGATCTGGGTTTCGGTGTACGAAGACGATGACGAGGCCGCGGGCATTTGGGAGACGGAGATCGGCATTCCCCCCGCGAAGATTGTCCGGCTGGGCGCCAAGGACAATTTCTGGGGCCCGGCGGGCGACACCGGGGCCTGCGGCCCGTGTTCCGAGCTGCACCTGGACCGAGGCGAAGCCTTCGGCCCGGGCCCCCTGGGCGCGGAAGGCGACGCCCGTTTCATGGAATACTGGAACCTGGTGTTTCCGCAGTTCGACCAGCAACTGGACGGGTCGCGTCCGCCGCTCAAGAACCGCGGCATTGACACGGGGATGGGCCTCGAACGCATGGCCGCGATTCTTCAGGACAAGGAAACGGTTTTCGATGTTGACCACATCTTCCCCATCATCCAGCATACGGAGTCCCTGGCTGGCGCGTCGTACACGGCGAACCCAGTCCCGTTTCGCGTGATTGCGGATCACATCCGCGCGCTCTCGTTCATGATTGCGGACGGGGTGCTTCCGGGGAATGAAGGCCGGGGCTACGTCGAGCGGCGCCTCCTGCGGCGTGCGGCGCGGTTCGGGCGCGAAATCGGGCTGGAAAGACCGTTTCTCTTCGAATTGTCGCACACGGTGCTCGAGCTCATGGCCCACCAGTATCCCGAACTCCAGGAGCGCCAGTTCCAGATCGAGAAGATCATCCATACCGAAGAGGAACGTTTTGCCAGCACCCTGGCCCGGGGTATGGACATTCTCGAGGAGACGTTCGCGGAACTTGCAAAGACCGGAAGCAAGGCGGTGCCGGGCGCCGAGCTGTTCCGCCTCCATGACACGTTTGGCTTCCCCCTGGACCTCGCGACGGACATTGCCGAAGACCGCGGCTATACCGTCGATCGGGAGGGGTTTGAGAAGGCCATGCGGAAGCAGCGTGAACTGGGCCGCAGCGCGTGGGCGGGGACGGGCGAGCACGAGATTGCCCCGATTTACCGCAAACTCCGCGACGAGCTTGGCGAGACGAAGTTTGTAGGCTACGACAGCTTGTCGTGCGAGGCCACCATCCGGGCGCTCCTTCGCGACGGCAGGAAGGTGGAAACCCTTGCGGACGGCCAGGAAGGCGAAGTTGTTCTTGACGTGAGCCCGTTTTACGCGGAGTCAGGCGGCCAGATCGGCGACATGGGCACGCTGGAAGCCGCCGGGGGCAGCGCCCACGTGGCGACGACCCGCGCGCCTCTGGAGAACCTCCGTCTCCATTACGCGAAGGTGACCCAGGGCCGTCTGAGCGTGGGCGACACGGTGCAGGCCTCGGTGGATAATGCGTCGCGCACGGCGACCGCGTGCCATCACACGGCCACGCACCTGTTGCAGGCGGCGTTGCAGGAAACGTTGGGCGAGCATGTGCACCAGGCGGGGTCGCAGGTGTCCCCGGAACGGCTTCGGTTCGATTTCACGCATTTCGAGGGCATCCCCGCGGATCGTCTTCATGACATTGAACGCCTGGTAAACCAGTACATTCGGTCCGATTCGACCGTGGCGACGCAGGTTATGCCGATTGCGGACGCGCGGGCGGCCGGCGCCATGGCGCTGTTCGGCGAGAAGTACGGGGATTCCGTGCGCGTGGTGCAGGTGGACGACATCAGCATGGAACTCTGTGGCGGCACCCATGTAGACCGGACCGGGGTCATCGGCGCGTTCAAAATCCTGAGTGAATCTTCGATTTCCGCGGGCGTGCGGCGCATCGAGGCCGTGTGCGCCGACCGCGCCCTGGACACCATCCAGATGCAGGAGGAGCAGTTGACGCGTGTCGCGCAGATGCTGAACGCCAGCGCCGATGCGGTGCTTGCGCGCGTTCAGGCGGTTATGGAGGAGAACCGGCGCCTGAGCCGGGAGGTTATGCGCTGGAAACAGGCCGCGGCCACCGGTGGGGCGGTCGACTATATGTCGCAGGTGCAGGACGTCGACGGCGTGAAGCTTCTGGCCGTCGAGGTCGCGAACCAGGACGCCGACGGATTGCGCCTGGTGATAGACAAACTGCGCGACCAACTTGGCTCCGGAATCGTCGTACTGGCATCCGGCGCCGACGACAAGGCGGTCTTGTGCGTCGGCGTCACGAAAGATCTGACGGCGCGGGCGAAAGCCGGCGATATTGTGAAGCTCCTCGCCCCCATCGTGGGCGGCGGGGGGGGCGGGCGCCCGGATATGGCCCAGGCCGGGGGCAAACACCCCGAGAAGATCGGCGAGGCCATCGCCCGGGCGCCGGAGATCGTCCGCCAGTGCCTGTCCCAGGCGCCGGGCCACGGCAACGGCGCGCCGAAAGCACGAAACGCATAGAGGGACTTCAAGGAGGTGGCCGTGCCTGAAGTGGGCCGGATTATCGGGCTGGATATCGGCAACGTGCGGATAGGCATCGCGGTGAGCGACCCCCTGGGCATCACGGCCCAGGGCCGCGAAGTGCTTGCCGCACATTCCCACGAAGAGGACGCAGCCGCCATCCGTGCGCTCGCGCAGGAAGTCGGGGCGGTGCGGGTCGTCGTAGGGCTGCCCCTGGACCAGAACGGCGCCGTTGGCCCCCAGGCGGCGAAGGTGCTGGCTTTTGTGGAAACCCTCCAGTCGATCCTGGATATTGATATTGTGACCCAGGACGAACGCTTCTCGACCGCCGCGGCCCAGCGGGCCCTGATTGACGCGAATATGCGGAGAAAGAAGCGCAAGAACGTGATTGATATGGTGGCAGCGCAGCATATACTGCAGACGTACCTCGACCGGCAGAGCCGCCGGGGAGTCCCCGAGCCCCCATGAACACAGAGACCGATGCGCGGCAGCCCGGGCGAAAGTGGTCGTGTCTGCGTCTTGTGGCCAGACTGGTCCTGCTTCTGTTGGTGTGGGTGTTTCTGGGCGTCGCGGCGCTTGGCGTGGGGGCGTACCTGGCGTATGAACATGTGACCCGACCCGGCACGCCGGGGGAGACCGTGGCCATCACCATCCCGGAGGGCCTGAGCGGCAAGGCGGTGGGGCAACTGCTTGCCGAAATTGGCCTTGTGGAACACGAACTGTTTTTCCGGCTTGCGATGCGCCTGGATACGACCGGCCGCCCGGTCAAGCATGGGTATTACGAGCTGCCTTCGGGGCTGTCGCCGTTGCAGATTCTGAATCATCTCCAGGAAGGCACCCAGTGGCAGATGCCGCCGGGAGACATCCCGGACGAACTCAAGGTCACGATTCCTGAAGGGCTCACGATAGTGCAGATGGCGGCCCAGTTTGATGAGCCCGAGGCATTCCGGGAAGCCGCTACGGACCCGGGGCTGATTGCGCGTCTCGGGCTCGATGTGCCCAATCTGGAAGGTTTCTTGATGCCAAACACGTACTATTTCGAGGAGAAGCCCGACGAACGCGCCGTGGTGGAGCGGCAGCTGAGCCAGTTTGAGCGCGAATACGCCGCGTTGCGGAAGGAGCTCCCGGAAACCGCCGAACGGGATCTTCTGGAGGTGGTCACGGTGGCCTCGCTGATCGAGGAAGAATGCCGGGTGGATGAAGAGCGCCCCCTGGTGGCGGCCGTCATCTACAACCGGCTGAAGGCGGGGATGCCGCTGGACCTGGACAGCACGCTGCAGTATGCTTTGGGAAAATACGGTGAGCGGATACTCAATGAAGACAAAGAGACGGATTCGCCGTACAATACATACAGGCGCAAAGGGCTGCCTCCGGGGCCCATATCCAATCCGGGCGTAGCCTGCCTGCGGGCGGCCTTGCGCCCCGCGGAGGAGGATTACCTTTTTTTCGTGTCCAATGCCGACGGCAAAACGCACACCTTCAGCACAAGCATGAGCGAACACGCGGAGGCCGTACGGCGTTTTCGAAGGGAGATCGCCGTGCAGCGCCGCGAGTTGCGTGAACGGGAGACCCGTGGAGAAGATGATGACGCGCAATGAGACGCCGCCACCCGAACTGCTCCCCGCGAGCCGGATCCTGGTAGCCGTAAACCGCGACGTGGAAGATGAGCTTGCGTGCGCGGAAGAATACCGCGTGGGGGCGGAGATCCAGACCTTCTCGCTCCCGGAAATGTTCACCAGAGACATCTCGGGACTGCTGGGGGAAGTTGCAGCGCGCGTCAAGCGTCTGCGCGGCCCAATCGGCGTTCACGGGCCGTTTATCGATACCACCCACACGAGTTCCGACCCGGAGATTGTCCGGGTCTGCCGCATGCGCTACCTGGCATCGCTCGACATTGCTCAGACCCTTGGCGCGCGCTACGTTTTGTTTCACAGCCAGTACAACACGCTGTTGAAGCTGGAGACCTATCCCGACCTGTACCACGAGGCGAGCCTGCGTTTCTGGCCGGAGATTCTGGAGGCGGCGGAAGCGCGGGGGCAGGCCATCTACATCGAGAACATGTTTGACGAGGACCCCGCGCCGATGCGCCGTCTGGCCGATGCCCTGGACCTGCCGGGATTCAAGCTCTGCCTTGACCTGGCGCACAGCCAGATCTACAGCGGGCGGAGCATTGCGGAATGGATAGCGGCCTACGGCCGCCACCTGGCCCACGTGCACATGAACGACACGCGGGGCACGTACGACGATCATCTCGGGCTCGGGCAGGGCCGCCTCGACATCCGCGCCGCCCTAAAGTCCCTTGAATCGACGGGGCTTCCGATCACGTACGCGCTGGAGACCAACGCCAATACCCGGGCAAGCCTCGAATTCCTGGGCATTCCACGACGGCATTGATGGCCCCGCCCGGGTCTCCGCGGGAGCCGCAGCCAGCTTGAGAGAGGTCTTCCCCGCGTAGTATACTTGCCATTCGGTGTCCGTTCTCGATTGGCAGCCTTCTACCGGGGATCAGCATAGTCACGCGGGCCACCGCACGCAGGAAACACTTGTTTTTTGGAGGATTTACGAAATGGCCACTGTCGACCCGGCAAATGTACGCAACGTAGGTATTCTGGGACATAGCAGCACCGGCAAGACGATGCTGATCGAACATATCCTGCATATGGCCGGCAAGACCAACCGCCTCGGGAAGATCGAGGATGGCAACACGGTCGGCGACTATCTCCAGGAGGAGATCGACCGGCAGCAGACGATCTGCATGAAGCTCATGAATCTGGAATGGGCCGGAAAGCGCATCCACCTGGTCGACCACCCCGGCTACGCGGATTTCGTGGGGGAGATCGCCGCGTCCGTGCCGGTCCTCGACAGTGTGATTATTGTGGTGGACGCGACCTCGCCGATCCAGGTGGGTACCGACGTCGCGATGAAGTACGCGGACAAGCACCAGACCCCGCGCGCCATTTTCGTGAACAAACTCGACCGTGAACACACGAGTTTCGACGAGGTAGTGGCGGCGCTCCAGGCCACCTACGGTCCGCAGTGCGTGCCGTTTGTGCTTCCGGTCGGCCATTCCGACAGTCTGAGCGGCGCGGTCAACATCCTGACCGAACAAAACGATGAACTGGCGGCCCGGATTGAGGAATTGAAGACCGCGATGATCGATGTCGTGGCCGAATCGGACGACTCGCTGCTCGAGAGATTCCTCGAAGCCGGGGAGCTTACGCCCGAAGAATTCAACCAGGGGCTTCAGAAGGGCATTCAGGCGGGCAAGATCGTCCCGATCATCGGCGGGAGCGTGTCGAAAGAGGCCGGGCTGAAACACCTTATGGATCTCGTGGCCACGATTTTCCCGTCGCCCTGCGACCGGACGATCACGGCGAAGACCCGCGGCGGTGAAGAGAAAGTCGTGGAGCCGTCGAAAGACGCGCCCTTTCTGGCTCAAGTGTTCCGTTCGATCGTGGACCCCTATGTGGGACAGCTCACGTTCTTCCGGGTGTTCGCGGGGACGCTGCGGTCCGACACGGATTTTTACAATGTGAGCACGCAGACCAAAGAGCGCACCGGCAAGCTCTACCTGATGAACGGCAAGGAGCAGACGCCGGTGGACAGCGTAGGCCCGGGCGACCTGGCAGCCATGACCAAACTGAAGAACACGCATTTCAGCGATACGATTGCCGCGGCGGGCAACGAGCTGTTTCTCCCCGCGATCGCGCTGCCGGAGTCGATGGTCAAGCTGGCGATCTCGCCGAAGTCGCGCGCGGACGAGGACAAGATCGGCGAAGCTCTGAACCGCATGGCCGAAGAGGATCCGACGTTCGCGCACTACCGGGACACCGCCACGAACGAACACATCATCCGCGGGATGGGCGACCTGCAACTGGACATTCTCCTCGAGCGCATGAAACGGAAATTCAACGTGGAGGCCGAGACGCGCACGCCCAAAGTCGCCTATAAGGAGACGGTGCGCGGCAAGTCGGAGGTCCAGGGCAAGCACAAAAAGCAGACCGGCGGGCACGGCCAGTATGGCGATGTGCATCTTCGGATCGCTCCGAACGAGCGTGGCGCGGGCTACGAGTTCATCGACAACATCGTCGGCGGGGTGGTTCCGCGGCAGTACATTCCGCACGTCGATAAGGGCTGCCAGGATGCGCTCGAGAAGGGCGTGATCGCCGGATACCCGGTGGTGGACATCAAAGTGGAGCTGTTCTACGGGTCCTACCACGATGTCGACTCGTCGGAAATGGCGTTCAAAATTGCCGCGTCGATGGCGATCCAGAAGGGCGTCCGGGAAGCCAATCCGTGCCTGCTGGAGCCCATAGTCGAGCTGGAAGTGGTTGTTCCCGATGAGTTTATGGGCGATGTGAACGGCGACTTGAACAGCCGTCGCGGACGAATCATGGGCATGGAACCGGCAGGACCCGGCCGGCAGATGGTTCGCGCCCAGGTGCCGGAGGCCGACATTCTGCGGTACTCGACGGACCTCCGCAGCATGACGGGCGGCCGGGGCACCTACAGCCAGCGCTTCAGTCATTATGAAGAGGTGCCGGAACACGTGGCGCAGCAGATCGTCGCCGCCTACGAGAAGGCCAGAGCACAGGGCGAATAGGCCTGTTTTCGGACAGACTATCCAGGGGAGAGGTCCCGCGGGGCCTCTCCCCTTTTCCGTTTGTACGGAAAAGCGCAGCCCACGGGCCATCCACGCCTCGCCTCAGTTTTGAGCGATGAGAATGGGGCGCTGGGGTGTCGTCCACGTTTTTGGAGGAAGAAGCGCGCAGAGTTGGCGCTCGGCGCTCCCGGGCCGGGCGAGCCTGCTCCGGAGGAGGCGGCGCCGATTTCGCTTTTGAACACGCGGATTGCTATACTATCTACTTCTATGTCTGCGAAAAGAACAAAGGTTCATAAAGGAATTGCGCTGATTGAGGTGCAGGATCCCCTGTTACTCGAAGAAATCGAGCGGGATCCCGTCCTGAAGGCGTTTCTTGGCGAGCGGCTGTCCGAGCGCTGCATCGCGGTGCAGCCTCAGGCGGTTGAGGACGTCGTGAAACGCCTTCAGACGCTGGGGCACATGCCGAGAGTGCTGGAGTGAGCGAGACCTTCACGATAAAGGAATGCCTGCGCGGCTATACGACCGAAGCCCTGGGCGAAGTATGCGCGTCCCGGCAACTGGCCGTGGCCAACCGCGACAGCCGGATTCGGGCCCTTGAAAAGGTTCTGCGCGACCCGCTGCACATCGACCAGTCCATCAAATCCCTTAGAGACAGCGCGCTGCGGGCGCTGAAGCTGGTTGACTGGCGCGGACGAATGCGCGTGGTGGATCTGGTGTCGGTTCCCGGGCTTTACGGTGCGAAGGACGCTCTGGAGCAGGTCGAGAGTCTGGTGCGCGAAGGGTTGTTGCTGGCGCTTCCCGAACAGAACAGCGGCGCGTTTTCCATCAGTCATATCCGGCAGAGCGTGACCAACGGGGTGGCCTCGCCGACCGTCTGTGTGCCGGAAGGCATCGCGCGCCGCCTGCCTTCTCCCCCGCTCCTGGACGTGGAGATTCCGGAATCGGGCGAGCCCGCCACGCCGCCGAAACCGGCAACCATCACCCAGGCCACGACGGAGTTTCTCGAGACGCTGCGCATCATCGAGGGACTGATGCCCCGGGTCACGGGCACGGGCACGCTGCACAAGACCGACGCGGCCAGGGCCTATGAGATGGCCCGCGAAGCAGGACTCTCGCGTGAATCGATGGACATTTCCCTCGCGATGGCCCTTCAACTGGGGTGCGTGGCGCCCAGGGACGGGCGATTCGTGACCACGGCCGCGGCCAACGAATGGGCGTCGGGGGGCCGGCCCCAGCGTATGCGCGCCCTGTTTGAAGCCTATCTCGCGAGCGAGGCGCTGCCCGACATCATCCTCTTCTTCCCCATGCTGTTTGAGACCCTGGAGAAGCATTTGCAGCCGGGCACGCAGCGGCGAACCTATCACAAGCTGCTCGCGGCGGAAATCCTGAAAGCGCAGAAGCCGGGGATCTGGTACTCCACAGCGGTCTTCGTCGAAGCCATCCGGCGTCTGGATCCGAACGTTCTCTTTCTGCAGGAGCCCTGGCGGGCCATCCAGGCCAGCGTGCGAGGCCCTGGAACGGAGTGGCGGCCACAAGCGTGGCAGGCCCATGAAAAACGCCTCTTCACCTGGATGATCAGGAGCCTGCTCGCCGGCATGGGCATCGTGGAACTGACGGATGACGGCGCATTGTTCCGCATCACGGAGCTGGGCCGGTACGTGCTGGGGCAGGGGGAGGCGCCGGCAGCGGTGCAGGACGAACATCACGACGCGCTGGTCGTGCAGCCCGATTTCGAGATTATCGCGTATCTGGACCGCTGTCCGCCCGATCTGCGGCGGAAGCTGGACATGTTTTGCGAGCGCGTGCGGGGCGGCATGGCCACCACGTACCGCCTCACTCAGGAAAGCGTCTATCACGGCATCCGGACCGGACTCGACATCGACCGCCTGATTCAGTTGCTGGAGCGTTCGTCCACAAAAACGCTGCCCTCAAACGTTCTGACGCAGTTCGAGGTCTGGAAGTCCAAGCTGTCCGCGATCACCATCCGGCGGTCCTGTCAGGTGGTAGAGTGCGTGAGCGCGGCGCACGCCAGGGAAACGGCGCCAACACTCGCAGACAGCGTACGTCTTGGGGAGCGTTACCTTCTGGTCGTGGGCGAGGCGCCGGAGGACTGCGCGGTGGTTGACTACACGCATGCGCTGCCGCCGGCGCTTGAGCAGGAGGAAGGGCTTCGCCTGCATGCCTCGTGGGAAGACACGAACCTGTTCCTGAGAAGCCGTCTGGAGGAGATCGGGCAGGTTGAGATCACGGGCCCGGCATCCGGCATGACGGTGTCGCTTAACCGTGCCAGGGTGAAGACGGAGGAAGACGCTGCGCTGCTGGTGGCACAGATCGAGGCGCTGTCGAAAGGTCCCCTGGCCGCGCGTTACCGTCTGGCCTTGCGGGCATGGGCCGGCGAGGCCGGCGAGGCCCGGTCGAAGACCGCCACCATCGTGCGCTTTGACGACCCCGACACGTGCGACGCGATCCTGGAAGTCCCCCGCATTGAGAAGCAGATCGCGGGCCGTCTGGGGCTGTATGCGCTGGTTGTCCGCCAGGGCAGCCTGGTGGCGTTCAAGCGGATTCTCCGGGAACACGGCATTACGATGGGAAAGGCCGACGACATTGCCGACCCGGAGCCGCCGGAGACCTGGGCGCCGCGCTGGGTCGAGTATCACAGCATGGAGGATTCCGAATCGCCAGCGCGTCCGGAAACCCGGCGTGAGCAGGAGGAGAAGGAGACGCCGGCGCTCGTGCCCTTGCCGTCGTACCCGCCGCGCATCATGCGGGAGATTCTCGAGGAGGCGATCGAAGGCCGCCACCCCGTGCTGATCAATTACCAGTCCACGTGGAGCGCCCGCCCGGCCACCCGCCAGTTGAACCCGGTGGCGCTCGACATCACCGGGTCGTCGCCCTCCGTGAGCGGCCACTGTCAGCAGCACGGCGGTGCGCGGAGCTTCAAGCTTGCCCGCATCGTCGGCATCCGGCTCCTGGAAGACGAGACTTTCTGACGTCGGGCGCAGGCGCGGCGCTGTAAAGGCGCGGCATTAACGTGCTATTCTTCGTGTTTCAACAGGCGGAGGTTTTCCATGGACGGTTTTTTGTCGCAAGGGGAGCACGTAGTCGGCGTTGACATCGGCGGCACGAAGCTGATGGCGGTCGTGTATGACCACAAGTTCAAGGTAAAGGGGCGGAACAAGCGCAAGAGCAAATCCAGCAAAGGCGAGCCGACGGAAGAGCGCCTCACCCGGACGATCCAGGAGGCGCTCGACGAGGCGCATGTGGATACGATTCGCGGGATAGGCGTAGGGTCGCCGGGCCCACTCGACCCGAGAACCGGGGTGATCATCGACACGCCGAACCTGGCATGGAAGAACTTCCCGCTGGCGCAGTACCTGAAGAAGACGTTCAAGGTACCGGTCGTGGTGGACAACGACGTCAACGTCGGCACGTATGGCGAGTACCGGTTTGGCGAAGTGAGCGATTGCGAAAGCGTTCTGGGGGTGTTTCCGGGAACCGGCATCGGGGCGGGCATCATCATCGACCGCAAAGTCTTTTACGGTTTCTCGGGGGCGGCGGGCGAAATCGGGCACATGACCCTGGAGGTGGATGGTCCCTATTGCGGCTGCGGCAAGCGGGGCTGTCTTGAAGGGCTTGCGTCGCGGGTGGCTATCGCGGCGAACGTGGCGGCGCTCGCGGCCCGGGGGGATGCGCCATTTATTCTGGCAACCTGCGGAACGGACCTCTCCGCAATTCGCAGCGGGGCGCTCGCGGACGCAGTGAAAGCGGGCGAGAAAATGGTTGAGGGCGTGATACGAAAGGCCGCCTATTATGTGGGTGTGGCCACGGGGAATGCCATCAACATTCTGAGTCCCGAGGCGGTGGTACTCGGGGGCGGTCTGGTGGAATCCATGCCCGAGCTGTACCTCGAAGAAGTCAAGCGCGGGATCAAGGAGCATGCGATGCCCTTCCTGCGCAAGAACGTCCGAATCGTCACCGCGAAACTAGGCGACGACGCCGTGGTTCTTGGCGCGGCCTGCATGATTGCCGAACGGCTGGGGGAGTTCGAGTAGGCCGCTTCAGAAACGCCGGCGCTGCACCGGTTCTTCGGGGGGCGGCGGTGGCGGACCGGGATTCCGGAGCGACGTGAATACGTGCGCGATCCGCTCGCGGAGTTCGAGATTGTTGGATACAATCAGCATAACATAGTGCTTGTTGCGCAGGGCCGCAGCCGCGTTTCTGGAGCCATAGGCGGGCGGGAGGCGTGCGGCATCCGCTTCCATCTTGGCCATTTCCCCGTCAATAACGGCGACGTTGGAATACGTGAACAGGTACACCTGCGCGCCATTGACGGTCATGAAGGTCTCCGCGTCGGCCTGGTAACGGGCCCGGCTCACCGGCCGTTCATTCGCGACCGAGAAGTTCCGTGCTTTGTAGGTAGCTTTGATGTCGTCGACCGTAATCGGCACCGGTTCTTTGGTCAGTTGGCATACGAGAGGGAGAGCCGCAAGGAACACGACGCCTACCAGGATCGCGACCAGTTTCTTGTCCATCTGTAACGCCCCGCCTACCTGAAGCCTGCCACCAACTCCTGAATCAGCAGATACCAGCCATCGGCCAGAACAAACATGATGATCTTGAAGGGCAGAGACACGAACACNNNNATGCGGATCTCGCTCAGGACGAACCCGGCAACCAGCGTTATGGTGGGCACGTCGTCGCGCGTCTGCGGACGCTCCATTTTGGAGATGTCGATGAAAAGGGCGAGATCTTTGGCGCGCACCTGACGGAACATGAAGTCGCGCATCGGGCCGATAGCGTTGTCCACGGCCTCGTCCCACCCGATTTGCTCCTCGACATAGGGCCGGTACGCCTCCTTGTACACCTGTTGATAGACCGGCGACATGATGAACAGGGTCAGGATCAGGGCGAGCCCGACAAGGACCTGGTTGGGAGGGGTCTGCTGGGTGGCCATGGCCTGGCGCAGAAAGCCGAAAACGACGACAATGCGCAGGAAGGAGGTCGTCATTATCGCAATCGCCGGGGCCAGGGAGAGCACCGTGAGGAGAATGAACAGGGCCATCGTGGTGGAGATGCGATCCGGGGCCGTGGCGCCCTCGAGACCCCGCAGAACGTTCTCGATGCCCAGCGGCCCGGTGTCGTCGGGCGCCTCCTGGGCGAGGGCGGCGGCGGATGCCAGCAGCAGGGCCCCGACTGCCGAGGCCTGTAGCAGTCGCTTAAGGTTCGGGTTCACGCGTAGAGTCCCGCAGGTATTCCTGCAACCGGTGGATGTCCCCTCGCAAGGCGGCGATATCGTCCTCGTCAATCGACTCGAGCGGTTCGCGTACCGAGTCCGTCTCAACGTCTTTACGATGCATCCGGGACAGGTTGCTGCGAAGTTGCGAGAAGAAGTCGGCTTCGGGCCGGGCGGCCGGGCCGTCCGCCACGTCCTGTGCGGCCGGTTCCGCCGAAACAGCAAACTCGGCTTCGTCGAAACTCGCTATCAGGCTCAGGGCATTTTGCGTCTGTCCGACCACCAGGACCTTTCCTCCGGTGCGGACGAAGTGGAGGCACATCCGGGGACTCAGGTAAATCCGCCCCAGAACCGCAGCCAGTTGAGTTCCCGTGCGCAGTTGGCCGCCTCGGGTGCGTCGCTGCAGTCCGTAATAGACCAGCAGAATCAGGGCAATCACGACCAGAAGCCACGCGAAAGCCTGGAGCAGGCTGTGCGGACGCGCATCGGACGCGGGGAGATTCGGTGGGGTGTCCTCGGAGCTGGGCGTCGCGCCGCGCCGGGCAGCCAGTTCACGGTTTACCTGGTCCATGAGCGGGTCGGACTCTCCCGCAGGGGTTTCGGCCGCCGGTTCCGCGGGTTCCGCGCCGGGTGGTTCCGGAACGGTTTCCCCGGGAGTCTCCGAGGCGACACCCGAGCGAAGATCCAGTTGCGGGGGCGGGATGGCCTCGTATTCGTTATATTCCTCGGGTTGGACGGAAGCCTCCACGGCTTCCGGAGCGGGGTCCTGCCCCACGGCCCCGCAAGCACACGCCCAGAGAAGCGCGGCCGCCGCGGCCAGGCGGACACCCCTACTTGGCCGATACGTCTTCATGTCCCTCTTCCGACCCTGAGCGGTCTTCCTGACCGATAATCTCCCCGATCCGAACGTGCAGCACGTCCGCGATGACCACCACCTCTCCGCGCGCCAGGGGCAACCCGTTCACGTAGATGTCCGTCATTTCCCCGGCCTGACGGTCGAGGGAGACGACCGAACCGCGCCGGAGCCCCAGGACTTCCCGCACGGTCATCGAGCAATTGCCCAGGTGCGCGGTAAGGGTCATTCTGACCTCTTTGAGGTCGTCCAGCGAGAGGCGTTCCGCTCCGTAGGCGCCCTGGGGGTTCACCTCTCGGAACTCGTGGTCGTGGGGTTGCCTGGCTTCCGCATCCATCACGTTCAGTCGCTCACGAGAAACCGTTTGTGAAACACGGCCGTGACTCGAATATTCGGGTCGGGCGGCCCCGGCTGCAGCTGTTTCAAAATTGTATTGGCCTCGAGAAGGATGGTCTTCTGAATATCGGCCTTGACGCGGGGATCGTCCAGCTCGGCCCGGCTCCGGAACTCATGCTGTTTATTGATCATGTCGGTGAAGCGCGCGATATGCTTCTGCACGAGCGCGGCCGTGATCTGGTCGGTGCACTCGAGCGAGACCTGGAATGACAGCAGCGATGCCGGGAGCTGGCTGTCCTGAGGCATTTTGACCGATGCCACGGACTCATCGAAGTCCACCGTGACGGTATTGGGATTCAGCTTGTCGCCCGAACCGGCGTCCACCGGCACGGCCTCCTCCGCCAGTCTGGGCCTGAACATGACGAAATACAGCAGGAGCGCGCCGAGCACCGCGACCATGAACGCCACGCCGAGCCAAATCAGCAGGCCGGCAAGAGACGATTTCTTCGGCACGGGTACCGCGGGTTGTGGTTCGTCAGCCATACGCGCTTACCTCACTCATTGTTCCGGTTCGGGTCCGATTTCGCTTTCCATCTGGTCGATCTTCTGCCGCAGGTCTTGCGTCGTCTCGTCGGAAAAATCGCCTCGGACGTTGATCTCGACGCGCCGGTTGGCCTGCATGCCCTCTTCCGTCTCATTTGTTGCAATGGGCTGCGACGGTCCACACGCGATCACCTCAAATGCGCCCAGCGGAATCCCGGCGCGGTCGTGGAGAAAGTCCGTCACGCTCTTTGCCCTGCCATAGCTCAAATGGTAATTGTCCTCGAATTTCCCGCCCGGGGTCAAGGGACGGATGTCCGTATGCCCGCGGATCTCGATATGGGCATTGGGGAGATCTTTCAGAACCATGCCGATGTCCTCGAGGACAGGAAACGCATCGGGTTTCAAGTCGGCTCTTGCAGTGTCAAAGAGAATCCGGCTGGGGAGATTGATTTTGAGGCCTCCTTCTTCGTCGAATTCGACTTTGACATCCTCGGCCTTGTTGTTGATGAGGAGGCGTTCCTGGATCATGCGGCCGATGCGTTCGATGGTGCGCAGCCGGTTGGGAGGCATCTGCTCGATAGGGAAGGGCTGAATGACCGAGAGGTTTCTGGGGAGAACTCCCAGCGCGCCTTTCAGCGACTGAACGGCCTGGCTGTATTTCTTCTCGCTGACGGATGAAAAGGACAGCAGCAGCACGAAAAAGCAGAGTAACAGGCTCATCATGTCGCCATAGGTCACCATCCAGCCTGGCGCTCCTGGCGGCTCGTCGCCTCCTCTCTTTCGTTTCTCTTTGGGCATCTTACGCTGAGCTGACCTGGCGCCGCACCGCCGGCGAAACGAACGCCTTGAGCTTCTGTTCCACGACCCGGGGGTTATCGCCGGACTGAATGGACAGAATGCCCTCGATCACCAGCTCTTTGGCCAAGAGTTCGTTGCTGGTTCTGACTTTGAGTTTGCCGGCCCCGGGCAGGAATACCATATTGGCAAGCAGGGCGCCATACAGGGTGGTCAGGAGGGCGACCGCCATGCCTTCGCCGATCTTGGAGGGGTCGTCGAGCGTGGCGAGCATCTGCACGAGCCCGATAAGGGTGCCGATCATCCCGAACGCCGGCGCGTAGGTCCCCATGGCTACGAGGATGGACTGACCCATGGAATGGCGGTCTTCCATGAACGCCAGCTCGGTCGTGAGAATGTCCTTGATGAGTTCCGGAGCGGTGCCGTCAATGGCGAGTTGGACACTTTTTTCGAGGAATTCGTCTCCGGCCTCTCCGGCGTGGGATTCGAGCGCAAGGATGCCCTCGCGGCGGGCGATGGTGGCAAAGCTGACGAGCCGGGGTATGAGGCTCTCGGGCGGAACATCCTTGTGAAAGAACGCATTCTTCACCGTGTTCATTACGCTCAATACATCGCCCAGGGGAAAATTGATCAGTGTTGCCGCCAGCGTTCCTCCCATCACGATGACCACGGACGACGAACTCCAGAAGACGCCCGGGTTTCCCCCCATGAGAATTGAGACGATTACCAGGGTGACCCCGGAAATCAAACCCACAAGTGTGGCAATATCCATACGCTACGCCTTTTGTTGGGCTCCCCTATCCGAACGTGCGCTGCAGGTTCGGCAATATTCTAACACTCTGGAGGCTAACCCACAACCCGAAGCCCGACCCGCGGGAAGCGAGAAACCGGTTCCGCCGTGGCAATCGCGGAACCGGGGGCGGCGCGCGGCGGGTCCCGCGGGCCGCCCCCGGTTCCTCAGGACGGGTTCACGTCATGGCTCATCGAACCAGGTTGACGGTTTCCTGGAGCAGGGTGTCCGCGGTAGTGATGGTGCGGGCATTGGCCTGGAAACCGCGCTGAGTGACGATCATGTTGCTGAACTCGGTGCCCAGGTCCACGTTGGAACCTTCCAGCACGCCGCCGGAAACCTGGCCGCGCCCCCCGGTGTTGGGCAACCCGATCTGAGGGGTACCCGAGGACGGGGTATCGCGAAACAGGTTGCTGCCGTCCCGCTCCAGTCCGCCGACATTCGCGAAGGAGGCGAGGGCAATCTGGCCGATAACGCGGGTGAGCCCATTAGAGAACACGCCGTTGATCGTGCCATCGCGAGCGATGTTGAAGCTTTCGAGCGTGCCGCGGGCAAACCCGTCCTGATTGGTGACCGTCGCATCGCTATCGGACGCCAGTTCGGTGACCGACGAGAAATCGATCTCGAACTCGAACGGCGTGTCCGGGTACGAATCGAGGGCGCCGAAGGCCGCCAGCGGCACCGAGACCTCGGGCGCTCCTGCCGGCCGCGCGGTAAACACGCCGCCGACAAGGGTGCCTTCGTCGAAGTAGTTGCCCTCCTCATCAAACAGGACCACGCCCTCGCCGGTCTGGGTGGTCACGGGAGGCGTGTCCCCGTTGGTGTATTCGACAATATAGGACCACGCATTGTAATTGGTCCCGCCGACATTCACCTGGGGGATCTTCTCGAAGGTCGTCAGCAATTCCCGGGGCGTGCCAAGTGAATCGAATACGTTGGCCCGGCGCTGAACCGTGTCGCCCGCGACGGCGCGGGAATCGAGGTTGCCCCGGACCATCACTTGTTCGGTGGCCCGGACGATAGACGTGCCGCCGACGGGGACTTCGAGGTCGGTGGGAACCGCGCTGACGTTCACCTCGCCGGTTTCATCGGCCAGATACCCCTGGACACGCATTCCGGTGGCGGGATCGATGAGCTGGCCGAGGGCATTCAGCGTAAACGACCCGTCGCGGGTGTAATAGAGACTGCTGCCGTCGCTCAGGACAAAGAAGCCCGTACCCTGGATCGCGAGGTCCGAGTTGTTGCCCGTGGTCTGCAGCGAACCCTGTGTGTGGATGGTGTCCACGGTGCCCAATTGAACCCCCAACCCGATCTGCACCGGGTTGGAGCCGCCGAACCCGTCCACGGGGCCGCGCCCGCCTTCCAGGGTTTGTGAGAACAGGTCCTGGAAGAGCGCACGCGCGGCACGATACCCCGGCGTGTTCACATTGGCAATGTTGGCGGCGATCACATCCATGCGGCGCTGATGCGTCTGCAGGCCCGTGACGCCCGTGTAGATAGCAGTACCCATTGTATATACCCTCCTGCTGCCGCGCCGCGTCAATCGATCGGCGGCGCGAGGGCCTCCCCGAACGGGGTCCGGCCCGTAACCTTGACGTTCTCAACTCCGAGCCGGGCCAGGGGCCACGACTACGGCACTGTCGATGTGGGTGAAGACGGCGTCCTCCATTTCCGAGCGGGGAACGGCCGTGATAACGGTCCGATTGGCGACGCTCACCACAAACGCCGCGTTTTCGGTGAGGAGTAAGGTCTCCCGCGAGCCTTTGGCAGCCGCACGGTCAACGCTTTCGCGCATCGCAATTTCGTCGGCTTCCGAGAGCGCGATGTTCCGTTCTCGAAGCCGCTGGGTGGCATGCGCGGAGAATCGAAGCGCCGATTGCGCGCGACGCGCCTGGGCAAGGACGTCCGAGAAGGACGCGTGCGGGACGGTCGCGGTAGCCTGAGGCAGATGCCCCGCGGCGGTCACCCCCTGCACTGTGGCGTACTGTAGGGGCTCGATCATGGCGTTTGCCCCACGCTGAGGACGCCGGCCATGGAGAGCAGCGTTCCGTCCACATTGAGATAGACGAGGCTTTCGTCGAGGTGCACGGTCTGGACCGTTCC
Source organism: Candidatus Hydrogenedentes bacterium UBA2224 (assembly GCA_002348185.1). GTDB lineage: Bacteria > Hydrogenedentota > Hydrogenedentia > Hydrogenedentales > SLHB01 > UBA2224. Next base: position 8,298 of record DDYW01000087.1, on the reverse strand, counting down.
CTGGACCAGATTGCCTTCCTCGTCGACTCCGGTCACTTGATGCCCCACGAGCCCGCTGGCCGAAATGAAGTTCAACTGGTCGATATTGCCGCTGAGGGTTTCGAAACTCTCGTTGAGATTGTTCATCTGCTCGAGCGAGGCAAACTGGGCCAGTTGAGCGACCATTTCGGTGTTATCCACCGGGTTCAAGGGATCCTGATTCTGCATCTCCATGACCAGCAGGCTGAGAAACGCGTCACGATCAAGGTCGTTCTTGATCGCATGCACCACCTCGGCGTCTTCGCTTTTCACCACCAGCCCGGCCTTTTTCAGCACGTGCGCCACGCGTGCATTCGTAATCGACTGCAATTCCGAGGCGGCCTTGGCCCGTTCCGCGGGATTGGGGCTCAGGTCGCCGGCGAAATTGCCTCGAACGGCAACGAGCGCGTTCATACATTGCTCCTTTCGTTGTGGTTGTCTTTGCTGCGTGCTCGACCGCACGACCTGACGGATCATGCGTATACACTCAGCTTCCCTTCGTGATAGGCGGCGCGCGCCGCATGGCCCGCGCTGGCCGTCTCCGGGTCCCGATACGTCTGGGCGGACGAGCCCGCATAGCGGGAACCCGGCTGGCCATCGGCCCATGGGCCGCGCCCCGCGAAACTGCCGTGCCCCTGGGAGGGCGCACCGTCAGCGGTGACGGTCACGCGGACCAGATTGACACCGTCTCTCGCCAAGGCATTCCGGAGCGCATCGGAGCCGGTTTCCATCGCCTCCCGCACAGACGCGCTGCCCGAGACCAGTCTCAGATGCAGTTCATCGCGCACGGACACGAGTTCCACGCGCACTTCGCCCAGTGACTCGGGCACGAGCCGGATCCGAAGCGCGCGCTCGCCCTCCGAGACCAGGTACCGGACACTCTTGACTGCCAGTTGGGTCATGGATTCCGAAAACGCCGATTGCTGCGGCGCGTGGGATTCCACTACCTCGCTGCCAGCCTGAGGAGGCGGCCCGGCCGGTTGCGAGACGCTCGCCGTGACGGCAAGCGGCCCGGCGCTCCCCTGCGGCAGGCCCGCGGATGCCGGATTCGCCGCTTGCGGGGGATCCGTCATGGACTGCACGGCTGAGGCATCCTGCGCAGCCGCTTCCATTACGGCATGACGTACCAGGAACTCCTCCCCCGCCGCCGCTTGGGACGGAGCGCCCTTTGGGACTGGGACGCCGCGCTCACCGGCCTGGCCGCCCTGTGGGGAAGCCTGTTCCTGGTCCGCCGGGGGCAGTCCGGACACCGCCGCCGGGGACTGCGGGCCCGGCGGCGCGTTGTCGGAACCCGAGGAAGCGGGTTTCGCATCGAGGGCCTTCCCCGGCTGCATCATGTTCGCAACGGCCTGCCGCGCGGTCAGGAAGTCCACGGAGGTTGCAGCAGGATCATCGGGCGGACTTGAGGCCGTCCAACCCTGGGCTGCGGCTTCGTTAGACTCCGAAGACGGCGGTGCGTTCCGCGCGGTATGCGCGGATGCCGCCAGCGCATCCGGGACAGGCGCGGATGCCGGCGGCCCGGCTCGTCCGCCTGTGGCGGCCTGCAATTCGCCATACGAAGCCCCGCTTCGCGGCGTCAGCGCAAGCGTGCTGGAATCGCTCTCAAGCTCCTGTCCGGTGCACAGACATTTTGCCGGGGAACGGAGGTCAGGAACCTGTCCCAGATCTGGCGCCATGGCCACCACACCCGCCTCCGGCGCCTCGTCTTTCGCGGCAGTGTCCGATTCACCGGCTTGCCCGGCGTCCGAACCCTCCACGCCATAGTGGACCTGGGAGGACGGCGGTGAAACCACGACGGCTCCGGCAGGGAGGTTCGAACGGTCGAACTCCAGCACGATGCTCCCGTCCGGGAGAATCAGGACGGGCATGCCGAGGGCGGCCGCGATGGCCGGCGCGACCTGTTGCGCCAGGACAGAGGCAAATGGCGAGGTCTCACCAGACACGCTCGCACCGCTCTGCCGGGCAGACGTCAGCCAGGCCTCCAGGCCCTGGCTTGCCTGAATCAACGGCAACAATACGGGTGGTATATCCACATCAAATCACCTCCTTTCATTTTGAGATGGGCTTCCTCCCCGTTACACGTTTCAAAAACACGGGAAGGGCAACGACCGTGGACACCCCGGGACACGCAGGTGCCCGGAGGCCAATCACGAGAGTGGATAGACAGGAAGACCGTTCACGCGCGGGGGGGCCGCGGACTTCCTGAGGGCGCGGAGAGGCCAAACGCGGGGTTGAGTTCGCCGGAACGGGCCGGGAAACGCCTCACGAGCCGTAGGTGCGTTTCTTGAGAGCCTGCAGCACGACGGCCGCTTCTTCCGGCGGCATTTCGTTCAGGATTTCGCCGCGCTTGCGGTCTTCCTCGATGCGCTGGAGGATCATCGCGGCTTCGTCAGGCGTGAACATCTCGGAGGTCAGCGTTTGTGCGGCATTCTTGGCTTCCATGCTTGCGAGAGACCGCGCCACGGTCTCCATCCGCGTATTGATCGCCTCATCCGCGCTGTCCATGGATTCATTGACCTTTTTCTGCATCGTTTCCAGACCGTCGCGCAGCGTTTCCAGTTCCTTGCGCAGCAACGCGAGACGCTTTTCTTCTTCCTGAATTGCCGCTTCGCGCTCGGCCAGTTGCTTTTCCTTCTCGCGAAGCGTAGTCAGGAGCGCGCTGGTCTCGTCCGCGTCCTCGGCGACTGGAACTAAAGCCGTCTCCTCCCCGTCTCCCCGGAGCCGGGCGAGGCCTTCCCGGCTGAGGTTTCCCGTGAAGAACAGCAAGAGAAGCACGGTCGCCACAAAGGTCACTACAAACACGATGGCTGTGATCAGGGTTTTCATGGCTTTTGCTTTCCATCCGCCAGGGCGGCCCGGTTCACGGCCGTCTCATCCAGGCGCTTCCGTTCTTCCCTGTTCATGACATACTCGTATGCCTGCTCCAGTCGTTCCTTAAGCCGTTCGAGCATTTTCCGGCGTTTCATGGCCGTTTCGAGTTCGGTTCGCCGGCCGCGTTCCTGCGTTCGGAGATGGCGGATCTCGGCATCCTTCTCGACGGCGAGGCGCGCAAGATGGCGTTCGTAGGAGAAATAGCGCCGGACTTCGCCAGCGTCGAACTGGCGGCGGGCCAGCTCGCCCGCGGTGGTCAAGGCCGCGAGCTGCTGTTCGACGATCTCGGCGCGCTGCTGCTCCGCGAAGTGCACCGCGCGCCGCATTTCGGCGAGGGCCATCGACTTGAGGTCCTCCTGGCGCTGGCGGACCCGCAGGAGCGTGTCATACCGGAACGGTTTTGCAACAGCCATTGTGCGTTACCCCTGGAGCGCATTTCGCATCAGGCGTTCGATATCCTCGAACGGCGATTCTTCATACAGCCCCTGGCGCAGGAACGCGCGCACCTGAGGCATGAGTTTGAGGGCGCGGTCGATGTCCGGATTGCTCCCGGCGACGTACGCGCCAATGTTGACGAGGTCCTCGGCATCCCGGTAGGTGGCCAGAATCCGCCTCAACTCGCCCGCCAGCCGCTGGTGCTCCTCGCTGGTGACGTCGATCATGCAGCGGCTGACGCTCTCGTTAACGTCGATGGCCGGATAGTGATTGCGCGTCGCCAGATCCCGCGACAGGGCGATGTGGCCGTCGAGAATGCTGCGCACGGCATCGCCCACAGGATCGTTGAGGTCGTCGGCTTCGACCAGGACCGCGTAGATGCCCGTGATGCTGCCGTTGGCGGAGGTCCCGGCGCGCTCGAGCAGTTTCGGCAGGAGCGAGTAGACCGAAGGCGGATAGCCCTTCGTGGTCGGCGGCTCGCCGATGGCGAGGCCGACTTCCCGCTGCGCCATGGCGAACCGCGTGATGGAATCCAGCATGAGCATGACATCGGCGCCGCGTTCCCGGAACCACTCGGCGATGGCGGTGGCCATGTAGGCCCCTTTAATGCGCCGCAGCGCGGGTTCGTCGGAGGTTGCCGTGACGACGACCGAGCGGGCCAGCCCTTCGGGTCCCAGGTCGTTCTCGACGAACTCGCGCACCTCGCGTCCCCGCTCGCCGATCAGGGCGATGACATTCACGTCGGCGTTGGTATTGCGGGCGATCATGCCGATCATCTTACTTTTGCCGATGCCGCTGCCCGACATGATGCCCATGCGCTGGCCCTTGCCGCAGGTGATGCAGGCGTCGATGGCGCGGATGCCCGTGGCGACCGGTTCCTCGATGCGCGTGCGTTCCAGCGGGCGCGGCGGAGCGGCCGTGAGAGCGACCTCGCCGCTCGTTTTCGGGGCAGGGCCGCCATCAATAGGCACGCCCATGCTGTCGAGCACGCGGCCCAGGAGCTCATCGCCGACGCGCACGGTCTGCGGCTTGCTCGTGGGGATCAAGAGGCTGTCGGGGGCGATGCCGTGCATGTCGCCCAGAGGCATCAACAGAATGCGTTTGCCGCGAAATCCAACCACTTCGACGGGCACCCGGTCTCCCCCGTGGCGGGGCTGAACGTAGCACAGGTCGCCGATGCGCATCGCCGGCCCCGTCGCTTCGACGGTCAGCCCGACGACATCCACCACGCGGCCATATACACACACGGGGCTGCTCTGCCGAACACGGTCTTGATAGGGTTCGAGGTCAAGCATGGCCACGGCTTACTCCAGCAGTGCATCTACGATTTTCTGAAACTGGGATTCCATACGGGCATCGACTTCAAGCAGTTCGGATTGGGCCACGCACCCGCCGGGCGCGACGCTGTCATCCGGGATGATCTCAAGGTCGTCAATGGCGTCAAATTCCTCGAGCAGGGCGATGTTCTGTTCTTTCAAGGCCTCGAGGTCGGCGGGGTTCATCCGCAGGGTGATCCGCTCGCGCTTCTCGAGGTGCACCAGCGCTTCGTGCACCGTGGTGCGAACGCGTTCAGGCTCGATTGACGGTTCCCTGCGGAGGATACGTTCCGCGATGGCCGCCGCCAGGGCCACCACCTGCGGTTCGAGGGAGAGCAGAAACTCGGCCTGCGCCTCACGCATCGCGGCGGCCGCGTGTTCGAGCGCTTCGGCGGCGGTGCCGACCGCCTCGGCGAACTTCGCCTGCCCCGCCTCGGTGCCTCGCCGCAGGCCCTCGGCATAGGCTTCACGCACCTTCAATTCGGCCTCGTGCCGTGCGTCATCGAGAATCTGGCGCGGGTCAAGCGCGAGCGTTCCCGAACTCCGGTGGAGGTCGGCCTTCAGAATCTCCAGCGCGTTGCGCCGGTACGACGGATACTCCTGCGAATTCACGTCCCACGATTTAATGATTTTTGCCATGTCCCCGGTACAGCTCCCCACTGTCAAAGGCATGCCGTTACACAATGATGTCGTCTTCCGCGCTTCCGCCTCGTCCTTCGATAATGATTTCTCCCGCCTCCTCGAGGCGCCGTACCACCCCCACCATCTTCTGCTGGGCCTCTTCGACATCGCGCAGGCGCACGGGCCCCATGTACTCCATTTCCTCGGCGATCATGTCGCGCGCGCGCGTCGACATGTTCTTGAGAATCTTCTCTTTGACGTCGTCATCCACGTGTTTGAGCGCCAGGGCCAGGTCCTTCTGGTCGATCTCACGCAAAGCCTTCTGAATCCCGCCGTCATCCACGTAGATGAGATCGTCGAAGGTAAACATGAGGCGGGAGATCTCGTCGGCCAGTTCGGGGTCGCGTTCTTCCAGCTCGGCCATGATGTTCTTTTCGGTGGCCCGCTCGATGCGGTTGAGGATCTCGGCGACTTCCTTGACTCCGCCGGCAAAGGTGAAGCCCTGGCTGAAGACCGAGGCCATTTTGCGTTCGAGAACGCGCTCGACTTCGCGCACGATCTCGGGGGGCGTCCGGTCCATGGTCGCGATGCGCAATACCACGTCGGTGCGCATCTCGGGGTTGAGCGACGACAGCACGGTCGCCGCGATATCCGGCTGCAGATGGGCGAGAATCAGCGCGATCGTCTGCGGATGTTCGTCCTGGATGAAGGTGATGACCTGGCTGGGATCCGCTTTCTTGAGGAACTCGAACGGCACTTCCTGGAGACTGCTCTGGAGGCGCGTCAGGATTTCCACGGCCCGTTCCGGTCCCAGCGCCGATTCCAGGATGGTCTTGGCGTAGTCGACGCCGCCCTGGGTGACGTAGCGGTTGGCGACCATCATCTGATGAAACTCCTCGATGACCGCCTCGCGCGTTTCCGGGTCTATCGTGCCCAGGCTGGACAAATCGAGGGTGAGACGCTCGATTTCGGAATCATCCATACGCGACAGCACGCGGGAAGCGGCCGTGGGCCCCAGGCACGCAAGCAGGATCGCGGCCTTGGTATTGCCGTCCACGGCGCTGAGATCAACCGTCGGCGCTTTCTTCTTCTTAGCCGTGGCCTACTCCTCCCCCTCGGCCAGCCAGGCCCGCAGGAGGGACGCTACCTGCTCCGGCTGCTCGGTGGAAACGCGTTCCACCTCCTCGGCCATTTCCCGGCGGCGCATTTCCCGCAGTGTAGGTTCGTGTTGCGGCGGCATCGCCTCTTCCTCCCCCTCAGGGAATACCAGCACCCGCATCAAGAAGCGCCTGAACACAAAGAACCCAATGAGCACCAGCACCACTTTGAGCGCAGTGCTTCCCCATTTTAGCATATTTTCCTGTATTTGCGCCCACTCAAACGCCTTAAACGTCTCAATCGCCGCATCCTGTTCCATTTCAAACGGATGGTCAAACACGGCGACCTCTTCCGGAGTCAGCTCGGGCCCCACGGCGGTGGCGACCACGGCCCGGTACGCCTCGAGTTGCTCGTCCGGCCGGGGCACGTACTGCGTTTCGCTGGTCGGCTTGCCCGCGGCGTCGGTGACGGGCTCGTAAGTGCCTGATACAACAGCAACTGCGCGGGCTTTAAGGATGGCTCCGGGAGGGGTGATGGTGGTGGTTTTGGTGATGCTGGGCTCGTAATTGAAGATCTCTTCGCGCTGGGTCTCCGTGGTTTCGAGCGCGCCGGGGGTACCTTCCGGGATGTTGGCGAGCGTTCCGGGGGGGCCTTCGGGCAAGGATTCACGGCTGGTGGTCTCGGTGCGCGTGATCATCTCGCTGACCGGGGTGCCCTTGTCGGCCTTTGTCGCGGTCTCTTCGACGGAACTGGTGTTAATATCCAGGCTTACGCGCACGAAGCCTTTAACGCCCATTTTCGCGAGAGCGGTTTCGGCCTTCAATTCGCGCTGGCGTTCATATTCATTGAGGAAATCCAGCCGGCGATTGGATATCTGGGTAAATTCATCCTCCGCGGGAAGATTGAGGGTTCTGCCGTCCGTCGTGGCCAGGGTGATGTTCTCCGGGGCGAGGTTGGCGCCGCCAAACGAGCTCACGACCCCCAGAACGGCCTGGATCTCATCCTTGGAGAGGGGGCGCGACACATCGAGGGTGACGGCGGCCTTGTTGGGGCGTTGTTCGTCGGAAAACAGGCTTTCCTCTTCACGGTGGATATAGACGAGCGAGCGGCGGACGAACGCGAACTCGTTCAGCATGCGCTGAAGCTCGCCCTGGACGGCCCGCCAGTATTTGATGTTCTGATCGGCCTGACTGGTCATGACGCTGGGCTGATCGAAGAGTTCGAAGCCCGCGCCGGCGCCGTAGGCCTTGGGCAGGTTCTGGTTTCGCAGGGCGACGCGCACGTCGCTGAGGTTGCGGGTCGGCACCAGGACGGTAGCGCCGGCATCGCGCGCCTGGTAGGGGATGTCGTTGTCTTCGAGGTACTGGATGATGGCGGAAGAGTCTTCCCGATCCAGTCCGGAATAGAGGCCGACATACTGCGGCCGGCTTCCGTAGACAACCAGCACGGCGATTACGGCGATGGTTGCCGCAAGCGACAACGCGATATTGACGCGGGCGCTCAGCGACAAGCGTTGCCATGTGCGTTGAGCTCCGCTCAGGAACTGGCGTATGTATTCCAACACGGTCTGTCCCTCACCTTCCTGACCCTATGGCGGAAACGAGCCTTTTGTTCATGAACCCACGGCCGGACCCCCAGCCTTGCTCGAAGCTCCTCTTGCGCCATAGTCCCGGAACCGAGGTGCCGCGTTGCCGGAAGGCCCTCCCCGCACGATGGAAGCCTCCGGACGCACGTCATACGGATCGACCGCCACCGGCGCCGCACCACTGGCTCCGGCGGTTGGTCGGGATTCAAATGTCACCTTCGCGCTGGACTCGGCGGGCGTCGTGGCAACGGGCCCGGCGACCGGATTGTCGAACGAAACCCTCTTCCCCTGCCGCGGCAGTTCCACTGCGCACGCCCCCGGGCCGCCCGGGCTCACAGCAGTATTCCACGCTGC